>NZ_CP019605.1:966867-1289156 GCF_001997295.1 Tessaracoccus flavus
CCGTCGGACCGCATCTCGGCGTTCGCCGCACGCGACGCGAAGCACCGCACCCACATCAATGTGCCGGCGAACGCTGAACTCGGCGAACCGGTCGTGTTCACCGCGACCGGACGTGGGGGCGAGGCGCGCGACCAGGTGATCATCACCGTGGGCGCCCACGCCCGCGCCACCATCGTGCTGCGGTACACCGGCCAGGCGCACTACGCGGAGAAGACCGACGTCATCGTGGGTGACGGCGCGCAACTCAACATCGTCACGCTGCAGGACTGGCAGGACGGTTCCGTCCACGGTGGGCAGCGGTCGGTCCAGATCGGACGCGACGCGCACGTCAAGACCGTCACGGCGTCCCTCGGCGGAGATATCCGCCTCCAGGAGAACTCGAGGTACGGCGGCCCCGGCGGCGAGCTGGAGTCCTACGGCCTCTACTTCGTCGACGCAGGCCAGCACGTGCAGCACCGCCTGTTCGTCGACCACAACGCGCCGCACACCAAGAGCAACGTGGACTACCGCGGGGCGCTCCAGGGCAAGGGTGCGCACTCGGTCTGGATCGGCGACGTGCTGATCCGCAAGGTCGCCGAGGGCATCGAGACGTACGAGTCCAACAAGAACCTCGTGCTCACCGACGGTTGCCAGGCGGACTCCGTGCCGAACCTGGAGATCGAGACCGGCGAGATCGCCGGGGCGGGCCACTCGTCCTCGACGGGACGGTTCGACGACCAGCAGCTCTTCTACCTCATGAGCCGCGGGATCGACGAGCCCGAGGCGCGCCGGCTCGTCGCCCACGGCTTCTTCATCGACATCATCCGCCGCATCGGCGTGCCGGAGATCGAGGACAAGCTCCTGGCCGAGATCGAGCGCGAGCTCGAGATCGTGCACGGCTCCACCCGGACGAAGGCCGACGAGCAGTGAGCCTCGTCGCCGTCTGCAAGGTGTCCGAGCTCGAGGCCGACAAGCCTCTGCCCGTGGACGTCGACGACGACCTGACGGTCGCGATCGTGCTCCACGGGGAACGGATCTACGCCATCGAGGACCAGTGCAGCCACGGGAACGTGCCGCTCTCGGAAGGTGACGTCGTCGACGACACCATCGAGTGCTACCTGCACGGCTCCACCTTCGACCTGGCCACCGGCCGTGCCCTCAACCTGCCGGCCACTGCGCCGGTGCGGGTCTTCGCCTGCAGCACCGACGGCGACGACGTCTTCATCGACGTCTCAGCCCCCACCACCGACTACTGAATTTCACCCACACAGGAGAACCACCACCCATGTCTACCCTCGTCATCTCCGACCTCCACGTCGACGTCCTCACCGAAGACGGCCCCAAGCAGATCCTCAAGGGCGTCAACCTGACCATCAACCCCGGCGAGATCCACGCTCTCATGGGGCCGAACGGCTCCGGCAAGTCGACCCTGGCCTACGCCATCGCCGGCCACCCGAAGTACGAGATCACTCAGGGGTCGGTCACCCTCGACGGCCAGGAACTCACCGAGATGTCCGTCGACGAGCGGGCCAAGGCCGGACTCTTCCTCGCCATGCAGTACCCCGTCGAGGTGCCGGGTGTGTCCGTTGCCAACTTCCTCCGCACGGCCAAGACCGCGCTCGACGGTGAGGCCCCCAAGGTCCGCACCTGGGTGAAGGACGTCGAGAAGGCACTGGGCCAGATGCAGCTCGACAAGTCGTTCTCCGGCCGCTCCGTCAACGAGGGATTCTCGGGCGGCGAGAAGAAGCGTCACGAGATCGCCCAGCTCGAGCTGCTCAACCCCAAGGCCGCGATCCTCGACGAGACGGACTCCGGGCTGGATATCGACGCCCTGCGCGTCGTCTCCGACGGCGTGAACCGCTTCGCGGAGAAGGGCGACCGTGCCATCGTCCTCATCACGCACTACACCCGCATCCTGCGCTACATCGAGCCGACGTTCGTGCACGTCTTCGTGGACGGTCGCATCGTGGCCGAAGGCGGCAAGGAGCTCGCCGACCAGTTGGAGGCTGACGGCTACGAGCGGTACATCAGGGAAGCGGCCGCGGTCTGAGCGGCTCCATCCATCCACCACCAATCGAGAGTCGGGTCGTGACAACACCGCCACTGGACGTCGAGGCCATCCGCGCCGACTTCCCCATCCTGGAGCGCAGGGTGGGGGAGTGGCCGCTGGTCTATCTCGACTCCGCCAACACCTCGCAGAAGCCGCGCCAGGTGGTCGAAGCCATCGCCGAGCACTACCTGCAGCACAACGCCAACGTGGCACGCGCCATGCATCTGCTCGGCGCCGAGGCGACCGAGGCCTTCGAAGGCGCTCGGAGCACGGTGGCGTCGTTCATCGGTGCGTCGCGGACCGAGGAGGTGGTCTTCACCAAGAACGCCTCCGAAGCGCTCAACCTGGCGGCCCACTCGCTGGGCGCATCGCTGAGAGCCGGAGATGAAGTGGTCATCTCCGTCATGGAGCATCACTCCAACATCGTCCCGTGGCAGATGGCCTGCGAACGGTCAGGGGCGACGCTGCGCTGGTTCGACGTCACCGACGAGGGCCGGCTCGACCTCGAGGGCGCGCGCCGGGACTCGCTCATCAACGAGCGCACCCGCGTGGTCGCGCTCACGTGGGTCTCGAACGTGCTGGGTACCCGCAACCCCATCGCCGACGTGGCTCAGCAGGCACACGCCGTCGGTGCGACCGTCGTCGTGGACGCCTCCCAGGCCGTCCCCCATCAACCCATCGACGTGGCGACCCTCGGGGCGGACCTGGTCGCGTTCACCGCGCACAAGATGTGCGGGCCCACCGGCCTCGGCGTGTTGTGGGGGCGCTACGAGCTGCTCGCCGAATTGCCGCCCTTCCTGGGCGGGGGAGAGATGATCGAAGTGGTCGAGATGCAGCGCTCGACGTACGCGCCACCCCCGCACCGCTTCGAGGCAGGCACTCCACCCATCGCGCAAGCAGTGGGGCTGGGCGCCGCCATCGACTACCTGTCGGCCATCGGCATGGACGCGATCGCCCACCACGAGCAGGTCCTCACCGAGTACGCGCTGGACAAGCTGACCAGCATCGACGGCCTCGTCCTCCTCGGGCCCACCGAGGCAGTCGAGCGCGGCAGCGCACTCTCGTTCAACCTGCAGGGGGTCCACCCGCACGACGTGATGCAGGTGCTCGACTCGCGTGGCGTCGCCATCCGAGGGGGGCACCACTGTGCGCGGCCGCTGCACAAGAGGCTGGGTCACCAGAGCTCCACGCGCGCGTCCAGCTACCTTTACACCACCCCGGCGGAGATCGACGCGCTCGCCGACGCCCTGGTGTTCACCCGCAACTACTTCGCCCCGCGGTTCGGGGGCTAGGACACACATGAACATTGATGAGCTCTACCAGACGATCATCCTCGACCACTACCGCGAGAAGCACCACTCCGGGCTGCGCGACGGTTACGACGTCGAGGTGCACCACGTCAACCCGTCGTGCGGCGACGAGCTGACGCTGCGGGTCCACCTGGACGGCGGCACGGTCAGGGACATCTCCTACCACGCCGAGGGGTGCTCCATCTCGCAGGCCTCGACGTCGGTGATGACCGACCTGCTCATCGGGGGCGACACCGCCAGCGCGTTGGACCTGCACGACAAGTTCCTCGAGATGATGCAGAGCCAGGGCCGGATCGAGCCTGACGAAGACACGTTCGAGGACGCGATCGCCTTCGCGGGTGTATCGAAGTTTCCCGCGCGCGTGAAGTGCGCACTACTGGGGTGGTCCGCCATGCGCGATGCCACCCTGCAAGCAACTGCCAAGGAGAATTGATGTATACCCCCGAACAACGCCCCAGCGACCTCGTCAAGGACGACCTGCCCGACGTCGACTCGCCCAGCGCGGTGCCGTCCGAGGACGAGGTCCTTGAGGCGCTCAAGGATGTCGTCGACCCGGAGCTCATGGTCAACGTCGTGGACCTCGGCCTGGTGTACGGAGTCCAGATCGACGACGGGGCCAACGCCACGATCGACATGACGCTGACCTCGCCGACCTGTCCGTTGACCGACAAGATCGAGTACGACACGAAGTACGTGCTTGAAGGGCTCGTCAACTCCGCCACGATCAACTGGGTGTGGCTGCCGCCGTGGTCTCTGGAGATGATCACAGAGGACGGACGCGAACAGCTGCGCGCCGTCGGGTACAACCTCTGACCCGAGTGGCCGCGCCGACGAGCGTTCGGTAGCCGAAAGTTGTCTCGCGTTCGGCAAAGGTTGTCACGCACCCGAGAGCCCTTGAGGGGTGTGCAGGTCCTTGCTGGAATAGAAGCGCACCCCCTCCAAGGGGGCGCTGACCAGGCGATCGGCTCGGTGGCGAGCGGAGGCTATTCCCGGCACTCCCAAGCCCCGCATTCCGTCCCTCCGATCCGGCGCATGGTCACGTGGTGCTGGCCCCCCGGGGTCGGGTGCCGAGGGACCGTCCCCCCCCGGGTCCCACGCGCCCCACCACGAAACGTGAGCGATGCCCCGTCAGCGATTCCGCTGACGGGGCATCGCGCTGCTACTAGCCTTGACACCAGCGCCCGACCGAGATGGAGGACAATGATGCCCACTCTGAGTACCCCTGATGGAGTGACCCTGCACTACACCGATTCGGGGGGAGCAGGCCGGCCGGTGGTCTTCGTCCACGGATGGCCGCTCTCGGGGGCGGCCTTCTCCCGCAATGTGCCTGCGTTCGTCGACGCCGGCTACCGGATCGTCACGTACGACAGGAGAGGATTCGGTGCATCGAGCGCACCGACTGGAGACATCAACTACGACATCCTTGCCGATGACCTGGGGACGGTACTCGAGGATCTCGATCTCAACGACGTGGTGCTGGTCGGATTCTCCATGGGTGGTGGCGAAGTGGCCAGGTACCTCGGCAGGGGAGAGGCTGACCGGGTGTCGGCCGCCGTGTTCTCCGGTTCGATCACCCCCGCCCTGTGCATCACCGACGACAACCCCGACGGTGCTATGCCCTTCGATGGGTTCCAGAGCATGTCGGATGCGTGCCGTGAGGACAGGGACGGATTCCTCGAGCAGTTCGTCGGGTGGTTCTACAGCACCGAAGCCGGCGGCCTGCAGGTTGACGAGGAGACGCGGGCAGCGGCTCTGGACATTGCGCGCCAGTCGGATCCCGATACGGCCGCCGACGCGATCCTGTTGTGGGCGACGGATCTTCGTGACGACTGCCGTTCCATCTCAGTGCCGACGCTGGTCATCCACGGAGACGGGGATATCAACGTCCCGGCGGTCAAGTCGAGCACCCGGATGCCGGAGTACGTCGAGGGGGCCGAGGTTGTCCTCCTCGAGGGCGGACCCCACGGGGTCAACGACTCTCAGCCTGAGCAGTGGGAGGGCGCAATTCTGGACTTCCTGTCGCGGCACGGGGCCTGAGTTCCTGGTCTCTGGCCTCGTAACCGTGCGGGAGCCAGACGCGCAGACCCCACGTGCGGCCGTCCCGCTCGATGGCGCAGCGCCCTCCGAGCAGGGCCGCGCGTTCCTCGATGCCGACGAGCCCCAGCCCCTTGCGGCCCAGGGGCCTGCCGGTGCCGGGGTTGCCGAAGTAGGCCACGAGGTTGTCGCAGTCCTCCGTGATCTGGATGACGCACTCGGAGCCGGTCGGCGCGTGCTTGATCATGTTGCTCGTCGCTTCGACCGCGATCTTGGACAGCGTCGTTGCCCGGGCCGCGCTCACCGGGCCTATCTCGACCGACACCCGCGGCTGGAGTCCCTCGGCGCGCAGCCGGTCGGCCTGGTCGGCGACGACGGCGGTGAGGCTCTCGACGTCCGCGAGCGGGCCTCCGACCGGTCCCTCGCCCTGGTCGTGCTCGCGGAGATTGCGCAGCAGCTGGCGCAGATCCTGGGACGACGAGCTGCAGTCAGCGGCGATGAGTTCGAGCTCGGCCGTGAGTTCCGGCGTGGCATCGGGGTGCATGGAGGCCATGTGGGCGCGCATGGCTGCGTGGGACAGAGTCTGGGCCACGGTGTCGTGCAGATCTCTGGCCAACTCGACGCGCATCGTTGCCACCCGCTCCTCGGCGCCGACACGCTCCACGGCCAGGCGTCGTCTCGATTGGTGCCAGCCGTGCCCGGCGCCCAGCGCGATGGACAGGAGCAGCACCAGCATGACGGTCGCGGCCGGTTCCTCCGGTGTCCCCCCGTACGAGTGACGCACCAGGGTCAGGTAAACGGCCACGCCGAGGACGATGGTGATCGGTAGGCGCTCCGGGAGGCCGCGGCGGAAAGCGGCGAAGATGTTGATGAAGACCGTCAGCCCGGCAACGCTGACCAGGTTCGCGGGAAAGAACAGATAGCTCAGAAGGGAGACGCCACTGATCAGCGCCCCCGAACGGGGGGCCATGCCGGAGACCGCGGCGCCCAGGCAGATCACCAGGTCGAGGAGCCGGAGCGTCGAGTGCTCGAGCGGGTGCAGCGTGAACACGACCGCCAGGGACAACGCGGCGAGGACAGGTTCTATCCACGCGCCACGCTCGCGTGCTGTCTGCTCCGCCACCATGGCGAGAGTCTAGCCAGCGATCAGCGGCACGCCCACGGCAGCAGTGCGCACAGCCAGCCCGATCGGGTGCTGCTCGTCAAGCTGGTGACCGAGGGGCGCAGTAGCCTGTACTGGATGTAGCTGGCAGTGGCGATGGGGGCGGCGTCGACGGCTAGCTCAAGCATGGGGTCCTCCTGAAATGCGGCGCGCTAGTTTCCTCTGACGCTACGCAGGACGCGGGCCCGGGGCGAGCCTGGCCTGCTTTTGCCGGATGAATCGGGCACTTTTGTTGACGGCTCGATCAACTTTCGGCGACCCCTGGGCGTCATGGCTCGACCAGACCCCATTCGTGCGCGAGAGCGGCGAGGGACGCGCGGTTCGGACGCTCCAGACGTCCGAGGAGCCGGCTCACGTAGGTCTTGACGGTACTCGTGGCGAGGTAGAGCTCCTGCGCGATCTCCGCGTTGCTCAGCCCACGCCCGATGAGCCCCAGCAGTTCTTTGTCGGTCGCGCTGAGGTCAGGGGGTGGGGAGGACTGACCGCGACGGTTGGCCAACGCTGCGGCAACGAGCTTCGGGGAGACGAGCGCATCGCCGCTGAAGGCGCTGCGGACCCCGTGCAGGATGAGGCCGGGGCTGTCGGACTTCAGCAGAAATCCGGAGGCGCCGGCGTTGAGCGCCTGCAGCATGACACGGTCGTCGCCCAGCGCCGTGAAGCAGACCACACGGATCGACGACGGGGGCGTCGTCAGCCGCTCGGTGAGTTCGATGCCACCCATGCGCGGCATGTGGATGTCGACGATGGCCACGTCGGGGTTGACCGTCGGGGCGAGCTCGAGCGCCTCCACACCGTCGCCTGCCACGCCGACCAACTCGATGTCGGCCGACCGGGAGAGGTACGTCTTGATGGCCTGCTGGGCGAGAGGGTCATCCTCGACGAGCATCACCCGGATCACGAACTCTGGGCGCAGCGACGATGTCATGGCAACAGACTAGTGCCCAGCGTTATGCTCACCCCACCATGATCCAACCTGCGCGCGCCGGGCTGCTCTATGGGCTCGCCGCCTATGGGCTGTGGGGCCTGTTTCCCCTGTTTTTCCTCCTCTTCGCTCGATCGGGAGCTCTCGAGGTGGTCGCCCACCGGGCCCTGTGGTCGCTGGTCTTCTGCGCCCTCCTGCTGACCGTCCTGCGGCAGTGGGACTCGGTGAGGGTGGTGTTGGCGGATCGGCGCACCACCGCGGCGCTGGTGGCGGCCGGATTCCTCATCGTCGTGAACTGGAGCACCTACGTCTTCGCCGTCCTGACCGACCGCACGCTGGAGACGGCCCTTGGCTACTTCATCAACCCGCTCGCGGTGGCGGCCCTCGGCATCTTCGTGCTGGGGGAGCGGCTGCGCCGACTGCAGTGGGTGGCCATGGGGCTCGGCGGCGCGTCGGTGGCGGTCATGGTCGGGGGCTACGGCGAGGTGCCGTGGACCGCCCTGCTGCTGGCAACGTCGTTCGGCCTCTACAGCCTCGTGAAGAAGGTCGCGGGCCGCTCGGTTGGTGCGCTGCCCGGCCTCGCCCTCGAGACCGCGGCAGTCGCTCCCCTCGCGGTCGCCTACCTCGCCTTCCTGGGGGCGACGGGGGCGTCCAGCGCCACGCTCGCGGACGGCTACGGGCTGCTGCTGGTCTCCACCGGGATCGTCACCGCCGTGCCACTGTTGCTCTTCGCGGCCGCGGCCAGACGCGTCAGCATGATCACCATCGCCATTCTCCAGTACCTCGCGCCGATCGGGCAGTTCCTTCTCGGATGGCTGGTGCTCCACGAACCGATGCCGCCGGTTCGTTGGGCCGGGTTCGCTCTTGTCTGGGCGGGCGTGCTGGTGTTCGTGGCGGACTCCCTCCTGACATCCCGTCGTGCGGCCAGCGCCCGTCGGCGGCTCCGACGCGAGGGCGGCGTCGGTTTGCCCTGAGCGCTCCCGGCAGCGAGACTAACGAGGTGCTGCAGGTCAAGGATGTTGAGGTTCGCGCGGGGGCGCGTCTGTTGTTGTCGCCTGTCTCGTTCCAGGTCATCAACGGTGACCGCATCGGGCTGGTGGGCCGCAACGGCGCAGGCAAGACCACCCTGACCAGGATCCTTGCCGGTGAGGGTACACCGGCCTCGGGCCAGGTGGTCCGGTCTGGCCAGCTCGGCTATCTGCCGCAGGATCCCCGCTCCGGAGACCCGGAACAGATCGCCCGGGACCGCGTGCTCGGCGCCCGGGGCCTGGACCAGGTGATTCAGCGAATGCGTCGCTCGGAAGAGGCCATGTCCACCTCGGAGGGACGCGCCCGGGACGAGGCGATGGCAGCCTACACGCGTGCCGAGGCCGCTCTGATGGCCGCCGGAGGATACGCCGCGGAGGCGGAAGCCGCGCGGATCGCGGCCAACCTCGGCCTCGCCGAACGTGTGCTCTCGCAGCCCCTCAAGACGCTCTCGGGCGGCCAGCGCCGTCGGATCGAGCTCGCCCGCATCCTGTTCTCCGACGCCGACACACTGCTGCTGGATGAACCGACGAACCACCTCGACGCCGACTCGATCGTGTGGCTGCGCGGCTACCTCCAGTCCTTCCCCGGCGGACTCATCGTCATCTCCCACGACACAGAACTGCTGGACGCGGTGGTCAACAAGGTGTATCACCTGGATGCCAACCGGGCAGAGCTCGACATCTACTCCATGAACTGGAAGCGGTACCTGCAGCAGCGCGAGACCGACGAGAAGCGTCGCAAGCGCGAACTCGCGAACGCCGAGCGGAAGGCATCCCAGCTCATGGCCCAGGCCGACAAGATGCGTGCCAAGGCCACCAAGGCGGTCGCGGCCCAGAACATGGCCAAGCGGGCCGAGAAGCTGCTGGCCGGCGTCGAGGGTGAGCGCGCGGTCGACCAGGTGGCGAAGATCCGCTTCCCCGAGCCGGCGCCCTGCGGGAAGACCCCGTTGCGCGGCTTCGACCTCAGCAAGTCGTACGGCTCGCTCGAGGTCTTCACCGCGGTCGACCTTGCGATCGACAAGGGCTCCAAGGTCGTGATTCTGGGCCTGAACGGTGCGGGCAAGACCACGATGCTGCGGATCCTGTCCGGCATCGAGGAGCCGTCGGCGGGCCGCGTCGAGCACGGGCACGGGGCGAAGATCGGTTACTACGCCCAGGAACACGAGACCCTCGACGTCGAGCGCAGCGTGCTTCACAACATGCTGTCGGCCTCGCCTCATCTGAACGACACTGACGTGCGCAAAGTGTTGGGCTCGTTCCTGTTCAGCGGAGACGACGTCGAGAAGCCCGCCAAGGTGCTCTCGGGCGGCGAGAAGACCAGGCTCGCGCTGGCGATGCTGGTGGTCTCGGCCGCGAACGTCCTGCTCCTCGATGAGCCCACCAACAACCTCGACCCGGCCTCCCGCGCGGAGGTCCTGAACGCCATCCGCACCTACGCCGGCGCCGTCGTCCTCGTCACCCACGACCCGGGCGCCGTGCAGGCGCTCGAGCCCGACCGTGTGCTCGTTCTACCCGACGGTGTCGAGGATCTCTGGAGCGACGACTACGCCGAGTTGGTCGACCTCGCCTGATTCAGGCTGAGCGTCTGCTCACCTCAGTTGCGCATTCGCTCGTCGGAATGCTCAGAGCGAGCGCCCTCAGAGCCGCCAGGTTTAGGGTGGTGCCGTGGCGAGAATCAAGTTTGGTACCGGCGGCTGGCGAGCGATCATCGGTGACGAGTTCACGCGGGCGAACGTCCGCCTGCTCTGTGGTGCGCTGGCGCAGCGTATCAAGGAGGAGGGCCACGCTGAGCGTGGCATCGTGATCGGCTACGACCGGCGCTTCCTCTCCGACGTGTCGGCGCACTGGGCGGCCGAAGTCTTCGCCGGCGAGGGCATCGCGTGCCAGATCATCAAGATCGCCCAGGCCCCCACCCCCCTGATCATGTGGACGGTCAAGGACCGCAAACTGCCGTACGGCATGGCGATCACCGCCTCCCACAACCCGGCCCTCTACAACGGCATCAAGGTATTCACCGCCGGGGGCAAGGACGCAGACGAGGATGTGACCCACGACGTGGAGCGCAGGATGGAGACGCTGGAGGGCGACGGCGAAGAGCGGATCGGCCTGATCGATTACGACAAGGCGGTGAAGTCCGGCAAGGTCAGGGAGATCAACCCGTTCAACGGCTACATCGATTCGATCATCAATCAGGTCGACATGGAGGCCATCCGCAAGGCCGACCTCAAGATCGCCTTGGATCCGATGTTCGGTGTCTCGCGCACATCGCTCCAGACCATCCTGATGACCGCGCGGTGCGAGGTCGAGGTCATCCACGACAGGCACGACACGCTCTTCGGCGGACGCATACCGTCGCCGACGAGCGCCACGCTCGATACGCTCAAGCGCTACGTGGTCGACAACGACTGCGCGCTGGGCATCGCCACTGACGGTGACGCGGACCGGCTCGGCGTCATCGACGACAAGGGCAACTTCCTGCACCCCAACCAGCTGTTGGTGATCCTCTACTACTACCTCCTCAAGTACAAGGGGTGGCGAGGCCCGGTCGTGCGCAACGTCGCCACCACCAGCCTGCTCGACCACGTCGCGGAGATGTTCGGGGAGAAGTGCTACGAGGTGCCGGTGGGGTTCAAGTGGATCTCCGGGAAAATGCTCGAGACCGACGCCATCATCGGCGGGGAGTCCTCGGGTGGGCTCACGGTCCGAGGGCACATTTCGGGCAAGGACGGCATCTACGCGGCCGCTCTCCTCGTCGAGATGATCGCCGTGGTCGGTAAGTCGTTGAGCCAGATCTATGACGAGATCACGGGTCAGTTCCCGCCCCACTACATGGCCGAGATGGACTTCAAGTTCGACTCCGAGCGCAAGCCGGAGATCCTGGACACCTTGATGGTGCGCAAGGAGATCCCGGAGTTCAGCGCCACCGTCGTCGACACCTCGTATCGCGACGGCGCCAAGATCTACTTCGACAATGGTTGGATCATCGCCCGGTTCTCCGGCACCGAGCCGTTGTTGCGCATCTTCTGCGAGATGCCGACCCGGGAGGAAGCGGAGCGGGCCTGCATCGAGTTCCGCGAGTTCCTCGGCCTCTGACCCTCGCTCCCTACTCAGGGCGACGGTGGGGCCGGTCGCGCGTCCCCGTAGAGCGCCAACGCAGAGACTGGAACGCCAACGCAGAGACTGGAATGCCAACGCAGAGACCGCAACGCCAACGTGGATCGGGACTCGCCGTCGATAACCATCGACGCCCCTGATATCTCGGGGGCGTCGATGGATTCCGGGGGCGTGCGGACTCAGGGCTGACTTCCAGATG
Source organism: Tessaracoccus flavus (assembly GCF_001997295.1). NCBI lineage: Bacteria > Bacillati > Actinomycetota > Actinomycetes > Propionibacteriales > Propionibacteriaceae > Tessaracoccus > Tessaracoccus flavus. Next base: position 978,666 of record NZ_CP019605.1, read on the forward strand.
GGGGCGGTCGCTCGTCCCTGGCTTCGCGATGGAAACGGTCAGTAGACCCGACTCACGGTCGCCTCCCACGGCTCCATCCAGCGTCCGCGCGGACCGCCCATCACCGGGACGATCCGCCCCGCGACGTGGGGGCGCTTGCGACGCTTATCGGAGGTGTTGCACTCGATGAGGAACACCTCCCCGCCAAGCTTGCGCTGATAGGCGAAGTAGAAGCGATTGCGCTTGTGCACCCACTTCAGGGAACCGATCGTGAGCGCACGATGGCGACGCCTCAGGCTGATCAGGTCCTTGTGCCAGGAATACACAGAGTCGGGATCGGCCACCTGCTCCTCGGCCGAGAACCCCTCGACCGTGTCGGTGCCGGCCAGCCAGGCGGGTCCGTCGCTGAACCCGCCGTCTGGCGTCCAGCGCATCGGCACGCGTGAGTGGTCGCGCGAACCGGCCAGGATCTGAGCCCACGCCTTCTTCGGATCCATGCCGTCGGCCAGGAGGCTCGCGTGACGGTTGATCGATTCGACGTCCCGGAGCTGCTCGACGTCCTCGAAGGCGTGGTTGATCGCGGCCAGCTCCTGCCCCTGGAAGAGGAAGGGGGTGCCGCGCATGGTGAGCTGGATGGTGGCCAGCATCTTGCCGATGGCTGTCCGGACGGCGGGGTCGGACTCCTTGCCGTGGGCGAACTTGCTCAGCATCCGCGGGTTGTCGTGGTTGTCGAGGAAGACCGCGATCCAGTCGCTCGGCGCCAGGTGCTTGTCGTAGGCGCGGTAGAAGCGCTTGAGGTACCAGAGCTGGTAGTCGTAGAGATCCCAGCGGACGTGGCCGGGGTTGTCGAGCACGTCAAAGTTGAAGATCAGGTCCAGCTCGCCGCGACCGTATCCGCTCAACAGGCGTCCCAGCTCCATGCCGATGCCCGGCGTCTCGCCGACCATGAACCCGATCATGTCCGGTCCCTGTGGCTCTCCGAGCGTCCCGTCCGGCAGTCGCCGGCGGGGGGTGGAGGCGGGCGCTTCGCGGCGGGTGAAGCCCTCTCGGCGGAGCCCCCTGAGGAACTCGTGGAGGCGGGGGCCGTAGAAGAAGTGCTCGACGCCGATGAACTCCAGCAGCTTCCCGATGAACGGGTGGCCGTCAGGCAGGCCGTGACGCTTGGAGATGTAGTTGATGACGTCGAGCCGGAAGCCGTCGATGCCCCGCTTCATCCACCACGAGACGATGTCGGCGACCTCGTCTCGGACGCTGTCCGACTCCCAGTTGAGGTCCATCTGGCCGTCCGCGAAGAGGTGGAGGACCCACTTGCCCGCCTCCTCGTTCCAGCCCCAGGCCGACCCGGAGAAGAAGGAAGTCCAGTTGTTGGGCGGGGTGCCGGGATCCCCGTCCACCATGAAGTAGTAGTCGCCATAGGGACCCTCCGGGTCGGCGACGGCCTGCCTGAACCATTCGTGCTGGTCGGAGGTGTGATTGACGACGAGGTCGAGGATGAGGCGCATGCCACGGTCGTGGCAGCCCTTGATGAGGTCGTCCATGTCCTCGAGGGTGCCCATCTCGGCCATGATGTCGCGGTAGTCGCTCACGTCGTAGCCCATGTCCACGTTCGGTGACGCGAACACCGGCGACAGCCAGACGCAGTCCACCCCGAGGTCGGCCAGGTAGTCGAGCTTGCCGACGATGCCTCGGATATCGCCCACGCCGTCGCCGTTCGAGTCCGCGAACGAACGCGGGTACACCTGGTAGATGACGGCCTCGCGCCACCACGGGGTGGGGTGCGGCGCGCGACCCTTGAGCGGCCGGTCCGGCTCGCCGTTGACCAGGGTCAGCACCATGTCGACCATGCCTCCGCCCGTGACCGGGGCGGTGGCCTTCTCGATCCAGCCGAGACGCAGGAACCCCATCGTGTAGATGAGCCGTCTCGGCAGGCCTGTCTGCAGGAACAGCTTGTCGACCACGTCACGCCCGACGGGGTTGCGGTAGAGCGACGCGACGGTGCTCTTAGGCGTGAGGAGCTTGCGTGCCATGGCGAGTCCTTTCCCGGAGGTCGTCGACGATCTGAGCGTAGAACGTCGCATTCAGTCTGTAGCGCCAGCGGATGACCAGATAGCTGACGAGGATCAGCAGGGCGGGAACGACAAGCATGGCCAGCCGCACGAGAGCCGCGCCCTCGTCGGTCACGTCAGCGGCCGACTCGGCGCGGTCGATGCCGGACCAGATGACGGTGGCCCCCACCACCGCGCTGGCGATGGCGTTGCCCAACTTGTAGATGAACGGTTGGAGGGAGAACGTCACCGATTCGTTTCGGCGACCCAACTTCCACTCCCCGTACTCGACCGAGTCGGCGATGAACATGACGAGCAGGAGTTGGATGGCGCCCTGCCCCGCGAAGAGCAGCACGCCGGCAAGGCCGACGACGATCAGCGAGTCGCCTGAGACGAGGAAGACCAGGTAGCCGGTTACGCAGGAGGCGGTGGCCGCGAGATGGATATGTTCCCGGGAAAACCGCGCTGAGGCCAGGGGGAACAACGCCAGCGCGGTGATCTGGGTGACCCCGAGGATGGCGGCGAAGACCGCGTAGGCGCCCTCGTCACCGAAGATGTACTTGAAGTAGTACAGGCCGAACGAGGTCGTGGTGATGTATCCGGCCATGAACGCGACCATCGAGACGGTCACCCACAACAGTTGGTCGTTGCGGACTATGACCCCCAGGAACTCCCGCAGCGGTGTCGCCTCCTGGCGCGCCGTCACCTGCTCGCGGGCGAAGACGAGCGTGAGCGTCTGGAACACCACCATGATGGCGACGAGCGCGGCAGCGAGCGCGAACCACGCCGCCTCCGCCGACCCCAGCGCGGCGCCGAGCGCCGACGTGATGGGGACGATGCCCACCACGACCGCGAACAGCCCGACGTTGGCGCAGATGCGGGCCACGACGCCGATCCGTTCGCGCTCGGGTTGGTCACGGGTGAGCGACGGAAGCATCGACCAGTACGAGATGTCGTTGATCGTGTAGCCGATCTCGTAGACGAGGTAGACGATGGTGAAGGCGATGACGTATCCCCAGCCGTCGGCTCCGAAGTCGAAGAAAAGCAGCAGCGTGGCGACCCCCCACAGGATCGCACCCCAGAAGATCCAAGGCTTGAACTTGCCCCACCGGGTGTGGGTGTTGTCGACGAGCACCCCCATGAAGGGATCGTTGACCGCGTCGAAAATGCGCATCGCGACGAGGATCGCCGTGATGACGGCCAGGCGTGTGCCGGAGATGTCCAGCACGTCGGTCAGGTAGAACAGCAGGTACATCGAGACGAGCGCTGCGACCATGTCGCGCCCCAACGTGCCGAGGCCGAACCCCCACCTCGTGCCGGGCGTCACCCGTCCCGGCTGACTCTCCATGGGCTCACCCTAGTGCTCAGGGGCGCGTCAGGGAGACGACGGTGACCGCGAGTGTGGTCCGCGTCGGCGCGGTTGTCGTCGGCGGGCCGTGGAAGGCGTTCGGGCCCATCGCGATGAGATCGGCCACCTCGTCGGCGCTGAGCTCGAGCTGTGCGCGGACCTCCGTGCGGCGGTGCCCCCAGCCGGGGAAGGAGGCAGCGACGGCCTCGGCCTTGTCCCGATCGACGCCGAGGAGGTCGTACCGCTCGCGAAGCTCGGCGAGATGGTCAGCCCCGGGTACGGCGACAACGAGAGTCCCGCCGGGGGAGAGCACCCTCTCGAACTCCGCCGGGTTGCGTGGTGCGAAGACACACAGCACCACGTCGGCCACACCATCCCGGAGGGGAAGCCCTGCCCACGTGTCCGCCACGATGGATCCTGCTCTCGGGTGCGCCCGTGCGGCTCGTTTGGCCGCCGCGGGGGACACGTCGGTGGCCAGGCCCCGCGCGCCCGGGTTCGCCTCCAGTGCGCGAGCGAGGTAGTAACCGGTGCCCGCCCCCACCTCCACGATGCGCTCGGCGGGTCCGGCCGCCGCGGCGACCGCGTCCGCCAACGCCTCGTAGTGCCCCGCCGCGAGGAATCTCGCTCGCGCGTCGAGCATGGGGGCCGTGTCGGCGTTGTTGGGGACGGGTCGTCTGGTCAGGTTGACGTAGCCCTGACGGGCGACGTCGAACGCGTGTCGCGACGGGCAGACCAGGGAGCCTTCGGTCTCGTGGAGGTCAGCGGCGCAGACCGGGCAGCGCAGCCACTGGCTGAGCACAGTCGTCATGCCGGGGCGTGCGTATCGGCTGCCGCGGAGGCCCTTGCGCGGGCCTTGGCGCGGTCGCGGATGTCACCTCGGATGAGCACTCCCATCCCGACGACGCCGATGATGGTGAACGCGAACCACTGCAGGGCGTAGCTGAGGTGGTTGCCTTCGTCGAGTGAGGGCTCGCCCAGCGGCGTGAGGACGTCTGTCTCAGGAGGGGTCGATTCGATGAGCTGGATGTAGCCGTCGGTCAGGTCCTCGCCGATCGCGGCACCGATGAACTCGGAGTCGATGGTCCGGAGCTGACCCTCGTGCGGTGTCTTCGAGTTGTCGTCACCGCGCATGTTGCGCCTCACGTAGCCGGTGACCGTCACCTCACCGCCGGCCGCCGGCGGCATCTCTCCGTCGGGGAATCCGGGCTGGCGGGGGAGGAACCCGCGATTGATGAGGACGTAGCCGGAGGAGGTGTTCAGCACGCCGAAAACCTCGCTGCCGTACGCTCCGTCGAGCGATCGGTAGCGCAACTGGAACTGCTCGGGCTCGTATGTGCCGGTGGCCGATACGCGGAACCACTGGTCGTCATCCTCGATGACGCCGTCCATGACCTCGGAGTACGGGACGACGGGCAGGGCCGTGTGCGCCTGGACAGTCGCGTTCTGGGTGCGTCGCTCGTCGAGTCGATCCAGTTGCCATCGGCCGAGCAGCACGAACGCGGTGGCCAGCACCGCTCCGAGCACACCCATCGCGACCCAGCGCCGTACCTGTCTGCTCACTCGGTCTCCTCCACCGTGCCTGTGACGACGTGCGAGGCGGGAAGGGCACGCAGCCCCTCCTGCTCCTTCATCTCCGGCGCCACTGCTGGCGGCCTGTGGTCGGTGCTGTTGGCGAAGAGCACGGCGAAGGCGGGCAGGAGCGCGGCACCCGCGAGGGCTGCCAGCTTCCACCATCCCGGGACCACCAGGAACAGCAGAAAGCAGGCCGTGCGCACGCCCATCGTGATCAGATAGCGGCGCTGGCGTTCCTCGAGATCGAGCGAGCGGCTGCGACCCGCGCTCGTGATGAGCGTCGAATCCGGTGCCTTGGCCATGGCAACCAGCATAGTCCGGGGCTGGGAAGAGCTCTTCCTGCGGAAACTACGGTGCGGTAGGTTGCTGCCCGTGACTGAATCAAGAGTGGTGCTCGTGACCGGCGGGTCCAAGGGCATCGGCAGGGCCATGGCCGAGGCGTTCCGCGACGCCGGATACCGGGTGGCGGCGACCTACCGCTCCGGCGGGGTCCCGGACGGAGTCCTTGGCGTCACCTGCGACATCACGGACCAGGGCCAGGTCGACCAGGCGTTCGAGACCATTGAGAAGGAGCTTGGCCCGGTCGAGGTGCTCGTCGCCAACGCGGGTGTCACCCGCGACACGCTATTGATGCGGATGTCCGACGACGACTGGCAGACGGTGATCGACACCAACCTCACCGGAACCTTCCGGGTCGTGCGGCGCGCAGCCCGCCCGATGATGCGGGCCCGATTCGGGCGGATCGTGCTGATCTCATCGGTGGTGGCGCTGCTCGGATCGCCCGGACAGATCAACTACTCGTCGTCGAAGGCCGCCCTCGTCGGCATGGCCCGCAGCCTGACCCGCGAGCTGGGGACCAGGAACGTCACCGCCAACGTCGTCGCACCCGGCTTCATCGAGACCGACATGACCTCCGTGCTCGGGGAGGACACCATCGCCGATTACAGGAAGCGCATCCCAGCCGGTCGCCTGGGGAGCGTCGATGACGTGGCCCGCGCCGTCCTGTTCCTCGCCAATGATTCGTCCGGCTACATCTCCGGCGCGGTCCTGCCGGTTGATGGCGGCCTGGGCATGGGCCACTAGACACCAAGGAGATCTCATGGGGTTGCTTGAAGGAAAGAACATCCTGGTCACCGGCGTGACCATGCGCACGTCGATCGCCTACGCGGTGGTGGACATCGCCCAGCGGGAGGGGGCCACCGTGGTGGTCTCGGCCGCAGGTCGGGCCGTCGCCCCCGCACAGCGGGCCATCTCGAAACTGGAGACGGTGCCGCCGCTGATCGAGCTCGACATCACCGACCCTGAGCACCTCGCGGAGCTCCCGGAGCGGCTCGGGGTGCTGATCGACGGCGGGCTCGACGGCATCGTCCACTCGATCGCTTATGCCGATCCGGAGAAGGCGCTCGGGGGTGCATTCCTCACCACCGACTGGGAGACCGTCGGCAACGCGCTGCACATCTCGGCCTACTCGCTGCAGTCGTTGACAATGGCGGCCAAGCCGCTGCTCAACCGCGGTTCCAGTGTCGTGGGCCTCACGTTCGATGCCCGGGTGAGCTGGCCGTCCTATGACTGGATGGGGGTGGCGAAGGCTGCACTCGAATCCACGTCGCGCTACCTGGCGCGCTACCTCGGTCCGGATGGGATCCGCTGCAACCTCGTTGCGGCCGGCCCCGTGGACACGGTGGCGAAGAAGGCGATCCCGGGCGCATCCAGCTTCAACGACATCTGGGCCGAACGGGCCCCGCTGTCCTGGGACTCGAGCGACGCCGTCCCCTCGGCCAAGGCTGTGGTGGCACTGCTGAGCGACTGGTTCCCTGCCACCACCGGCGAGATGGTCCACGTCGACGGAGGGCTCCACTCCACCGGAGCCTGAACCCGGACCGACGACCGCCCGCGATGATCCGGGTGCTGCCCAGGGTGGCGGAGCGCGGCGCTCACCATCGGTCGGGTAGCGTTGTGGTCATGGCATCGGTGGCAGAACTGGCAGGGGTAACGATCAGGCGTGGGAACGCGGTTCTGCTCGACCAGATCAGCCTCGTCATCCGCGAAGAAGAGCGCTGGGTCGTCATCGGCCCCAACGGAGCCGGGAAGACCACGCTGCTCCAGTTGCTCTCCGCCCAGCTCTACCCGACCGATGGGGTCGTCGGCGTCCTCGGCGAGGTGGTCGGCGCCGTCGACGTATTCGAGCTGAGGCCGCGGATCGGGCTCACCTCCTCGGCGCTGGCCGAGCGGATTCCGCACGACGAGAAGGTCCGCGACGTCGTGCTGTCGGCGGCCTACGCCGTTGTCGGGCGCTGGCGTGAGGAGTACGACGATTACGACGTCGAGCAGGCCGAACGGCTGCTCGGCTCGCTGCGCGTCCAACGCCTCGCCGAACGCACGTTCGGCACCCTGAGCGAGGGGGAGCGCAAGCGGGTGCAGATCGCCCGGGCGTTGATGACCGACCCCGAACTGCTGCTGCTGGACGAACCCGCCGGGGGCCTCGACCTCGCGGGTCGGGAGGCGCTGGTCGACACCTTGTCGGAGCTTTGCACCGATCCGGACTCGCCGGCGACGGTGCTCGTCACGCACCACGTCGAGGAGATCCCGGAGGGCATCACGCACTGCCTTCTGCTCAACTCCGGACGGGTCGTGGCGGCGGGCCCGCTCGCCGACACGCTGACCGACGAGAACCTCAGCCGGACGTTTGACATGCCACTGTCGGTGGGTCAGGTCGAGGGCCGCTGGAGCGCGAGGAGCCGACGTGGGTGAACTGCTGGACTGGATCCGGGACAACCTCTGGGTCGGCTGGGGAGTCGGGGCGCTCGGTCTGGCCGCCGCCGAACTGCTGACCCTGGACCTCACGTTGCTCATGCTCGCCGTCGGTGCGGCCGCGGGCGGCGTCACCGCCCTCATCTTTCCCTCGCTCATCTGGCTGCAACTCATCGTCGCGATCGTGACCGCGGTGGCGACACTGTTCCTGCTACGGCCCACTCTTCTCGAGAAGGTGCGCAAGGCCCCCGGCTATCGCTCCAGCCTGGACACGCTGGTGGGGACGAGCGGTGTGGCCACCACGGAGATCACCGGTGTGACAGGTGAGGTGAAGGTCGACGGTCAGGTCTGGCAGGCGCGCAGCTTCGACCCTAGCGTCGTCATCAGCGCCGGCGAGCACATCGAGGTGTATGGCCTTGACGGCATCACCCTCATCATCTACCCAAGCCAACGGCAACTAGGCCATTAGGAGGCCCCCATGCCAGATGCAAGTCTGTTCATTCTCATCGCGCTGGTCGTCGTCATCGTCATGCTGCTCGCGGCCACACTCAAGATCATCCGGCAGCAGCAGGTGGCGCTTGTCGAGCGGCTGGGCAAGTTCCGCAAGGCGCTCGAACCTGGGCCCCATCTCGTGGTGCCTTTCTTCGACCAGATCCGCTACACCCTCGACATGCGCGAGCAGGTGGTCCCCTTCCCGCCGCAGGGCGTCATCACCGAGGACAACCTCATGGTGAGCATCGATTCGGTCATCTACTTCCAGATCGTCGACCCCAAGCGGGCCGCGTACGAGGCGCAGGACTACCGCTCCGCCATCGAGCAGCTGACGATGACCACCCTGCGAAACATCATCGGCGGAATGGACCTGGAGGCGGCGCTGACGTCGCGCGAGGAGATCAACCAGCGCCTCCGTGCCGTCTTGGACGAGGCCACCGGCAAGTGGGGCATCAAGGTCAACCGTGTGGAGCTGCGGGCCATCGAGCCGCCCGCGACCATTCGTGACGCGATGGAGAAGGGCGCCCGCGCCGAGCGCGACAAGCGTGCCCAGATCCTGCTCGCCGAGGGCCAGCGCCAGTCGATGATCCTCTCCGCGGGAGGCGACCGTGAGGCCGCGATCCTGCGCGCCCAAGGCGACAGGGAGGCCGCGGTGCTGCGAGCCCAGGCCGACCGGCAGGCCCAGATGCTCCGCTCCGAGGGCGAGGCCCAGGCGATCACGACGGTCTTCAACGCCATCCATGCGGGTGAGCCCGATCAGGCCCTGCTCGCCTACCAGTACATGCAGATGCTGCCCAACCTGGCACAGGGCGACTCCAACAAGGTCTGGATCATCCCCAGCGAACTGAACGACGCGCTCAAGGGCCTCGGCCAGGCGTCCGGGTCCGACGAGGTCCGCGAGTACGTCTCGCGAGCCGCACGCCAGTTCACGGCACCGGAGAAGGTCGACGTTCACGCCGAGATCGAGGAACACGCGAGGAGGGACCGGCAGCGGTCCAACGAGACCGTCGAGAAGGCCATCGCCGACGCCAAGGCTCTCGAGCAGAACAAGGCGTCACGGCTGGCGGGTGGCCCCGCCGCCATCAATCAGAAGGCCACGCCCCCCGCCCAGCCTCAGGATCAGCCCGAGGCCCAGCCGCAGGAGGACCCTGCGGAGAGTTAGTCGCTAGAGGCTGACCTCGACATCCGGGTTGCGACCACGGAACCGGTCAGGAGCTGCGCCTGGTGGTAGAGCATCAGCGGTATCACCAGGAGCCCGACGGTTGCTCCGCCGAACAGCACGCTGGCCATCGGTACGCCGGTGGCCAGCGACTTCTTGGTGCCGCAGAACATCAGTGCGATGCGGTCCTCGCGCGGAAAGCCGAGCCAACCCCCGGCCCGCCACGTGAGCCAGAACATCGCGGCCATGAGCCCGAGCACGATCGGCACTACCAGCACCAGGTCCAGGGGCTGCAGCTGCCGCCACACGCCGGACACCCGCAGGTCGGAGAAGGCACCGTAGACGATGAGTCCGATGACCACCTGGTCGAGGTACTTCAGCCGCGAGCGGTGCCTCGCCATGAATCCCGCGGTGGCGAAGCGTGAGAGCTGGCCCAGCAGGAACGGCAGCGCCAGCTGCACGACGACACCCACCAGCTGATCGAAGCCGATCCCGCCGCCGTCGGCACCGGGGAAGAAGAGGATGGCCAGCAGCGGAGTGATCCCGACGCCGGCGATGTTGGACGCGGTGGCTGACACCATGGCGGCCGGCACGTTGCCGCCCGCCAGCGACGTCATCGTGATCGACATCTGGACCGTGGAGGGCACCAGGCAGAGAAAGACCAGACCGATCCGGATCGGCTCCGACAGCCCCGGAACAGCGAGCATGGGGAGCGCCAACAGGGGGAACACGACGAACGTCGTAGCCAGGATGGTGAGGTGCAGCTTCCAGTTGATGAGGCCAGCCCGCGTCTCGGCCGCGGACAGCCGAGCGCCGTAGCCGAAGAACAGGACGAACACGCCCACCTTGGTCACCACGTCGAAGGCGGCGGCAGCGTCCCCGCGGATCGGCAGGGTCAACCCGAGCGCCAGTGCCCCGAGGATCAGGAACACCGTTGGGTCGAGCTTCAGCTTCATGGGGCGTCCTCCAGCCGTGCGTTGAGCACGCCGCGCACGGCGTTCGTGACGACGATAGCCTCAGCGCGCAGCAGTTCGTCGACCGTCACGACGCGTTCGTCGATGTGGGTGGCTCCGATGAGCTCGGGGTGTGCGAGTACCTCGTCGCGTTGCGTCCCCGGCAGCAGACCCACGTTGACCGGTGGTGTGACCCAGCGGCCGTCGACGCGGGCGAACACATTGGACCTGCCACCCTCGAGCACCCGGCGCCGCGCGTCGAAGCCGATCACGTCGAAGACCCCCCACCGCTCTGCGGTCGCGACTGCCGCGTCCATGACGGGCCTGCCCGTCGTTTTGTGGGCGGCCAGAGCGTTGGGCGGCCAGGGGCGCTCGTCCAGCCGGACGCTGACCGGGGCCGCGGTGTGCGCCAGCGGGCTCCGCGTCACCGAGACCTCCCCGCTGAAGGACAGTTGCAGCCGGACACGCCAGGACCCGGCCGGGGTGCCCCTCACTGCCTCCGCGACCGCGTCGCCGGGAGCTGGGAAGCCGAGTGCTGCGGCCGAGGCGGCGAGCCTGGCCTCGTGACGCGCGAGCAGCGGGGCCTGGCCGTCGACGACCCGCATGGTCTCGATGAGGGCGACGTCGGGCTCCAGGGCGGTGGCGAAGCCGCCCTTCGCGCGGCACTCGGCCCACTCCGTCTCCGCTGTGCTGTCGGCGACGATGCCGGAGCCCACGCCGAGCGTGGCGGAGCCGTCGTCGTCGATCTCGAGGGTGCGGATCGCCACGCTGAGCGTCATCGTCCACCCGAGAGGGCCGTCCGAGGGTTCGATCACGCCGAGCGACCCGGTGTAGAGCCCGCGGCGGTCGAGCTCAGTGTCTCGGATGAGCCCCATGCTGGAGAGCTTGGGGGCGCCGGTGATGGAGCCACAGGGGAAGGTGGCGGCCAGGACCTGGCCAGGGGTGGTCCCAGGGGCGAGCTCGGCGCGCACGGTGCTGGTCATCTGCCAGAGCTGGCCGACGCGTTCCACCTCGAACAGGCGAGGAACCTCGACGGTGCCGGGAAGGGCGACGCGGCTGAGGTCGTTTCGGATGAGGTCGACGATCATGAGGTTCTCGGCGCGGTTCTTCGGGTCATCGCTGAGAGTCGAGGGGGGTCGTCCGACGGGGCCGTGCCCTTCATGGGCCGGCTCATCACCGTGCCCGCCTCGACATGGAGGAACAGCTCCGGGGAGAGGCTCAGGGTCCAGGGCGCTGCAGGCCCGGGCAGGTGGGCGAGCACCCCGAACTCGACCGGCTGGCGGCGCCGGAGCCGGGCGTACAGAGCGCGGGGATCCCCGACGGCCCGCGCGTGGACGCGGTGGGTGTAGTTGACCTGGTACGCAGTGCCGTCCGCGATGGCACGGTGGAGTCGGTCGACGGTGGTCGAGAAACGTTGCTGGTCGACGTCGTGGCCGGGGTTGGCCAGCCAGGCGGAGCCGGTGGCCAGCCAGCCCTCGGGATCGGCGGGGGTGCGGTCCGCGAACCAGTACAGCGCGCCGGCACCCCCAGGACGCACCCCCAGGTGCGCCTCGCCCAGGTCGTAGGGCAGCCAGGCGAGGCAGTGCCAGCCGCGGTCCCACCCCCGTCGCAGCTCCTCATCGACGGTGTCGAGAGTCACGCGCGCGGTGTGCCGGAGGTGGGTGAGGAGCGTCGCCCTGCCCGCCCGGGCATCGTCGAGCAGCGCGAACGGTTCCATGACGCCCAAGGGTAGCCAGGTTCCCTGCTTCCCTAAGCTGGACCGGTGCTGATCGACGTCTCCGACCCGAGCGACCCCCGACTGAACGACTTCGTAGGGCTACGTGACGCACGCCTGCGGCAGGCCGAGGGGCGGTTCATCGCCGAAGGGCTGAAGATCATCGAGCGCGCCTTTGCCGCTGGCTGTCGACCGCGGGCGCTTCTGCTACAGCCACGCTGGTTGGACGGGCTCGACGAGCTCCTGCGTGCGTGGCCGGAGGTTCCCGTGTATGTGGGCACCGAGGCGATGATCGAGCAGGTGAGCGGGTTCCACGTGCACCGGGGGGCGTTGGGATCCTTCGACCGGCCGGGCGAGGCCGCGTGGGAGGGGCTCCTGAGCGGACGTCGGCTCGTGGTCTGCGAGGGGATCGTCGACCACGCCAACACCGGGGCGATCGCGCGGCTGGCGGCGGGACTCGGCTGGGACGGACTCCTCGTGTCCGCAGGTGGGGCCGACCCGCTCTACCGACGGGCGATCAAGTCGTCCATGGGCGCCACCTTGTCGCTGCCGTGGCGGCGCATGCAATCCGACGGTGACCTCACCCTGCTCAAACAGGCCGGGTTCAGGCTGGTGGCCTCGACGCTCGCGCCCCGTGCCACCGACCTGCGCGACTACCGGCCGTCCGACCGGGTGGCTCTGCTGCTCGGCACCGAGGGGTTCGGGCTCAGCGACGAATGGCTCGCGGCGGCAGACGACCAGGTGACGATCCCGATGGCCGCTGGCGTGGACTCCCTCAACGTGGCGACCGCGGCCGCCATCCTGGCCTACGCGCTTCGCTGAGCGGCTGGCCTGAGCGCGGATCCAGGCTATGGTGCCCGGCATGGTTGCAGTGATCGCCGTGGACATGGACGGCACGTTTCTCAGACCCGACGACACCTACGATCGCGCGCGGTTCGAGCGCTTGAGGGAGCGGATGCGCGCCCAGGGGGTCCGTTTCGTCGTGGCGAGCGGTAATCAGCTCCATCAGTTGCGGTCGTTCTTCGCCGAGGCCGACGGGTGCGCCTATGTGGCCGAGAACGGCCACATCGTCGTGGACGAGGGTTCCACCGCACCACTGTCGCGCTCTGTCCTCGCCGCCGATGCGTCGCTGCGCGTCATCAACGCGCTGGACGCCGTCGGGTTCCCGTACGTGATGAGCGGCACCGAGTGCGCCTTCGTGAGAGCGGACGCGCCGCCGCACTTCGTCGACCTGGTCCGGCGCTACTACCACCGCCTCGAGGTGGTCTCGGATCTCAGGGACCTCGACGTCGAGGTGATGAAGTTCGCCATGATCACCGACGTCGACCCCGACGAGGTCGCCACGCGGATCGAAGGAGAGGTCGGTGACGTGATGAGCGTCGTCGTCTCAGGGCCGCGCGACCTCGACCTCAATCAGCCGGGCGTGACCAAGGCGTTCGGGCTGGGTCTGCTCCTTGACCGGTGGGGCGTCTCCTGGGACGACGTTGTCGCGTTCGGCGACGGAGGCAACGACGTCGAACTGCTGCAGGCCGCCGGGCGCGGGTATGCCATGGAGGGTGCGCGCGACGAACTCGTGGCGGTGGCCAGTCATCGGACGGGCCGCAACACTGATGACGCCGTGCTGACGCTGATCGAGGAGATCCTCCACTGACCTGACAAGGCAAAGTGCCCCGCCGCTGACGCGGCGGGGCACCTCTGGTTTAGCAGGGAGTGTCAGCTGACCGTCGGCCGTTCGTAGTTACCGAACAGCACGAGGTTGTTGAACACCCACTTGTTCTCCTGGGTGAAGTTGTACCTTCCGGTCTTCTCGGACTTGACCGCGTTGTACACGGTGGTCCAGCGGTAGGTGCGGCAGCCGTTGCCACCGGTGGCTGCGGTGTCGCACTCGGTGCGCCACTGCTGGCCGTCGGTGCCGACGAAGGTGCCGGTCTTGCCGAGGGGGTTGTCCGCCCACTGCGCACGGGTCATGTACGGCAGGTAGGTGAGGTTGTTGAAGGCCCAGCCACGCTCGATGGTGAAGGTCGTGCCGGTGCGCTTGACCACGGAGGCCCAGATCTCGGTGCGGCAGCGCTCGGTCTGCGAGTAGTCCTCGCAGGTGGTGCGCCACAGACGACCGTTGAAGTCGTGCGTCCCAGGCATGGTGTAGGGAATGGTGCGCACGTACTCGCCGCCGCCAGGGGTCACCGGCTCAGCAGTGACCGTCAAGGCCAGTTCGGTCTCGGCGGTGGCGCCGAAGCTATCCTGCACCATGATGACCGCGGTGTAGCTCCCTGCCTCAGCAACGCTTCCCGTGATGAGGCCGGTCGCCGCGTCGATCTCGAGGCCATCGGGCAGTCCGGTGGCGGAGTAGGTGAGAGTGTCACCGTCGGCGTCGGACGCCACGACCTGGATGCTCACCGGAGCGCCCTCGACGACCGAGGCCGCCGGGATCGTCTCGATGACCGGGGCCGTGTTCGGTTCGGTCAGGGTAAGGCCGACGAGAACCGGGTCATGGTCGGAGGAGCGGTACGGGTTGGGCGCCCAGAGAGCGTCCTCCGCCGGCTGCTTGAAGCTCATGTCGTAGTCGTACAGGTCCGACTCGTCCGCGTTGATGTGCCAGGAGGCGGTACCGGTGACGTAGGGGGTGAGCGTGTCGTCGGACAAGGCGTAGTCGAGGTAGCCGACCATGCCGTCGAAGACGTAACCGTAGGCCGTTTCGCCGCTGAACTCCTTCTCGAGATCCGTGTAGCCGGCCTCAATGAAGACGTCGATCGGGTCCTCGTGGTCGTAGGCGTTCATGTCGCCGAGCACCAGCGTGCGGGTTTCGCCCTGGTCGGTGGGGTCGCTCGCGAGCCACTCCACCATCTGCTCGACCGCATCGACGCGGGTGAGGTTGCAGTTGCCCTGGCCGTCGCCGAGGTCGGGGTCGCCTTCGCAGGCCGAACCCTTCGACTTCAGGTGGTTGACGGCCACGTTGAACATCTCGCCGGTCTCGATCTCCGCGAACGTCTGAACGATCGTGGGACGGTTCTTGCCGTCGTTGTAGTCGAGGGCCGCCCAGTCGCCGACGGGCTCCACCACGGCGGGCTGGTAGATGATCGCCTGGATGATGGCGTCGCTGCCGACCACGCCGGTGTTGATCGCGGCGTAGCGGTCCTCGTCGAGGTGCGAGTTGAGCGCGGTGACGAGGTTCTCAACCGCCGTGCCGTTGTTCTCGATCTCCATGAGGCCCACGACGTGGGCGTCGAGCTCGGCGAGGGCCGCGACGATCTTGGCCTGCTGACGCTCGAACTCCTCGACGGTGTCGGCGCCGCGGGCGTTGCGGTCCTCGCTGCGCAGGGTCGTGAAGTAGTTGAGCACGTTCATCGAGGCGACGCGCACGTCCCCCTCGACGTCGGGGACGGCCGGGCGCTCGTTGACGCGGGTGTAGTCCGCGCCCTCGGTGGGCTGCACCTTCCAGGCGCCGAAGTTGTAGGTGAGGATGCCGGTGATGTCGGTGACCGTGTCACCACCGCGGAAGTAGTTCTCCTGGCTCATCGGCTCGCCGTTGGGGTGGATCGCCGGAGTCGGGTTCTGGCCCGTGCGGCCGTCGTCGACCACGAGGCGGTTGGCGAGGTTGACGGCGAGCAGATCCTGGGCGGGCTGCCCGGGCTCGACCACGGCGGTCGGGGTGTACTGGCGCGAGCTGCCGTAGACGATTTCACCGTAGCGGTCGAAGTTGAAGTACTCGATGATCGTCAGTTCCTGCGGGAACGTCACCCACATCGACTCGTACTGCTCCTGGTCGACCAGGGGCACCGTCAGCTCCGTGGGGGAGACCGTGAGGTCCTCCTCAAGGGTGACGACGGCGGTCGGGGAGATCTGCGTCTGCCCGTTGTATTCGCTCACGGTGCCGGTCACCCGCACATGGGTCCCGACCGGCACCTCTGCGGCGCCGGGGGCGTAGACGAAGATGCCGTCGGAGGTGTCCGCCTTGTCGTCACCGGCGTCCTGGATGTAGTAGCCGTTGAAGCCGCCGGTCTGGAAGTTGCCCGTGACGACGCCTTCGACGGCGACCGTCTGGTCCTTGTAGGGAGAGACATCAGTGGTGCCCTGCACGGTTCCGATGGGCAGCACCGCCGGCGGATCGGTGGGATCCGTGGGGTCCGTCGGGTCCGTGGGATCGGTCGTGCCGTCGCAGGAGAACGTCCCGAGTACGTCGAACGTGTCGGAGGGGTGCTCGACCCACTGGGCGGACGGATCGAACGCATCGGTCGGGTCCGTGTCGACCACGCAGGAGGAGCGCACCAGTGTGCGGTCGAGGGTAGTGACGCCGCCTGCGGTCCACGCGGTGCCCGGGTCTTCGCCGGTCCGGCCGAAGGAGTCGACGACGGCGCCGTCCAGCCAGAGCTGGATGGCGTCGTCGCCGTTCCAGTTGGTCTGCGTGCTGATGTCGTCGGCGTACGCCCGGAGTTCCGGGCTGGCCTGGTTATAGACGACCACGAGGTGCTCGCCGGCACCCAACGTGCCCTCAAGGACCCAGGCCGGGGCGTTGTTGCTGCCACCGTTGGAGAAGCGCTGGAGGGTGTAGCCCCCGAGATCGATCGCTGCGTCGGTGGGGTTGTAGACCTCGAGGGCCTTGTTGTTGCTGCTGCCCTCGATGTAGGTGCTGATCATCAGCGTGGTCGGGGCGGCAGCCGCGGTGCCGGGTATAGCGGCGGTCAGCCCGCCGATGAGGGCGGCCGCCGAGGCTACTGCCACGGCGCGTTTGGTGAATGACATAGACGGTACTCCCATGAGTGTCGGTTGGGCTCGGCGTTGAGCCTAGGGAACGTACCTTAACGCGGGGTTGACCCAGAATGAAACACCGTCACGCTAAAACCGCTAGCCGTTTACGTTTCGGAATTCGGGGCCGGGGGTGTGGCCACGGCCTTGGGGGAGACGGGCCAGTCGTCGGGGTAGCGGAACGCCACCTCCGAGACCTTGGTGTTCAGTTGCCGACGGGAGCGCGCCGACAGCCGGTCGCCGAACACGGTGCCGTTGAGATGATCCGTTTCGTGCTGGAGACACCGGGCCAGCAGACCGGTTCCCTCCACGACGATGTCGTTGCCGTTCTCGTCCTGCCCACGGCAGACGGCGAAGTCCGGGCGGGCGAGCGACTGGTACCCGCCCGGGAACGACAGGCAGCCCTCGTCGGCGGCCTCGAGCCTGCGGTCCTTGCCCTCCGGCACGGTGACCACCGGGTTGCACACCACTCCGCGGTGGATGACGTCGTCGGCGTCCGGGCACTCGTAGATGAAGACCGCGAGGCCCACACCCACCTGCGTGGCCGCCAGGCCGACGCCGTCGGCCGCCGCCATCGTGGCGAACATGTCGCGGATGAGCTCGTGCAGCTCCTCGTCGAACTCAACCACGGGTGCCGTCTTCTGGTGCATGACGGGGGTTCCCCAGCGGGTGATGGGACGGACCGTGCCACCCCGGGTGAGGTCTGCGTCTGCCATGAGACATCTCCTAGATCGTTGGCCGAGGCAAGTATGCCGCACCGGGTGTCGCTGGTCCCATCGGGCCAGGTACCCCTGGGAGACTGGGGTCATGGATCTTCCTCCGGGCTGGGACGGGGTGCTCGACGATTACGGCGCGCACCTCGGCCGCGAGCGTGGCTTGTCCGAGCACACGGTGCGGGCGTACCTGGCGGATCTGCGGGGACTGGCGCGGCACGCCGACGTCGCGCCGCAGCGGGTCACGCTCTCGAGGCTGCGCAGCTGGTTGGCCTGGCTGGGCGACGAGGGGGCTTCGTCGGCGACGATCCAGCGACGCGTGGCGAGCGTCCGCGGGTTCTTCACCTGGGCGGACAGAGAAGGCTTCGTGACACCCAACCCGTCGCTCCGGCTCAAAGCCCCCCGCAAGACGAGACGCCTGCCGCACGTACCGACGGCCACCGCCGTGGCGACGACCCTCGGATCGGCGGAGGCCCGCGCGACTGAGGAAGGCGATCCCGAGGCGCTGCGGGACCTCGCGCTCGTGGAGCTGCTGTATTCATGCGGGCTCCGCGTCTCGGAGGCGTGCGCCCTCACGATGAGGCAGATCGATCGTGACCGGAGGTCCGTGACCGTGGTGGGCAAGGGAGGCAAGGAGCGCGTGGTGCCCCTCGGGTTGCCGGCGCTGCGAGCACTCGACGCCTGGCTGCTGGTGCGCCCCACCATCGCGACGGACAGGAGCCCTGACACCGTGTTCCTCGGCGTGCAGGGCGGACCCCTCGATCCGAGGGTGGCGCGGCGCGTCGTCCACTCCGCGACGGCCGCGGCCGGGCCGGGCGCGGAGGTGGGGCCGCACGGACTGCGCCACGCGATGGCCACCCACCTCATCGAGGGCGGGGCCGACCTGCGAAGTGTCCAGGAGATGCTCGGTCACTCGTCTGTGGCCACGACGCAGCTCTACACCCACGTCACGTCCGAGCGCCTCCGCCAGGCCTTCCGCGACGCCCACCCACGGGCCTAGGGAACCACGCGGCTCACCCCATCGGGTCGACGACGGCGCCGTCCCGCCAGGCCATCCAGTGCAGATGGCACCCCGTCGACAGGCCGCTGGAGCCGACGGTGCCTATGCGATCGCCGCCCGCCACGACCTGGCCCCGGCGCACGTGAGCCTGCTGCAGGTGGGTGTAGCCCGTAGCGCGCCCGCCGCCGTGGTCGACGACGACGCGTCGCCCGTAGGCGGGGTGGTGGTCGACGCGGGTCACCGTTCCGCCATTGGGGACGACGACCGGAGTGCCGCAGGGAGCGGCCAGATCCACTCCGTCGTGCAGCCTGAACACCCCGAGAACGGGGTGCAGGCGAGGTCCGAACCGTGACGTGAGCCGCCCCCGCAGGGGAAGTCCGTCGAGCGCCCCGACGGTGGCCGCGGCAATGCGGGGGAGCGGAGGCGGAGCAGAACCGGCGGGTACCAGCCGGACCGGCGGCAGGCGGAGGAAGGCGAGCGGGTTGGCGTAGGTCTCGCCGTCGGTCAGTCCCCAGTGCAGGCAGGCCCCGGCGCAGTGGCCCGCCAACAGTGAGCCGATGGCGTCACCCGCCTCGACGACGTCGCCAGCCCCGACCGTCGCGAGAACGGGCTGGTATGTGGTGCGCCAGCCGTTGCCATGGTCGACCGACACAGTGCCCCGGCCGGCGACGTTCCCGGCGAACAGCACCCGACCCGCCGCGGCAGCCCGCACCGGATCGCCGGTGGACCCTCCCAGGTCCACCCCTCTGTGGCCTGCGGCGAACCGGCCCACGTCGTCGTAGCCCCTCACCGCCGGCCCAGGGATCGGAGCCACGAGTTCGAACCCGGCGGCGCCGGCAGGGGCGGGGATGGCCAACAACAGCACCACGACCATCGGCAGCAGGAGTCTCATGCCGAGCACTCTCGGCGGGCGGGCGGCCCTTTTCCCGGGACGATGGTGTCCTGTGGACAACCTCGGCGAGCAACGGTTCGGCGGAGGTTTGGACGCCCATGGTCGCGCAGTCTAGGATGGGGCCCGCAACCCGTCTGGGTTGACATCGCATGCGCCGCTCACGGCCGCCGCGTGGTCTCGCTTCGGCGAGTGCGGCGAACCGGGCGCATCAGGCACCTAACCACCAGTGGGCTTCGAAGGCCCGCCATGATCAGGTGGGGCTCAGCCCTGCCGCGAAAGGACCGGCCATGGCCGTCGTCACCACTCGCCAGCTGCTCGAATCGGGCGTTCACTTCGGGCATCAGACCCGTCGTTGGAACCCCAAGATGAAGCGGTTCATCTTCACCGAGCGCAACGGCATCTACATCATCGATCTCCAGCTGTCGCTCAGCTACATCGACAAGGCGTACCACTTCGTCAAGTCGACCGTCGCGCGCGGCGGCCAGGTGCTCTTCGTCGGCACCAAGAAGCAGGCCCAGGAGGCCATCGCCGAGCAGGCCACCCGCGTCGGGATGCCCTACGTCAACCAGCGTTGGCTCGGCGGCATGCTCACGAACTTCCACACCGTCACCAAGCGGATCCAGCGCCTCAAGGAGCTCGAGGGCATGGATCTCACGGAGTCCAGCACCAGCGGCCTGACGAAGAAGGAACTGCTGCAGCTCGAGCGCGAGAAGACCAAGCTCGACCGCACCCTCGGCGGCATCCGCGACATGGCCCGCACCCCGCAGGCCGTCTGGATCGTCGACACCAAGAAGGAGCACCTCGCCGTCGACGAGGCCCGCAAGCTGAACATCCCGATCGTCGGCATCCTCGACACCAACTGCGACCCCGACGAGGTCGACTACGCCGTGCCGGGCAACGATGACGCGATCCGCTCCGTCGGGCTGCTCACCCGCATCATCGCCGACGCCGTCGCGGAGGGCCTCATCGAGCGCTCCTCCGGCCGCACCGGCGAAGAGGCCGTGGCCGAGCCCATGCCCGATTGGGAGCGCGAGCTCCTGGGTGCCGACCAGGCCGAGCAGGTGGAGGCAGCCGGTGACAACCCGGTCGTCGAGCGCGACGACGCCAACGCCATCGAGGCCGAGGCGACCGCCGAGGTTGACGAGGCCGCAGCCGAGGACGCCGTCGCCGAGCGCGCGGAGGAGGTCTCCGAGACGGAGGCCGAGACCGTGGCTGCCGACGAGACCCCCGCCAACTGATCTACGAAGAGGAACCAACGATTTCCATGGCTATCACTGCCGCTGATGTGAAGAAGCTCCGCGACGCCACCGGCGCGGGCATGATGGACGCCAAGAAGGCCCTCACCGAGGCCAACGGCGATTTCGACCAGGCCGTTGAGGGCCTGCGGATCTCGGGTCTGGCCAAGCAGGCTAAGCGCGCCGACCGCGAAGCCACCAACGGCATCGTCGCGGGCCGCGGCGGTGCGCTGATCCAGTTCGCAGCCGAGACCGACTTCGTGGCGAAGAACGCCGAGTTCGTCGGGCTTGCCGACGAGATCCTGTCTGCTGTACTCGAGTCGGGCGCGACCGACGTCGCCTCCACCAACGCGGCCACGCTGCCCTCGGGCACGACCGTCGAGGACGCCGTCAAGGAGCTGGGCGCGAAGATCGGCGAGAACATCTCCGTGGCCAACGCTGCCAACTTCGACGGCGAGACCCACCTGTACCTGCACCGTCGCGCTGCTGACCTGCCCCCGCAGGTCGGCGTCCTCGTCGAGTACACGGGCGACTCCGCTGCTGCCCACCAGGTGGCCATGCAGATCGCCGCGATGTCGCCGCAGTACGTGACGCGCGAGGATGTCCCCGCGGATATCGTCGAGAACGAGAAGCGCATCGCCGAGGCCACCGCCAAGGAGGAGGGCAAGCCTGAGGGCGCCATCCCGCGCATCGTCGAGGGCCGTGTCGGTGGCTTCTACAAGGACGTCGTCCTGGTCGACCAGCCCGCCGTCTGGGAGGACAAGAAGACCGTCGGCGACGCCCTCAAGGCGTCCGGCACCGAGGTCCAGCGTTTCGTGCGCTTCTCGGTCGGCTGACCGGCAGTCTGCACAAAGATTGCGGGACGTGCGTCGTGGCCATCGGCCGCGGCGCACGTTTCGCGTTCTCGGGCCACGGGTCACACTCCGGAGCAGCGGGGGGTGCACTTCCAGTAGAGTGGCGGGAGCCGCGTCCCACCATGCGGTAAACCTCGCCATGTTCCCGGTCCAGGAGGAGTCCCAAGTGGCCTACCAACGCGTACTACTGAAGCTGTCGGGAGAGGTGTTCGGCGGTGGCAAGCTGGGCGTCGACCCCGTGGTCGTCGCCAGCATCGCCAAGGAGATCGCCGAGGTCGTCCGGTCCGGCACCCAGGTTGCGGTCGTGGTGGGCGGAGGCAACTACTTCCGGGGCGCGGAGCTCACCACCACCGGCATGGCGCGCGACCGGGCCGACTACATGGGGATGCTCGGTACCGTCATGAACTCGATCGCGCTGCAGGACTTCTGCGAGAAGGCCGGCATTGAGACCCGGGTGCAGTCCGCGATCAATATGGCGCAGGTCGCCGAGCCGTACATCCCGCGTCGCGCGGAGCGTCATCTGGAGAAGGGGCGCCTCGTCATCTTCGGTGCAGGCTCGGGCATGCCCTACTTCTCCACCGACACGGTCGCCGCCCAGCGCGCGCTCGAGATCGGCGCCGAGGTGCTGCTCATGGGCAAGCAGGGCGTCGACGGCGTCTACAACAAGGATCCGCAGGCGCATGCCGACGCGGTGAAGTTCGAGAATCTGACGTACGACCAGTTCCTCACCGAGGACCTCAAGGTCGCTGACGCCACCGCGATCTCGCTCGCCCGGGACAACGACCTCAACATCGTCTTCTTCAACCTGTCGGTGCCCGGCAACATCGCACGCGCGGTGGCCGGCGAACCGATCGGTACCCTCGTCAGCCGAAACCCAGCACAACAGTAGGAGCATCATGATCGCCGAAATCCAGAAGGAAGCCTCGAACAAGATGTCGTACGCGGTCGACCACGCCCGCGAAGACCTGGCCACGATCCGGACCGGACGTGCCCATCCCGCGATGTTCAACAAGATCCAGGCCGACTACTACGGAGCGCCCACGCCGCTGCAGCAGCTGGCGACCTTCACGTCGACCGACCCCCGCTCGATGATGATCACCCCCTTCGACCGCAGCGCCATCGGCGCAATCGAGAAGGCCATCCGCGAGGCCGACCTCGGCGTGAACCCCAGCAACGACGGCAACGCCGTCCGCATCGTCATGCCGCAGCTGACAGAGGAGCGCCGCAAGGAGTACATCAAGATGGCCAAGGCCAAGGCTGAGGACGCCCGCATCGCGGTGCGCAACGTCCGTCGCCACTCCCACGATCAGCTCAAGAAGCTGCAGAAGGACGGCGAGATCAGCGAGGACGACCTGAGCCGGGCTGAGAAGGCGCTCGACGCGTCGACGAAGAAGTTTGTCGAGAGCATCGACGAGATCCTCAAGCACAAGGAAGCCGAGCTCAACGAGATCTGATGAGCGACGCGCCGGCGACCAGACCGACCTCGCGCGCCGGCCGGGACCTCCCGGCGGCGATCGGGGTCGGTGTGGCGTTGTTCGCTGTGCTCGCGATCGGACTCATCTGGGTCCACTGGCTGTTCATCGCGCTCGCCACCGTCGCCCTGTGCCTGGGGGCCATCGAGGTGGCACGTGCCCTCAGGCTCAAGCACATGCACGCGGAGACCGTCCCCATCGTTGTGGGAACCGGTCTGAGCGTGCTGGGCGGCTACCTGGCCAGCGTCATCGATCTCAGGATCGAGCCGACGACCTTCGTCGTGATCTGTCTGGCGGGAACCCTGTTCGCCTCGTTGGCCGCGCGCCTGCCACGCGGTGCCCACGGGTTTGTCCGGGACGCGGCGGCCAGCGCCTTCGTGATCGCCTACATCCCTCTGCTGGGGGTCTTCATCCCACTGCTCCTGGGCTCGAGCCTCGGGGCTCTGCGGATGCTGACGGTGATCGGTTGCGTCGTGGCAGCCGACGTCGGCGCCTACGCGTTCGGAGTGTTGTTCGGCCGGCACAAGATGGCCCCGACCATCAGCCCCAGCAAGACCTGGGAGGGGCTCGCCGGAGGCGTGATCACCGCCATGGCGGTGGGAGTGCTCGCCTCGGTCTTCCTGCTGGGGGCGCCCTGGTGGGTAGGCCTGCCGCTCGGCCTGTTCGTGTCGCTCGGAGCGGTGCTGGGGGACCTCGTCGAGTCGCTCATCAAGCGCGACGCGGGGCTCAAAGACATGTCCAACTTCCTGCCCGGACACGGCGGGGTCATGGATCGACTCGATTCGATGCTGCTGGCCGTCCCGGTAGGCTGGCTGATCCTGCACCTCGCGCTCGGCCTCTGACCCGAAAGGCACGCCAATGTCTGGCTCCCCGCTTCCCCTTGTCTTCGATGCGCCCGCGCGCGGCAAGGCGCCCAAGCACTGGCTCGATCTGACCCCCGACGAGCGGCGCGAGACCGCGGAGAAGCTCGGCCTGCCGCGATACCGCGCCGACCAGATCTCCCGCCACGTCTTCGACCGACTCGAGGACGACGCGACGCACTTCACCGATCTTCCCGCTGCCATCCGGGAGGACCTCGCCGAGCAGATCTTCCCGTCACTGCTGGAACGGGTGACCACTCGAACGGCCGACAAGGGGGCCACCGTCAAGACGCTGTGGAAGCTCCACGACGGCTCGCTGTTGGAGTCGGTCCTCATGCGCTACCCCAACCGCTCCACCCTGTGCATCTCGTCCCAGGCGGGCTGCGGCATGGCGTGCCCGTTCTGCGCCACCGGCCAGGGGGGCCTCAAGCGGAACCTCAGCCAGGCCGAGATCACCATCCAGGCGCTCGCCGCCAATCAGATGCTGACCAGGGGTGAGGTGCCCGGGACGACCGGGCGGCTCAACAACATCGTGTTCATGGGCATGGGCGAGCCGTTGGCCAACTACAGGGCGGTGCTCGGCTCGATCCGAACGCTGCTGGCACCGAGCCCGGACGGCTTCGGCATGAGCGCCCGCGGGATCACCGTGTCGACGGTCGGCCTGGTCCCGCAGATCAGAAAGCTCACGGAGGAGGAACTGCCGCTGACGCTCGCTGTGTCGTTGCATGCCCCCGACGACGAGTTGCGCGATGAGATCGTACCCGTCAACAACCGCTGGAAGGTCGCGGAGGTCGTCGATGCGGCTTGGGACTACGCACGCACGACGAAGCGCCGCGTGTCCATCGAGTACGCGATGATGCGCGACATCAACGACCAGGTGTCTCGCGCCCACCTCCTCGCCGACATCCTGAAGCGACGCGGCGACTGGGGATGGGTCCACGTCAACCTCATCCCGCTCAACCCCACCCCAGGGTCCAAGTGGACCGCCTCCCGCAAGGAGGACGAGCGTGCCTTCGTCGCCACACTGGAACGCAGGGGAGTCCCCGTGACGTTGCGCGACACCCGAGGATCCGAGATCGACGGCGCCTGCGGCCAGCTCGCCGCCACGGTCGAGGCGTCCTGAGGAGAGGGTCCAGTCTCACTCCTCGTCGAATCATGGGCGGCTGACGGGATCCGGGGTGGCGATCTGTAGGATCAGGCGCGCCATACCCCGACCCTAAGGAGTACCCAATGGACCAGAAGCTGGAAGGCGTCTACGACGCCGTCGTGGCTCGGAACCCCGGGGAAGCCGAGTTTCACCAGGCCGTCCGGGAGGTGCTGGAAAGCCTCGGCCCGGTCATCGACCGGCACCCGGAATACCTCGAAATGAAGATGCTCGAACGCATCTGCGAGCCGGAACGCCAGATCATCTTCCGCGTGCCGTGGATGGACGACAAGGGCGAGGTGCACATCAACCGTGGTTTCCGCGTCGAGTTCAACTCAGCGCTCGGCCCCTACAAGGGCGGACTGCGGTTCCACCCCAGCGTCTACCTGGGCGTCATCAAGTTCCTCGGCTTCGAGCAGATCTTCAAGAACTCCCTGACCGGTCTGCCGATCGGCGGCGGCAAGGGTGGTTCCGACTTCGACCCGCGCGGCAAGTCGGACTCCGAGGTGATGCGGTTCTGCCAGTCCTTCATGACGGAGCTCTACCGCCACCTCGGCGAGTACACGGACGTTCCCGCGGGTGACATCGGCGTCGGCGGCCGCGAGATCGGCTACATGTTCGGCCAGTACAAGCGCATCACCAACCGCTACGAGTCGGGCGTCCTCACGGGCAAGGGCATCGCCTGGGGCGGGTCGCTGGTCCGCACGGAGGCGACCGGCTACGGCACGGTGGTTTTCGCCAACGAGATGCTGAAGACGCGTGGCGAATCGATCGACGGCAAGAAGGTCATGGTCTCGGGCTCGGGCAACGTGGCCATCTACGCGATGGAGAAGGTCCGCCAGCTCGGCGGCCTGCCCATCGGCTTCTCCGACTCGTCCGGCTACGTGGTGGACGAGGCGGGCGTCGATCTCGACCTGCTCAAGCAGATCAAGGAGATCGAGCGGGGGCGCGTGTCGGACTACGCCGAGCGCCGGGAGTCCGCCAGCTTCTCCGATCGCGGCTCCATCTGGGACGTGCCGGTCGACGTGGCGCTCCCGTGCGCCACGCAGAACGAGCTGAACGGCGAACAGGCCGCCACCCTGGTCAAGAACGGTGTCAAGGCCGTGGCCGAGGGCGCGAACATGCCGACCACGCCGGAGGGCATCCACGTCTTCCAGCAGGCTGGGGTCCTCTACGGGCCGGGCAAGGCCGCCAACGCCGGTGGCGTGGCGACGTCCGCGCTCGAGATGCAGCAGAACGCCAGCCGCGACTCGTGGACCTTCGAATACACCGAGGAGCGGCTGACCGACATCATGGTCAACATCCATGACCAGGTGGCCACGACCGCGGAGAGCTACGGAGCGCCTGGCGACTACGTCATGGGGGCGAACATCCACGGCTTCGAGAAGGTCGCCAACGCCATCCAGGCCTTCGGCCTGGTCTAGGAGCCGGTCGGGGCTTCACCCCAGAGCGTGCGGTAGCGCCGGATCCGTTCAGGATCCGGCGCTTCGCCGTATCCACGCCAGAACGCGTCATCCAGCCCGGACCCGAAGTTCCACTCCAGTGACCAGGACGCGATGGCCAGGTCCGCCCAGCGGTCCGCCACCCCGAGCTCGCCCATGTCGACGTGACCGGCGAAGGCACCCTCGTCGGTGAGGATCGTGTTGGGGGCGCACGCATCGCCGTGAACGACCACCAGCACGTCGATATCGTCCTGGACCCCGATCCAGTCAGGGGTCCCGAAGGGACAGTCGTCGGGGTCGAGGCTGTGCAACCTCGCATAGCCCTCGCCGATCGCGAAGGCAGCGCGCTGAGGGTCGGCCTTCCACCGTGGCGAGACCGCGTTGCTGCCGACGAGGGCGCCGGTGACGATCAGCCAGCCGTCGTCGGTCTCCTCATAGTCGAACATCCGCGGGCTGGGATGGCGGCTGGACAGCCAGCTGAGGCGCTCGGCCTCCGGCTCCAGGTCGTCGGGGCTCCACTTCGCGTAGAGATCCTTGGTGTCGTCGGCGACGAGACGGGCCGTGATGCCCCCGGCCTCGTTGCGCCAGACCAGCTCGGCCACGCGGCGGCCATGCGCGGCCGCCCAGTGGGTGATGGCGAAGGGGACGGGGGTTCCGGGCGGGGGAGCGGAGGTGAGCGTCATGCCCACGATCATGGCAGGCCGGGTCAAGTGATCCGTCGCTCTAGGAGCGTTCCCTAGACTGATGGGGTGCGCACCATCGTCCTTCTCGGCAGCACCGGCTCGATCGGTACCCAGACCCTCGACGTCATCTCCTCGCGACGCGACCAGTTCAGGGTCACCGGCCTGTCAGCCTCCGGCGGAAACCTGGAGCTGCTGGCGCGGCAGATCATCGAGTTCAAGCCGGACGTCGTGGCTCTTGCGAGGGCGAGCGCAGCCCAGGAGCTCCAGCGGCTGCTCTACGCGGAGGCCGACAGGCACGAGTGGAACCAGGGCGGTTACCAACTGCCCAAGCTGCTCCTCGGGCCCGACGCGTCCACCACCCTCGCCGCGCAGGGCGCCGACGTCGTCGTCAACGCCATCACCGGTGCCGCCGGCCTCGGCCCGACCCTGGCCGCTCTGAAGGCCGGGAGCACTCTGGCGCTGGCGAACAAGGAATCGCTGGTCATCGGTGGGCGGCTGGTGACGCAGGCAGCCGCCCCGGGTCAGATCGTCGCGGTCGACTCTGAGCATTCCGCCTTCGCCCAGGCGTTGCGTTGCGGCCGAGCCGACGAAGTCCGCAGGCTCATCCTGACGGCCTCGGGCGGTCCGTTCCGGGGAAAGACCGGCGAGGAACTCGTCGACGTCACTCCCCAACAGGCGATGGCCCATCCCACCTGGGACATGGGCCGCGTCATCACGATCAACTCCTCGACGCTGGTGAACAAGGGTCTCGAGCTCATCGAGGCGGCACTGCTGTACGACGTCGACTTCGACGACATCGTTGTGACCGTCCATCCCCAGTCGATCGTCCACTCCATGGTGGAGTTCCATGACGGTTCCACGATCGCGCAGGCCTCGCCGCCCGACATGCGGCTGCCCATCGGCATCGCGCTGACCTGGCCCGAGCGCCTCGCAGACGCCGCACAGCCCTGCGACTGGAGCACGGCCAGCAGCTGGACGTTCGAGCCCCTCGACTCCGAGACCTTTCCCGCCGTGGAGATCGCGCGGGTGGCAGGCAAGGCCGCCGGCACAGCCCCCGCGGTGTACAACGCAGCGAACGAGGCCTGCGTCGACGCCTTCTGGGAGGGCCGCATCGGCTTCCTCGACATCACCCGGATCGTCGGCCAGTGCGTCGACGAGCACCTCGACCGCGGTCACGTGACCGATGACAGCCTCACCGTTGACGACGTGCTGGCTGCGGACGCGTGGGGCCGCGCGCGGGCGGCCGAGATCTGCGGGGTCGCGGCGTGACCGTCCTGCTGACGGTGCTGTTCGCGCTGCTGTTCTTCGCCCTGATCATGGCCTCGATCGCCCTGCACGAGGTCGGTCACCTCGTCCCCGCGAAGCTCTTTGGGGTGAAGGTGACGCAGTACTTCGTCGGCTTCGGCAAGACGCTGTGGTCCTTCCGCCGGGGCGAGACCGAGTACGGCATCAAGGCGTTCCCGCTCGGCGGCTACGTCCGCCTCGTCGGCATGTACCCGCCCCAGAGGCACCGTGCGGACGCGAAGGGACGGCTGGAACGCCTCGCCGACCAGGCCCGCGCCTACGAGTGGGAGGACATCCGGCCCCAGGACGACGGCCGCCTCTTCTTCCAGAAGAAGACGTGGCAGAAGGTCATCGTCATGCTCGCGGGGCCCGCGATGAACGTGCTCATCGCCTTCGTCCTCTTCCTCGGCATCAACGTCTTCCACGGAAGCTACGAGCCGACGCTGACCGTGGAGCAGGTGTCCGAGTGCGCGGTGCGCGCGGACCGCGCCGATCAGACCTGCACCCAGGGCGATCCATCGACCCCCGCAGCCCTCGCCGGCGTCTCGACCGGTGACGTCCTCGTGTCGTTCAACGGCACCGAGCTGACGTCCTGGGAGCAGATGGGCGACCTCATCCGCGACAATCGCGACCAGCCCGCGACGGTCGTCGTGGAGCGCGACGGGGAACTCGTCGAGCTGCCCACGGTCAACACCGTGCTCAACTACGTCCCCGACCGGCTCGACCCGACACGGATGGTCGAGGCCGGCTTCTTCGGCGTCTCGCCCGCCACGGCGTTGGTGCGCGGCGGTCCGGTGGCCACGGCTCAACAGATGTGGACGCTGACGAAGCAGTCCGCCGTCGCTCTGGCCAGCTTCCCGGTGCGGATCTACAACGTGGCCGCGGATCTGGTCACCGGCCAACCCCGCGACGTCAACTCTCCGCTCAGCATCGTCGGCGCCTCCCGCGTCGCGGGAGAGATCGGCACCACCGACAGCCTGGAGGCCACCGAGAAGGTGGTGACCTGGGTGTCGCTGCTGGCCGCGGTCAACCTCTTCGTGGCGCTGCTCAACCTCGTGCCGCTCCTCCCGCTGGACGGCGGGCACGTCGCGGGTGCGGTGTACGAATGGCTGCGGCGGGTCCTGGCCAGGATGAGCGGACGGCCCGACCCGGGACCGGTCGATACGGCCAAGGGCCTGCCGATCACCTACCTGGTCGGCGGCTTCCTCCTCCTGGGCGGTGTGGTGCTGATCCTGGCCGACATCATCAGCCCCATCCGCCTGTTCTGAAGCCGCGGGGGCTCACTCCCGGCGGGCGTCGCGCTGGAGGATCGGAACCCACCGCGCGCGCGATAGGCTTGGTCGCATGTCAGTGAAACTCGGTATGCCCGCCGCACCTGCTCCTACCCTGGCCCCTCGCCGGCCCACCAGGAAGATCCAGGTCGGCAAGGTGGCCGTCGGTGGCGATGCGCCGATCAGCGTCCAGTCCATGACCACCACCAAGACCACCGACATCAACGCCACGCTGCAGCAGATCGCGGAGTTGACCGCGACCGGCTGTGACATCGTCCGCGTGGCCGTGCCGAGCCAGGACGACGCGGAGGTGTTGCCCATCATCGCGATGAAGTCGCAGATCCCCGTCATCGCCGACATCCACTTCCAGCCGAAGTACGTTTTCGCTGCGATCGACGCCGGCTGTGCCGCAGTGCGGGTGAACCCCGGCAACATCAAGCAGTTCGACGACAAGGTGGCCGAAATCGCCAAGGCCGCCGGCGACGCAGGGGTGAGCCTTCGCATCGGCGTCAATGCCGGCTCGCTCGACAAGCGACTGTTGGCCAAGTACGGCGCACCGACGGCGGAGGCGCTCGTCGAGTCCGCCCTCTGGGAGGCGTCCCTGTTCGAGGAGGTCGGCTTCTACGACTTCAAGATCTCCGTCAAGCACAACGATCCCGTCGTCATGGTGCGCGCCTACGAGCTCCTGAGCGAGAAGTGCCAGTACCCCCTCCACCTCGGCGTCACCGAGGCCGGCCCCGCCTTCCAGGGGACGATCAAGAGCTCCGTCGCCTTCGGTGCGCTGCTCAGCCAGGGCATCGGCGACACGATCCGTGTGTCGCTGTCCGCCCCTCCCGCCGAGGAGGTCAAGGTCGGGCTCAAGATCCTCGAGTCACTCAACCTGCGCCCCCGCAAGCTGGACATCGTCTCCTGCCCCTCCTGCGGACGCGCGCAGGTGGACGTCTACACGCTCGCCGAGCAGGTCACCAAGGGGCTGGAGGGCATGGAGGCCCCGCTCCGCGTCGCCGTCATGGGCTGCGTGGTCAACGGACCGGGAGAGGCGCGTGAAGCCGACCTCGGAGTGGCCTCCGGCAACGGCAAGGGCCAGATCTTCGTCAAGGGTGAGGTCATCAAGACCGTCCCCGAGGAGGAGATCGTCGAGACACTGCTGTTCGAGGCGCGCAGGCTCGCCGCCGAGATGGGCGAACTGGGCCAGCCCGAGGTCTCCGTCTCCTAGAGTTATCCTCCATGACACCCCGGTTGCGCGCACTCGGAGGCGCCGACCGGCACGAGGCGCTCGCCTTCCTCGCAGAGAGCCCGATCGAGAACCTGTTCCTCGCCAGCAAGATCGCCGCGTACGGGATCGACCGTCGTCGGCTGGGCAACATCCACGCCTTCGAGCGTGACGGGCGCATCACGTCGCTGCTCCTGGACGGAGGGACGGTCTTCGTCGCAGGCTTCGACCCGGAGGCGCTGCCTGCGTTCGTGGGCCAGTTGGGGCCCGTCCGACGCTGCTCGTCCATCCTGGGGCCGTCGGTGTCCGTCCTGGGACTCTACGTCGGTCTGTCGGAGCGGTGGAAGGGGTCCTGGGGCAACGTCAGCAATATCCGCAAGCGTCAGCCGTTGATGCTCCTCGAGCAGCCGCCCGAGGCCGAAGCGGACCCGAGGGTTCGCCAGCTCACGCGCGACGACTACACCAGCTACCTCGACGCCTCCGTCCACATGTACACCGAGGAGATCGGCAGTTCGCCGTTCAAGTACGGCAGCGGCTACGAACGCTTCGTGATGCAGCGCCTGGTCGACCGCGACGCCTACGGCATCGTCGAGGACGGCAAGGTGATCTTCAAGGCAGATCTGGGGCCGAAGCTCGGCCGCCAAGCCCAACTGCAGGGGGTCTGGGTGGACCCGGCGCTCCGTGGCACCGGGCTGAGCGTCCCCGCCCTGTCCGGCATGCTGCGCCTCGCCATGGTCCGCTACCCCCAGATGAGCCTCTACGTCAACGACTTCAACGCGCCCGCCATCCGAGCCTACGAGCGTCTCGGGTTTGCGGAGATCGGCGCCCTGGCGACGGTCCACTACTGACGGTCCGCGCTGCGCGCGGCCGGGCCCGATCGTCCCGCTACAGTTGGGCGCGTGATATCGAAGCTCTCCACCCTGTTCGTCCGTACCCTCCGCGACGACCCTGCGGACGCGGAAGTGCCGAGCCACCGCTGGCTGGTCCGTGCGGGCTACATCCGGCGCGCCGCTCCCGGCATCTACTCCTGGCTCCCGTTGGGGCTGAAGGTGCTGCAGAAGGTGGAGCGGATCGTGCGCGAGGAGATGGACGCGATCGGTGCTCAGGAGGTGAGCTTCCCGGCGCTGCTGCCGCGCGAGCCCTACGAGGAGACCGGCCGCTGGAACGAATACGGCGACCTCCTCTTCCGCCTCAAGGATCGCAGGCAGGCCGACCTGTTGCTGGGCCCGACGCACGAGGAGATGTTCACGCTGCTCGTCAAGGACCTCTACTCCTCCTACAAGGACCTGCCGATCTCGCTCTACCAGATCCAGACCAAGTACCGCGACGAGGCGCGTCCCCGCGCGGGGCTGCTGCGCGGGCGCGAGTTCATCATGAAGGACTCCTACTCGTTCGACATCGACGAGGCGGGTCTTGAGCAGAGCTACCAGCTCCACCGCCAGGCCTACCAGCGAATCTTCGAGCGTCTCGGCCTCGACTACGTGATCGTCTCCGCCATGGCCGGCGCCATGGGCGGCTCGCGCTCGGAGGAGTTCCTCGCCGTGGCGGACAACGGCGAGGACACGTTCGTGCGCTCGGCTGGTGGCTATGCGGCGAACGTGGAGGCCGTCCGCTTCGCCGCCCCCGAGGCCCTGCCCATCGCCGACGCGCCGGCCATGGCGGAGGTGGCCACCCCCAACGCTGGCACGATCGCCGGCGTGGTGGAGATCCTCAACCGCGACGTGCCGCTGGCCGACCGTGCCTGGACCGGCGCCGACACGCTGAAGAACGTGCTGTTCAAGGTGACCGAGCCCGACGGCCGCGTCCGCGCGCTCGCCGTCGGCCTCCCCGGCGACCGCGAGGTCGACGTCAAGCGGCTCACCGCAGCCCTCGAGCCCGCCGAGGCCGAGCCCTTCACCGCCGACGACTTCGCCGCCTACAGCGACCTGGTGGGGGGCTACATCTCGCCGGTCTCCCTCGACGGCACCCGGGTGCTGGGCAAGGAATCGACCACCCGCATCGAGTACCTCACCGACCCGCGCGTTGCGGAGGGCACGTACTGGGCCACGGGCGCGAACCGTCCCGACACCCACCTCACAGGGGTGACGGTGGGTCGCGATTTCACCCCCGACGGCGTCATCGACGTCGCGGAGGTCCGCGAGGGCGACCCGGCCCCGGACGGGTCGGGCCCCCTCACGCTCGCCCGCGGGATCGAGATGGGCCACATCTTCCAGCTCGGACGCAAGTACGCCGAGGCCCTCGGCCTCAAGGTGCTGGACCGCAACGGCAAGCTCGTGACCGTGACGATGGGCTCCTACGGCGTGGGAGTCTCCCGTGCCGTCGCCGCCGTCGCCGAGGCCACCTGCGATGACAAGGGCCTGTCCTGGCCCCTGGCGCTGGCGCCGTACCAGGTCCAGCTGCTGGCCACCGGCAAGGACGCGTCGGTCTTCGAGGAGGCCGAGCGGATCGCCGGGGAACTGTCGCAGCAGGGCCTGGACGTGCTCTACGACGATCGCAAGGCCAGCCCCGGGGTCAAGTTCGCCGACTCGGAGATCATGGGAATGCCGCTGATCGTGGTCGTCGGGCGCGGCCTGGCGGACGGCAAGGTCGAGTTGCGCATCCGCTCCACGGGGGAGAAGCGTGAGATCGCCGTCGCCGACGCGGTCGCCGAGGTGCTAGCCGCGGCCGGACGGTAGGGCCCCGGGCAGGGCCGGCCTCGCGGTCTGGGTCCACAGTCCGGCGGCGACCACCATCGCGGCGACAGCCAGGCCCGCCCACAGCGTCAGCCCTCCCGCCATGACCAGGGCGACGGCTGCCAACACCCCTGAGACCAGGGACCAGATGGCGGGCGCCCAGACGAACCGCTGCCCGGCGGACCGCCACTTCAGAAAGCCCAGCACGGCGGCGGCCACCGCCGCCAGCGCGGCGGGAAGTGCGAGGAACGCGCCGTCGGTCACCAGCGTGGGAGACCACCACGAGTGCCCCGCGTCGCCGTGGGGGAAGGTGGGCGCAACCATCAGCCCCAGGCCCACCAGGGACGAGGTGAGGCCGCCGATCATCCAGCTCTTGCGTGATTCCGCGATAGTCATGCGACCCATCCTGGCCAATATTCCAGCGCCGCGCCGAAGTTCTGAGCTGCCGGCACCTGCAGCAGGAACGTCTCACGCCACTGCGGGGCCGGGTCAGCGGCCACCAGGCGACCGAACGCCTCCAGCAGTCGCAGTTCCAGCTCCGCCCACCCTGCGCGAATCGACTCCGCCGTGTCCATCGCCGTGGGAAGCGCGAACGCTGCGGGCTGCCCTGGTTCGGCCGTCGCCGGCAGCATCTCACGGAGGTCGTTGCGCAGCACCCGTGCCTCGTCCAGGCGCTCAGACCCGGCGCCGATGAGGGGATCGTCGCGGTCGAGCCGTCCGAGCCCCACTCCGAGGCCGTAGATGAGCGCCCACACGTGCCCCAGCACGACCGGAAGCGACGCCTCGAGAGTCGTGTCCTGCAGGGGTCGCGGCTGGGCGTCTCCCGCCACGGGGGCCTGCGCCCGCGAGCGGAGCCCGACGGTGGCGGCCGCGACGGAGGCGTACAGGAGCCGTAGCTCGGGATCCGGCGCGGCGGCGGCTGCCGCCTCGAGCGGGGGGAGCGTCCCGTCGATGGAGGAGGCCAGCGCCGTCTCGGCGGCGGCGAGGTCGGTGTAAGTGGTCGGCGTCGGAACCGTCACATCGAAGGACTCCCGCGGTTCAGCGCCGAGCGGATCGAGCGCCACAAGCCTGCCCAGATGGTCGTCCGTCTGGGCCTTCGCGGCGACGGCCCAGGGCTGCTCCGGCCAGACCGGGCTGTCGATCAACGAGCCGAGCACTGCGGCGAGCTCCGCCACCGAGGCTGCCGCCTCGGCCGCCTCGGGAGCCTGGACGGGCGGTGTGGGGGAGGGTGCCGGTCGGGGAGTCCCTGTGACGACCGGGCTCGCCGCGCAGCCGGACAGCGCAGCGACAGCAGCGCCGAGGGCGGCTCGACGGGTCAGGGACATGCGCCCCAGGGTAGTGGCAATCGCGGGTGGGGGCGGGCGCAGGTATGCTGGGACATTCACAACTGGGCCCACAACCGGATAAAGGAGCGCGTACATGCAGGACAGCCAACTCGCCTCAGTCATTGAGCCGATTCTTGCCAGCCACGGGCTGGAACTTGACAGTCTCGACGTCACCCCCGTCGGGAAGCGTTCCATCTTGAGGATCACGGTCGACGGCGACGGCCCCAGCGGGCGCGGCCCGCTCCTCGACGACATCGCCTCCGCCTCCTCCGCCATCTCGGCGGCCCTCGATGAGAGCACGGCCGTCGGCAACTCGCCCTACACGCTGGAGGTCAGCTCGCGAGGAGTGTCGAAGCCCCTGACCGAGGCCAAGCACTACCGGCGCAACACCGGACGGCTCGTCAAGCTCAACCTGGCCGACGAAACCCTCACCGGGCGGATCCAGGAGGTTGCCGACGACACCGTCACCATCGAGATCGACGGGACCCAGCGGGTCATCGCGCTGGCGGACATCACCAAGGCCGTGGTCCAGGTTGAACTCAACCGCCCCGCCGACGACTTTGACGGAGAGGACGACTGACATGGATGTGGATCTGGCTGCCCTTCGCGCCATCGAGCGCGACAAGGAGATCTCCTTCGACTACCTCATCAAGGCGCTGGAGGACGCGCTACTCAACGCCTACAAGAAGACCCCGCACGCGCTGCGCGGCGTCAAGGTCGAAGTGGACCGCAAGACCGGCAAGGTCTCGGTGCTCGCCCCCGAGTTCGATGACGACGACGAGGTCATCGGCTTCTACGACGACACCCCCGACGACTTCGGCCGGATCGCCGCCGCCACCGCGCGTCAGGTGATCTTCCAGCGCCTCCGCGAGGCCGAGGACGACCAGAAGTTCGGTCACTTCGCGGGCTCCGAGGGCGACATCCTCGTCGGCACCATCCAGCAGGACCGCGATTCGAAGGCGGTGCGGGTCGACCTCGGCACGCTGGAGGCCATCATGCCCCTGGCCGAGCAGGTTCCCGGCGAGGACTACTCGCACGGGCGCCGGCTGCGCGTCTACGTGGTGGCGGTCCGCCGGGAGATGCGTGGCCCGCAGGTTGTGGTCTCTCGCACCCACCCGAATCTGGTGCGCAAGTTGTTCGCACTGGAAGTTCCGGAGATCGCTTCGGGCATCGTTGAGATCATGGAGGTGGCCCGCGAGGCGGGGCACCGCACGAAGATCGCCGTTCGCTCCAATCACGCGGACGTCTCGGCGAAGGGCGCCTTCATCGGGCCCATGGGCCAGCGGGTCCGCGCGGTGACCAACGAACTGGGCGAGGAGAAGATCGACATCGTCGACTACTCGGACGATCCCGCCCGTTTCGTCGCGGCCGCGCTGTCCCCGGCCAAGGTGCTCTCGGTCCAGATCCTCGATCCGGACGCCCGCGCCTGCCGGGCCATCGTCCCCGACTACCAGCTCTCGCTGGCGATCGGTCGGGAGGGGCAGAACGCCCGACTGGCGGCGCGACTGACCGGGTGGCGGATCGACATCCAACCAGACACGGCACCCCAGCGCTAGACCTTACTGAGATTTTCTCAGAGTATTTTTGGGATTCGTTCAGCCAGTTGTTACTCTTAGAGGGCCGGTCGCCTCCGGTGACCCCCTGACTAGGAGATCTTGCTACATGGCACGCAGCTACCTCATCCCCGTTCTCGCCGGCGTCAGCGCGCTCGCGCTGGTCGGTGGAGCGACGGCCGTCTCGGCCCTCGAGAAGAACGACGTCACCCTCGTCGTTGACGGCACCGCCAAGACAGTGGCGTTGCGCGAAGACACCGTGGCTGAGGTTCTTGAGCTCGAAGGGATCGAACTCGGGTCGCACGACGTGGTCCTGCCCGCGGCGGACTCCGAGATCGTGGACGGAATCGAGATCAGCGTCGCCTATGGCCGGCCGCTCGACGTGACGGTGGACGGCGAGAGCCGACGGGTCTGGACGACTGCGCGCAGCGTCGGCGAGGCGCTGCGGATGCTGGACCTTGATGCGTCCACCTCGCTCGTGTCGGCATCCCGTTCCCAGTCCATTGGACGCGCCGGCCTCGAGGTGGACATCCAGACGGCGAAGGACGTCCAGCTCATCGCCGCGGGATCGACGACGTCGATCACGCTTGCCGGCACCGTGCAGGACGTCCTGGACAAGGCCGGGGTCGCGCCCGACGCCGATGACAAGGTGAGCCCGGCGCCCACCACCGCACTGGCCGACGGCATGACCATCCAGGTGGTGGCTGTCGAGGTGAAACAGAGCACCAAGACCGTGGAGCTCCCGTACGAGAAGACCAGCGTGAAGACCGACAAGCTCTACACGGGGGAGCAGAAGGTCACCACCAAGGGTGTCGTGGGGGTCAAGACCGAGACCTACACCGACATCTACGAAGACGGCGTGCTGGTCAGTTCTGAACTGGCCGGCTCCGAGGTGACGAAGCAGCCCGTGGCTCAGGTGACGTCGATCGGGACCAAGGCGAAGCCCAAGCCGAAGCCCGCTCCTGCCCCTGCCCCGCAGAAGACTGAGTCCAAGTCGAGCTCCAGCTCGTCGACCCCTGCGGCGTCGACCTCGTCCAGCGGGCTCAACCTCGCCCGCGAGGCCATGTGGGTGCGGATCGCAGAGTGCGAGTCGAACAACCGCTGGAACATCAACACCGGCAACGGCTACTACGGCGGACTCCAGTTCAACCTGCCCACCTGGCGCTCCGTCGGTGGCACCGACTTCGCCCCGTACCCGCATCAGGCTTCCCGCGCCGAGCAGATCACCGTCGCCAACCGTCTCTACGCCCAGCGGGGCACCCAGCCCTGGTCCTGCGCCTGACCGTCGCGCCGGGACCCGCTCCCGGCGGTGACGTAAGCTTGTCGTCGATGCCTGTCAACCCGCCGTTCACCCAGCGCCTGCTCCGCCCCCCACACAAGTGGGGGCGGTTGCTCGTCGCGCTCCTCCCCGTGACCGTGCTGGGCATCTGGCTCAAGATGTACCGGATCGGAGCCTTCTTCCCGGGGGCGGATGCCTGGCAGACGACGGTGTCGGTGGCTTCCGACGTCGCCTTCGGTACCTCTTGGGTTCTGCTCTGGGTGGCCCTGGCGGCCTTCGGTCCCATCTGGCTGCGGACGCTGAACTTTTTCCTGGCGCACCTCGCCACCGGCGTACTTGGGATCTTCCTGATCGTCAACCACGAGTTCATGTTGCGCACGGGGACCCCCTTGACGCTCGATCGGCTGGTCTACGGCTGGGAGAACCGGGAGGGCCTCAACGAGCTCATCGGGTCCCAGATGAACGCCGTGACCATCGGCCTTCTCGTCGGAGTCCTCCTGAGCGTCAGCGTCCTTCCGCTCCTGCTCGGCCGCTATGTCTCATCCTTCCTGGTCCGCCGACCCAGACCCGCTGTCCGTCGCCTCGGCGTGGTCTCGGCTGTCGCTCTGCTTGTGGCCTCCTTCTGGACTGCGCCGTCCACGTCGGCTGCATTCTCGCTGGCCGCTCCGGTCCAGTTCGCCGTCGCCGAGGTCCGCGAGTCAGCGGCGTACCCGGACCATCTGGCGCCCGCGGGGGAGTTGCCGGACCTTGCGGCCACGACGCTCGATCCGCGGACGGATGAACGACGCAACCTGGTGGTCATCATGCTGGAATCCCAGCGCGCCACCTCGACGCTGCCTCCGACCCGTGAGCCGGTCACGCCGGTACTGGATGCGCTCGAAGCCGAGTCGCTCACGGTGACCCGGGCGTACACCGTCCTGCCCCACACGTCGAAGGCCGTGACCGCCATCCACTGTGGCGTCGCCCCGCCGCTGGACTCCGAGAACACCGAGGCCGACGACGAGGGTCTGCCGGCTCGCTGCCTGCCCGAACTGCTGGCCGAGCAGGGCTACCGGACCGCCTTCTTCCAGTCCGCAACGGAGAACTTCGAGCGCCGCCGCAGCACCGTGCGGAACCTCGGGTTCGACTACTTCCGCGCCGTCGACTCCATGGACAAGCAGGGTTACCACAAGGCCAACTACTTCGGCTATGAAGACGACATCATGCTGCCGCACCAACGGGAATGGCTCGAGCAGAACGCCGATCGCGGCCCCTTCATGCTGAGCATGCTGACCGTCACCGCGCACCACGACTACGTGCTGCAGGGCTACGAGAAGATCGACTTCGTCGACGACCCCATGTTCAACGAGTACCTCAACAGCGTCCACTACCAGGACCGTTTCGTGGGCAAGGTGCTCGACCAGTTCCGCGACCTCGGCCTCTACGACGACACTGTCTTCGTGATTGTCGGCGACCACGGTGAGGGCTTCGGTGAGCACCGGGTCTACCAGCACGACAACACGATCTATGAGGAGGGCGCGCGCGTGCCCCTGCTCATCCACGACCCCCAGCGTGCGGGCGAGGTCGTCGAGGGTCCCGTGAGCCAGGCGGCGATCCTGCCGACAGCCGTCGACGCGCTCGGTTTCGATCTGCAGGCCGAGTACGACTACAAGCCGTCGCTGTACAGCGGGGAGGAACAGGGGCCGGTCATCGCGACCTGCTTCGCCCGGGCGCTCTGCACCACCACCCTCGACGGTGATCTGAAGCTCATCCATCACTTCGGCGACCGGCGCGACGAGGTGTACAACATCGCCGAGGACCCCTTCGAGCTGAAC
Source organism: Tessaracoccus flavus (assembly GCF_001997295.1). NCBI lineage: Bacteria > Bacillati > Actinomycetota > Actinomycetes > Propionibacteriales > Propionibacteriaceae > Tessaracoccus > Tessaracoccus flavus. The sequence goes on from NZ_CP019605.1 coordinate 1,018,128, forward strand.
GACCTCGCGGACACGACCGACCCCGCCTGGATGGCTGAGCAGCGGGATCATGCGCTCCGCTGGTACCTCGAATGGGAGACGGTCCACGAGCGCTTCCGCCAGCGCTGACGCGGCTCAAGGGTTCGGGCGTCAGGCGAAGCGGACGATGTTGTTGAACAGCCAGCCGTTCGTCCACCGGTAGGACCGGTGTCCTGACGGCGACAGGGTGCTCTCGATGTAGCTCGCCCAGATGTAGCTGCGGCAGCCGTTGCCCCCGGAGGCCGCCGAGTCGCACTCGGTGCGCCAGTTCCGCCCGTCGCGGGTGAAGGACCCTGTGTATCCCAGCGGGTTCGCGCTCCAGGCTTGCCGCGCAAGCGGAAGGTACGTCAGGTTGTTGAAGGACCAACCCGTGGTCGGGACGAACGTGGAACCGGACTGGCGGACCGTGGTGGCCCAGATCTCCGTGCGGCACCGCGAGGTCTGCGAGTACGGCTCGCACGCCGTCCGCCAGAGTCGGCCGTTGTGCTCGTGGGTCCCCTCCTCCGTGTAGACGTCGAACGGCTTGGGGACTGCGGGCGGATAGAAGTCGGCGTAGTTCGGCTGTTCGACGTGCCGGAGCCCGAGCGGTCCGGCGGCTGCCTCCGTGATGATGGTCCCCACGACGCGCTCGACGAACGCGACAGACTCGGCGGGATAGCCCCGTCCCGGGGCCAGCGCGTAGGCGAACCCCATCGTGCCGAGGTTGAGCACGCCGGCCCCCGAGGGCGCCACGTAGTACGTGATGTCGGACACATTCGCCCCGCTCCGACAGACGTAGTCGCTGTGCGCCGCGATGTGCACGTTGGCGGGCGAATCGGGACCAGCCTTGTCGATCTCGTGCCCGACGAGCTTGGGATACCGGCTCCCGCGCTGGGCCCCGGTGCCGGCGAAGGCCCAGAAATCAGGGTTGCTGATGATGAGGTCTGTCTGGGCGTTCAGATCTCCGTAGCACACGTACTGAGACCCGACGAGTCGTTCCTCGGGATCGGGGAACGGCGAGGAGCGGAAGGTTCCGGTGGACTCCCGCGTCTGCACGGGGTCGAGGTAGCTCAGCTTGTAGGAGGTGACCTTCGAGTAGTCCTCGCTCCAGCGGGTGCGGTAGTAGCTGGAGTTGGCGCCGAGGAAGATGAGGTTGATGCCGTCGTCCCTCAGCGTCGTGGCGTGATCGCGCATGGCCACCGACCAGTACTCGTCGTGACCGAGCATCACGAGAGCGCGGGCACCCGCGTAGACGTCGGACCCCCGATCGAGTTCCGCGTTGGTCGTGTACGACAGTGGGACGCCCAGCGACTCCAGATGCTGGATCAGGCCGAGTTCGTAGCTCCAGATCTTGTCGGCACCGTTGGCCCGGCTCGGGCGGTTCAGGCTCACGGTGTAGGCACGATCCCCGGCGTCGCCGCTCGGGCCTTTGTACAGCGAGTAGTCGCCGAAGTTGTTGTACGCGGCGTGGGTCGAGGTGGCCGACATGACGACGACCCGGCCCCGGTGGTCGGGGGATCGGAGCACGGTCCCCACATAGTGCTGGCGGCCCAGATCGTCGGTGAGCAGGGTCAGGTACAGTCCGGGCTCCCAGCCCACAGTGTCGAACGTCTGGGTGACTGCCCATGACGAGCAGTCGACGGTGCGCTCGATCTCCGTGCAGGGCGGCTGCGCCGCGAGCTCAACCCCGTGCTGCTCAGCCACCAGCAGAGCCCCCGCGCCGTCGTAGTGCCCCATCCGGAACGTGTGGATGCTGACCTCGGAGGCGGTGCCGGCGATCTTCAACCGGAGCGGCTCGCCGGGAAGAAGGCTCTCTCCGACGGAGTAGCCCCCGAGGTCGGTGGGCGACGCCTGTCGGGTCATCCGCCAGTCCGGCGTGTCGGCGCGTGCGCCGGGAGCGAGCGTGAAGCTCAGCAGGAGTGCTATGAAGAATGAAGCGATGCGCATGGTCCCCCCCTTGGACGGGCCACACGCTAGCAGCGCAGCTCGCCTGAGCAGGGATGGGGGCACCGTTATGATGGCCGGGTGAGTCCCATACGCACGTGCATTGCCTGCCGCGAGCGTGCCGAACAGGGCAGCCTCATTCGGTTGGTTCGGGTGGGGGACAGGATCGTCGACGCCACCGAACCACGGCTCGCGGGCCGGGGAGCCTACCTGCATCGCGACTGCTTCGACCTCGCACTGGCACGGCACGCGTTCCGGCGTACCTTCGGCCCCGGGGCCGTCGTCGAGGGGCTGTTCAGCGGGGGCGAATCGCACGAAGTGGAAGCATCGCCCGCAGCGCGATAGAGTATCCCTTGGCCTGCGTGCGCGCAGACACATCGTTCCACGCCCGGTCGGGCGACAACCAGAAGGTGGGCCAGAAGCTCATGACCACTCGATGAGTACCCAACGATGACCAACATCAACTAGGTCCGTACCTTGGAGGTCGGGCCGCACAAAGGAGAGCAGTGGCTAAGCCCCGCGTCCATGAGATCGCCAAGGAAATCGGGATCACAAGTAAAGAACTACTAGCCTGGCTGGGCGAGAACGGCGAATACGTCCGTGGTCCCTCGTCGACGCTGGAGGCCCCCGTCGTGCGCAAGGTGCGCGAGACGCTGGCCAAGCCGTCCGACGACAAGCCCCAGGCACCAGCCGCCCCCGCGGCAACCACCCCCTCCACACCGGCACCCTCGGCACCCAAGCCGATGGGCAAGCCCGGGGCCGCCAAGCCCGCCCCGGCTGCGCCGAGCGCCCCCGCGGCCCAGCCGGAGGAGGCCGCGCCTGTGGCGAAGGCCCCCGAAGCGCCGCGTCCCGCACCGGCGCCGTCGGCACCGGCACCATCCTCACCCGCAGCTGACACCCCGCGCCCGCCTGCGCCGCGTCCCGGTGCTCCGAGGCCTGCCGCTCCCGGCCGGCCTGCGCCGTCCCAGCAGCGTCCCGCCGCGGGCGCCCCGAGCGGTCGTCCCGGCGGTGCCCCCGGCCGTCCCGGCGGTGGGGCCACCCCCGGCTCCGTCGGCCCGCGCAAGCCGAGCGCACCCCGCCCCGGCAACAACCCCTTCGCGTCGTCGCAGGGCATGGGAACGCAGCAGCGCCGCCCAGCCCGTCCCGACGCACCCCGCCCCGGGGGCGCCCCCAGGCCGGGTGCGCCCGGCGGCGGCGACCGGATGCCGCGTCCCGGCGGAACCGGCGGCCTTCCCGGCATGCCCCGCCCCAACCCGGCGATGATGCCCAAGACGGCGAACACACAGCTCGGCGGTGCCCCCGGTGGCCGTGGCGGTCGTCCCGGCGGCGGTCCCGGCCGGGGCCGTCCCGGAGCTGCCGGTGGTGGCGCAGGTCGCCCCGGTGCAGGCGGACCCCCCATGGGCGGTGGCCCGATGGGAGGACCCGGCGGTCGCGGTGGCGGCCGGGGACGCGCAGGCGGCACCCAGGGCGCCTTCGGGCGCGGCGGAGCTGCCAGCAGGCGCGGACGCAAGTCCAAGAAGCAGCGCAGGCAAGAGTTCGATCAGATGGAGGCCCCGTCGATCGGCGGTGTGCGCGTCCGCAAGGGCGACGGCCAGACGGTTCGTCTTCGCCGCGGCGCTTCGCTGACCGACCTCGCCGAGAAGATCGGCGTCGAGCCGGCGTCGCTGGTGCAGGTGCTGTTCCACCTGGGCGAGATGGTCACCGCAACCCAGTCTGTCGCGGACGACACCCTCGAGGTGCTCGGCGCTGAACTCGACTACAACATCGAAGTCGTCTCCCCGGAGGACGAGGACCGCGAGCTTCTCGAGAGCTTCGACCTCGAGTTCGGTGAGGACATCGGCGATGAGGACGATCTCGCGGCCCGTCCGCCCGTCGTCACCGTCATGGGCCACGTCGACCACGGCAAGACCAAGCTGCTTGACGCCCTGCGCCACGCCAACGTCGCAGGGAAGGAAGCAGGCGGCATCACCCAGGCCATCGGCGCCTACCAGGTGGTCACGGAAGTGGACGAGAACGAGCGGGCCATCACCTTCATCGATACTCCCGGTCACGAGGCGTTCACCGCCATGCGTGCCCGGGGCGCCAAGTCCACGGACATCGCGGTGCTGGTCGTCGCGGCCGATGACGGCGTGATGCCCCAGACCATCGAGGCGCTCAACCACGCCAAGGCCGCCGAAGTTCCGGTGGTCGTCGCGGTCAACAAGGTCGACAAGGACACTGCCGATCCCACCCGTGTTCGCGGCCAGCTCTCCGAGTTCGGCCTCGTGCCCGAGGAGTACGGCGGCGACACCCAGTTCGTGGACGTCTCGGCCATCACCCGCCAGGGTCTTGACGAACTGCTCGAGGCGATCGTGCTGACGGCCGACGCGGCACTGGATCTGCGCGCCAACCCGGACATGCCCGCTCAGGGTGTCGCCATCGAGGCGCACCTCGACAAGGGCCGCGGCCCCGTGGCCACCGTCCTGGTGCACCGCGGCACGCTGCGCATCGGCGACTCCATCGTCGCCGGCTCGGCGCACGGCCGTGTCCGCGCTCTGGTCAACGATCAGGGTCAGACCGTCGACGAGGCGCTTCCGTCCATGCCGGTGCAGGTCCTCGGCCTGACGTCCGTGCCGGGCGCCGGAGACAACTTCCTCGTTGTCGACGACGACCGCATGGCGCGCCAGATCGCCGACAAGCGTGAGGCGCGGATGAGGGCTGCGATGCAGGCCAAGACGAGCCGTCGCAAGACCCTCGACCAGCTCTTCGAGCAGCTTGAGAAGGGCGAGACGCAGGAACTGCTGCTCATCCTCAAGGGCGACGGGGCTGGCTCCGTGGAGGCACTGGAGGATGCCCTCAGCAAGATCGAGGTCGGCGAGGAGGTGTCGCTCCGGGTCATCGACCGCGGCGTCGGCGCCATCACCGAGACCAACGTCTCGCTGGCAGCAGCATCCAAGGCCGTCATCATCGGCTTCAACGTGCGGCCCACGCCGCACGCAGCCCAGATGGCGGACCGCGAGAACGTGGATATGCGTTTCTACTCGGTCATCTACTCGGCCATCGACGAGATCGAGGCGGCTCTCAAGGGCATGCTCAAGCCGATCTTCGCCGAGGAGATCCGTGGTCAGGCGGAGATCCGCGAGATCTTCCGCTCCTCGAAGTTCGGCAACATCGCCGGCTGTATGGTCACCGACGGCACCATCAGGCGCAACGCCAAGGCGCGCCTGCTGCGTGACGGCGTGGTGGTCGCCGACTCCTCCATCGCGTCGCTGCGGCGCGAGAAGGACGATGCAACCGAGGTCCGCGAGGGCTTCGAATGCGGCCTGACGCTGCACAACTACAACGACATCAGGATCGGAGACGTCATCGAGACGTACGAGATGGTCGAGAAGGAGCGTGTGTGATGGCGAACCCGCGTAACGCCAAGTTGGCTGACCAGATCCAGGTCATCCTTGCGAGCACCATCGAGCGGCGGGTCAAGGACCCACGCCTCGGATTCGTCACGATCACGGAGGTGAGGCTGACCGGCGACAACCGGGAGGCCACCGCCTTCTACACCGTGCTCGGCGACGAGGAGGCGCGGGCCGGGACTGCGGCCGCTCTTGAGTCGGCCAAGGGCATGCTGAGGTCGACGGTGGGTTCCCAGCTGGGCATGAAGTTCACGCCGAGCCTGAGCTTCGTCCTCGACGCCACGCCGGAGACGGCGCGTCACATCGAGGACCTGCTCGCCCAGGTGCAGGCCGACGATGCCCGGGCCGCGGCCGCGGCTGCGGGCCGGACCTTCGCCGGCGACGCCGATCCCTACCGCAAGCCGCGGGAGGAGTCGGAGGACGACGAAGAGTGACCGACGCCTCGGGGATGGTGATCGTCGACAAGCCGTCGGGGATCACCTCCCACCAGGTGGTCGGGCGCCTCCGGCGTCTCCTCGGCACCCGCAAGATCGGTCACGCCGGGACTCTCGATCCCATGGCGACAGGGGTCCTCATCCTGGGTGTGAACCGGGCGACGAGGCTTCTGGGCCATCTGGCCCTGCACGACAAGCGGTACGTCGCCACAGTCCGTCTCGGCGAATCCTCGCCCACTGACGACGCCGACGGTGACGTGGTCCCCGTCGCGGACGCCTCACATCTCACGCGGCAGGAGATCGACGCCGCCCTCGGCGCGCAACGCGGCGACGTGCTTCAGATACCGAGCTCCGTCTCTGCGATCAAGGTCGATGGTGTGCGCTCCTACTCCCGCGTGCGGAAGGGGGAGACCGTCGAGCTGAAGGCACGACCCGTGACCATCAGCGCCCTTGACGTGCTCTCCGTGCGGCCCGGCGGGGCCACGGTCGATGTCGAGCTGGACGTTGAGTGTTCGTCCGGGACCTACGTCCGGGCGATCGCCCGCGACCTCGGCGCTGCGCTCGGCGTGGGCGGCCACCTCACCGCTCTGCGCCGCACGCGGATCGGCGGCTACTCGCTCGACGACGCCGTCGCGCTGGGCGACGAGGCGCCGAGCCTGATGAGCATGGCGGAAGCAGCACGGCGGAGCTTCCCTGTCGTGCACCTGACTGCAGACCAAGCCCGGGACGTCACCTTCGGACGGCCGCTGGCACTCGACGTGCCTGGACGGCCCACCGGGCTGCTGTCGCCGGGGGGCGAGCTCCTGGCGCTGTACGAGCCTTCCGGCTCGGGCGCGCGCCCAGTTGCGGTGTTCGTGTGAGCGTGCCAGATTTGCCGGGGACGGAGGAGTCGACGATGCAGACGGTAGTGGTGATCGGTAACTTCGACGGTGTCCACCGTGGACACCGCCGGGTTCTGGCGGAGGCTGTCCGCGATGTCGACCACCCCCTGGTGGTCATCACGTTCTGGCCGCACCCGGTGACGGTGCTGCGCCCCGAGTCGGCGCCCAAGCTGCTGAGCGATCTCCACACCCGCATCGAGCTCCTCAAGGAGGCCGGCGCACACGAGGTGCGGGTCATCCGGTTCAACGAGGCGGTGGCCGCGATGAGCCCCCATGACTTCATCGACCGGTTCCTGCTGCCGCTCAACCCCGTGCGGGTCGTCGTCGGGGAGAACTTCAGGTTCGGGCATGCCGCCGCCGGGGACGTGCAGTTCCTGGCCGAGGTGGGGGAGGGCCGGTTCGACGTGATTCCGCTGCCGCTGGAATCAGTCCGCGACGAGATCTCCTGCTCGACCCGCATCCGCGAGCTTCTGGCCGTCGGCGACGTGGCGGGCGCAGCCGAGCACCTGGAGCGGCCGTTCCGCTTCCGCGGCGTGGTGGTCCTCGGGGACCAACGCGGCCGCGACCTCGGGTATCCCACTGCCAACCAGTCGGTGCCGGTGGACATGGCCGTGCCGGCCGACGGCGTTTATGCGGGCTGGGTCACCAGACTCGACGAACCCGGTGCGATGCCCATGGCGGCCGCCATCTCGGTCGGCAGCAACCCGACGTTCGACGGGTCTGATCGTCGGGTGGAGTCCTACGTCATCGATCGCACGGACCTTGAGCTTTACGGTGCGGAGATCGCCGTCGACTTCGTTCAGCGGCTCCGTGGCCAGGTGCGATTCTCCGACGTCGACGAACTGGTGCTCCAGATGGGTCGTGACGTGGAGCAGGCGCGACGCGTCCTCAGCTGACGCGCCAGGTGGCGACCGACCTGTTGAGGAGGTCGTCGAAGGATCGGTCGATCTCCTCGCTCGACCTGCCCGTCACCTCGGGGTGAGCAGACCCATCAACTCCAACGAGACGTGACCGTGGACCGTGGCCCACAGCTGACAGGCCATGACCTCGATCGACTCGGCGTCGCGGAGCTCGCCGGCCTCGATGCAGCGCCGGAGCGCCGCGATGAGCCGGTCGATGGTCGGCATCGCGAGGGCGCGGCGCTGCTCCGGCCCCGAGCCGGCGGGCCCCATGAACATCACCGGGTACAACTGCGGGTTGGACAGCGCCCAGCGTCGGTACTCCCGGCCCATCCGGAACAGGTCACTCATGGGGCGGTCGGTGACGGGCAACTCCTGCGCGGAGCGCTCGAAGCTGGCGAGAGCCCGCTCGTACACGGCGAGCAGCAGGGCCTCTCTGCTCCCGTAGAGCGAGTACACGGCTGACGTGGAAGTGCCGACGGCGTCGGTCAGCTTGCGCAGGCTGAGCGCGTCCGGACCGCCTTTGGCAACGATGACAGCGGATTGCTCGAGCAGCACTTCCGCGAGCCGCTCATCATGAACCTTGGGCCTAGCCATGTGTTATCCATCTCCCAGTGTGTGGGCGTGCGCAGGTGCAGCCCGCCCCCGTCGCACCGGGGAACTGTAGTCTCCCGTCGCGTCAGCGACAAGCAACTGGGCGGGCGAAGTGCGCCAACGGACGCAATCACTCAACGTGCAGTGAGCGACTTCTTGTAGATCGCGTAGTGCGTGCTGGCCTGCTGGCCGTCGTCGACCTGATCGATCTCCGGGGCTTCGACGAAGAGGTGCTCCCCGGTCGGGTAGTACTCCAGCGACACGTAGAGCGGCACGGCCTTCGCGTTGTTGGGGTCAACAGCCAGGTAGACGGCCGCGTGCCCAGCCTGGCGGGCCAACTCCTCGATGTAGGTGGTCAACGCACGACCCGCGCCGCGACGCCGCGCCTCGGGATAGACGTACATATTGCGGAGCTCGGGCATCATCTGGCCTTCGCTGAGGTCGAGGATCGCCGTGCCCAGAGGTTCGCCGTCCTCGAAGGCGACGGCGTAGATGAGCGTGCCATCCTCCTGCGCCTCGAAGTGCTTATCGACAAGGCCGAGTTCGGGGCGTGCCTGCTTGGCGCGCAACTGGTCCAGGTCTGCCGCTTCTGCGGGACGAACGCTGATCGCCATAGGTGCTCCTCGAGATTCGCTGTATGGCCCTACCCTAGCGCTTTGGGCGGACCCGGAAATCGGTGGCTCGAGGCTCGCGCCGCTCCCGCGCGACGGAGTGTCGATTGGCCTCGCGTGTCGCGCCGGTGCTAAGGTCTTGCGGTTGCCGTTAGATCGGCCACGGTCCAGTAAGAGCCCCGACAGCATCAGCGACTGGGGCGCCGTGCAGCGAGCCGAAGGAGCCCCATCGTGGACGCTGAATTGAAGAAGAAGACCATCGAAGAGTACGCGACGCAGCCGGGCGACACCGGTTCGCCCGACGTGCAGATCGCACTGCTGACCAAGCGGATCGCTCACCTGACCGAGCACCTCAAGGAACACAAGGGCGACCACCACAGCCGCCGTGGCCTGATGCTCATGGTGGGCCAGCGCCGTCGCCTGCTCAACTACGTTGCCAAGCAGGACGTCGAGCACTACCGCGAGCTGATCGCGCGCCTCGGCCTTCGTCGCTGAGCAACCGAGCGCACCCACTGCAAAGGCACCCCGATCGGGGTGCCTTTGTCATGTCCGCACCTCAGAAGAGGACTTGATCCACAGGGTGCCCGTAGCGGTGGTTGGTGATGGAGACGGCCTGCTCCCGGACGTAGGGCAGGAACGCCAACCTCCCCGGCACAGGCATCCCGCCGTAGACGGTCGCGTCGATCGAGCCCTGCAGCGCCCCGTTCAGCGAGCGGGAGCCGAGATGGCGGATCCGTCCAGAGGCCGCCTGGTCGAAGACCTCGTCGCTCTCCACCGCCACGCTGCACCCCGCCGAGGCCAGTGCCCCTGCGAGCGGACCCTCCGGTAGCTGACGGAAGCTGAACCGTGGCCGTGATCCGACGAGCAGCGCGGCCATCGCCTCGTGCCGCACGTCACCGGGTGACGCATCCTCCACCCGCACGGTGACGGGCGCCGGCAGGTAGCGCAGCACGTTGATCTCGGCCGTCAGCGCGGACGGATCGTGACGGTCGAGGAACTCGACGGCGTCCTCGCGGGTCGGCAAAGCGCAACCGGCGGGGGACTCCGCCACCCAGTCCACAAGCGATGCCACGTAGTTGGGTCCGCCCGCCTTCGCGCCGGGTCCGACGGCCGAGCGCTTCCAGCCCCCGAAGGGCTGCCGTCGCACGATTGCGCCGGTGATCGAGCGGTTGACGTAACAGTTGCCCGCCTCAACGCGGTCGAGCCAGTGCGCGATCTCCCCCCGGTCCAGAGAGTGGAGTCCCGCCGTCAGCCCGTAGACGGTGCCGTTTTGCCACTCGATCGCCTCGTCAAGGTCCCGGGCCGACATGAGGCCCAGCACCGGCCCGAAGTACTCGGTCTGGTGGCAATCGCTCCCAGGCTGGACACCGACCCGGATCCCAGGGCGCCAGAGTCTCTCGTCGATGCGCCGAGGCTCGACGAGCCACGACTGCCCGGGCTCGGGGGTGCCGAGCCCCCTCTGCAGCTTCTCGCCGGGTGGTTCGGTCAGGGGACCGACCTGTGCCGCCGGGTCGTCGGGCCAGGCGACGTGGAGCGACGACACGGCGTCGACGAGCTGCTGCCGGAACCGCTCAGACCGCGCGACGGAGCCGACGAGGATGGCCAGCGAGGACGCGGAGCACTTCTGGCCGGCGTGGCCGAAGGCTGACGACACGACGTCAGCGACGGCCTGGTCGAGGTCGGCCGACGGAGTGACGACGATCGCGTTCTTGCCGGACGTCTCGGCGAACAACCTGAGGTCGGGGCGCCAGGATCTGAAGAGTTCGGCGGTCTCCGCGGCACCCGTGAGGATCACTGTGTCGACACGATCGTCGTCGATGAGCCGACGCCCCACGGGTCCGTCGTCGACGACGACGAACTGGACGAGGTCTGCCGGCAGTCCAGCCCTCCGGCAGGCCTCGTGGAGCAGGGCGGCTGTCCTGCGCGCGGGCGGCGCCGGCTTCAGGACGACGGCCGACCCTGCGGCCAGCGCCGCAGCGACGCCACCCAGCGGGATGGCGATCGGGAAGTTCCACGGCGGGGCAACCACGGTGAGGCGCGGCGGAACCGCGACGACGCCCGGATGCGGATCCAGCGCGCGCTCCGCGTAGTACGCGGCGAAGTCGCACGCCTCGGATACCTCGACGTCGGACTGGTCGATGAGCTTGCCCACCTCGTCCGCGGCCACCGTCACGAAGTCCGTGCGCAGGCGTTCGATCTCGCCGGCCAGCCGCCTGAGCGCCTCGGCGCGGCGTTCCGCCGGGACCGCGGCCCATGCCTCGCCCGCGATCCGGCCACGGTCCAGCACGTCGTCGACCTCGGCATGGGTGCCGATCGCGGCAGCGTGCACGCGGTGAGAGCCGAGTTCGGGCTCGGGGAGCCGGGCGCGGATGCGGTCGGCCCAGACCTGGTTGTGGCGGAGGGCGGGGTTGGTGTCGACGGCGTTGGCGAACCCGGGGTCCGGCTCACCGGGGTCCCGTAGGGATCGGTGCTGGGTGGCCCAGTCGTCGGGGCGGGAGAGCGGCGCGCGGGCCGCGGCTGCACGGAAGCGGGCTTCCTCGCGGTCGAGGAACGCGGCGTCGGAGCCGAGCGCATGCGCGCCGGACATGAAGTTCTCAGGTGCGGCGTTCTCCTCGAGCCGACGGACGAGGTAGGCGATGGCCGAGTCGAATTCGCGGCGCGGGACGACGGGGACGTACAGCCGCAGGCGCCCGATCTCCTGCTGGAGCACGCGCTGGAGGGGTACTCCCATGCCGGACAGCATCTCGACGTCCATCGCGTCGGCGACCCCCCGCTCCCGCGCGAGTTCCCACGCCGCCGCCAACGAGAAGACGTTGTGGCTGGCCACGCCGACCCTCATCCGGTCGGCCCTCCCCGGGCGGAGGCAGAAGTCGAGGGCTTCGAGGAAGCTGGCGTCCGTGTCGGCCTTCGTGGGGAGGACAGGGTCGTCCCAGCCCCGCAGCTCGGCCTGGACCCGCTCCATCGCGAGGTTCGCACCCTTGACCAACCGCACCTTGATCGGCTCGCCGCCGCGGGAGCCGCGAGCGGCGGCAAACTCGTCGAGCCGGCGCAGCACGAGGTGCGACTCCTTGAGATAGGTCTGGACCGCGACCCCCGCCCGAAGCCCCAACAACCGGTCCTCCAGCAGCAGCCGCTCGACGACGTCGAGGGTGAGGTGGAGGTCCCTGTACTCCTCCATGTCGAGGTTGACGAACTTGCCGAGCCCGGCGGCGGTGAGCAGCAGCGGTCGCAGCCGTTCCATGGCCCGCTCCACCGCAGCGCCGTGTCCGAAGGGTGCATGGGGGCCGAGCACCGCGGACACCTTCACCGAGACGTAGTCCACCTCCGGCCGCTCCAGGAGCCCCATGGTGGCGGCCAGCCGGCGCTGGGCGTGCCCGTCGCCGAGGACCGCCTCGCCGAGGAGGTTGACGTTGAGATCAGCGCCGTATCGCCGCAGCCGGTTCAGCGTCGGACCCAGCGACCGACCCACGTCCACGACCAGGTCACCGACCAGCGCCTCGAATGCACGACGGGCGGCTGGCAGAGCCAACGCCGGGGCCATGCCAGCGGCACGGAGCCCCAGCTGAAGCGGCATCGGTAGGAATCCGGCGGGTCGTGTGGAAAGCTCGCGGAGCGCCGAGGCCCCGACCCCGGGATCTTCGGGTCTCAGCACGCCGTCGACGAAATCGAGGGTGAAGCGCAGGCCGCCAGGGTGGCTGAGCGTGCGTGCCAGCAGGGTGGCGGCGGGGGGCTCCGGATGATTCAAGCTCTCCCGGGCCCATCGGCGTGCGGTGGCGATGGCGGCATAGGAGTGCAACAACGGCATTAACCCATCTTGTCGCAAGCGGGGTAGACTGCACGCGAAACAACTTCATAAAGACAGTTACCATCCCGCCGCCCAGCGCAGTATCCAGTCTGGTCCTCGGTAGTGGTTTTCGGGTGCCGAACACGGTCCCCCGCGAGCCTCGATCGAAGACCGGCAGGTGCAGATTTCAAAGGGCGTCATTGCCCTGCGCGGGTGGCACACACCCGAAAGGAGCCTGTCCGTGGAAGGACAAGGCATCGAGTTCGCCGAGGCCGTTATCGACAACGGTAAGTTCGGCAAGCACACAGTACGTTTCGAGGCGGGCCACCTGGCCCAGCAGGCCGATGGTTCGGCTGCCGTCTACCTCAACGGCGACACCATGCTTCTGTCGGCGACGACCGCCCAGAAGACCCCCCGCGAGTCCATCGACTTCTTCCCCTTGACGGTCGACGTCGAGGAGCGCATGTACGCCGCGGGCCGCATCCCCGGCTCGTTCTTCCGGCGCGAGGGTCGCCCCGGCGAGGGCGCCATCCTCGCCTGCCGACTCATCGACCGGCCGCTGCGCCCGGCCTTCGTCAAGGGCCTCCGCAACGAGGTTCAGGTCGTCGTCACCATCCTCGCGCTCAACCCGTCGGTCATGTACGACGTGGTCGCGGTCAACGCCGCCTCCATGTCCACGCAGATCGCCGGTCTGCCGTTCTCCGGTCCCATCGGCGCCGTGCGCGTCGCTCTGATCGACGACCAGTGGGTCGCTTTCCCGACCGTGGAGCAGATCGAGAAGTCCGCTTTCCAGATGGTCGTGGCGGGCCGCGTGCTGGCCGACGGCGACGTCGCCATCATGATGGTCGAGGCCGGCGGCACCGAATCGACCTGGGAAGTTGTCCGCTCCGGCAAGACCGCCCCCACCGAAGAGGTCGTCGGCGAAGGGCTCGAGGCGGCCAAGCCGTTCATCAAGGCCCTCTGCGACGCGCAGTCCGAGCTGGCCGCGAAGCTGCCCAAGGAGACCTACGACTTCCCGGTCTTCCGGGACTACGAGGACGACGTCTTCGAGGCCGTGTCCGAGCTGGCGCACGACCGCGTCGCCGAGGCGATGCAGATCGCCGGCAAGCAGGAGCGCGACGAGGCCACCCACGCCATCCGCATGGACGTGACCGAGCAGCTCACCGAGCGCTTCCCCGAGCGCCTCAGCGAGGTCTCCGCTGCCCTCAAGGCTCTGACCAAGAAGATCGTGCGTCACCGTTCCCTCACTGAGGGCGTCCGCATCGACGGGCGTGGCCCGAGCGACATCCGCACGCTTTCTGCCGAGGTCGAGGTCATCCCGCGCGTCCACGGTTCCGCTCTGTTCCAGCGCGGCGAGACCCAGATCCTCGGCGTGACGACGCTCAACATGCTCGACATGGAGCAGAAGATCGACACGCTGTCGCCGGAGAACACCAAGCGCTACATGCACAACTACAACTTCCCGCCGTACTCCACGGGCGAGACCGGCCGCGTCGGTTCCCCGAAGCGCCGCGAGGTTGGCCACGGTGCGCTGGCGGAGCGCGCGCTGATCCCAGTGCTTCCCCCTCGCCAGGAGTTCCCCTACGCGATCCGTCAGGTGTCCGAGGCTCTCGGCTCCAACGGTTCGACCTCCATGGGCTCGGTGTGTGCCTCCACGCTGTCGCTGCTCAACGCCGGTGTCCCGCTCAAGTCCCCGGTCGCCGGTATCGCGATGGGGCTCATGAGCGAGGAGGTCGACGGCGAGACCAAGTACGTCGCGCTGACCGACATCCTGGGCGCGGAGGACGCGCTCGGCGACATGGACTTCAAGGTCGCGGGCACCCGTGACTTCGTCACCGCGCTCCAGCTCGACACGAAGCTGGACGGCATCCCCGCCGTCGAACTCCAGAAGGCACTGCTGCAGGCTCGCGACGCCCGCCACACCCTCCTGGACGTGATGGGCGAGGCCATCGACGCTCCCGACGAGATGAGCCCCTACGCACCGCGGATCATCTCGCTGCGCGTCCCGGTGGACAAGATCGGCGAGGTCATCGGCCCCAAGGGCAAGGTCATCAACCAGATCCAGGACGAGACCGGCGCCAACATCGCGATCGAGGACGACGGCACCGTCTACGTCGGCGCGGACTCCGGGGAGGCTGCGGAGGCGGCCGTCGCGGCGATCAACGCGATCGCCAACCCCCACATGCCGGAGCGTGGCGAGCGTTACCTCGGCACCGTCGTCAAGACCACGACGTTCGGCGCCTTCGTGTCGCTCATGCCGGGCAAGGACGGGCTGCTGCACATCTCGAAGCTCCGCCCGCTCGCGGGCGGCCAGCGCGTCGAGAGTGTGGACGACGTCGTGTCGGTGGGCCAGAAGCTCCAGGTCGAGATCTCCGACATCGACGATCGGGGCAAGCTGTCGCTGATCCCCGTCATTGACGAGAAGGATGACGCCGAGGCCTGAGCCTGAGCGTCGACCGCAACCTGGTAGGGGGCGGGTCCGGGAAACCGGACCCGCCCCCTCCTCTTTGTCGGGTCTGATTGACTGGTCCCAGCCGTCCAGGCGGAAAAAACATCCAAGCGAGGGGAAGTACCGTGCGCGAGATCCAGGTCGGAATTTTCGGCGTCAGCGGAAAGATGGGCAGCGAGGTCGTCCGTGCGGTGACGCGGGCCGATGGGATGACGACGGTCGGCGGTGTCGACATCAACGAGGACCGGGACAAGATCGGGCGCGCCCAGGTGGTGGTCGACTTCACCCACCCCGATTCGGTGATGGACAACATCGAGTGGTGTCTCCAGCTCGGCATCCACATGGTCATCGGGACGACCGGCTTCACCGAGGAGCGGCTGGAACGCGTCCGGGAGCTCTGCGAGGCGCATCCGGAGGTGGGCGTGCTCATCGCGTCGAACTTCTCCATCGGGGCCGTGCTCATGATGAAGTTCGCAGCGCTCGCAGCTCCGTTCTACGAGTCCGCCGAGATCGTCGAACTACACCATCCGAACAAGGCCGACGCCCCGTCGGGCACCTCCGCGACGACGGCTCGTCGGATCGCCGCAGCCCGAGCAGAGGCGGGGCTGGGGGAGGTGCCGGACGCCACCGTGCACGACGACGGGGCGCGGGGCGCGGTCGTCGACGGTATCCACGTCCACGGCGTGCGCCTGCGCGGGCTCGTGGCCCACCAGGAGGTCCTTTTCGGGGCGGAGGGGGAGACGCTGACGATCCGGCACGACTCCTTCGACCGGGTCTCGTTCATGCCCGGGGTGGTGGCTGCGATCCGCCACGTGGTGGAGCAGCCAGGGCTAACCCTGGAGATGGAGCAGGTCCTCGGGCTCTAGCCGTTGGGCCGTTCGAGCACCCGTTCAGCGGTGTCGCGAACGAGTTCCCGTCGGGTGGCCCGATCCTGGGCCGCCTGCCACTGCGCATGGTCGGCGCGCAGCGCCTTTACCGTCGCGAAGGCCATCGCGACCATCACGAGTGAGAAGGGTGTTGCGGCCAGCAGCGTGAGCGCCTGTAGGGCGGCCATCCCCACGGTGTTGGCTCCAGGCATGTCCGAGGAACTATTGGCTCCCGCCCAGATCAGCACCGCTGCGATCGATCCGGAGAGCACCGCCCACATGACACGGGACCAGACCGGTGGAGTGGGATTGCCACCGTTAGCGAGCATGTCGACCACAAAGGCACCGGAGTCCGCGCTCGTGACGAAGAAGATAACCACGAGGGTGATGGCGATACCAGAGAGGAGCGCCGATCCCGGCATCGTGGCGAGCAGGTCGAACAGGGCCGTGTCGGTGTCGACCGCTCCGTCGTCGATGATGCCTCCGCCGCCGAAGATCTCGCGGTGCAGTGCCGCTCCACCCAGCACCGAGAACCAGACGATGGTCATGAGCGTAGGCACGAGCAGCACTCCGACGAGGAACTCCCGGACGGTGCGCCCGCGTGAGATCCGAGCGATGAACACCCCGACGAACGGCGACCACGAGATCCACCACGCCCAGTAGTTGGTGGTCCACCCCGCGAGCCACGACGCCCCCGCCTCGCCGTAAAACGGGAAGGTCTGGAAGGAGAGCGAGACGAAGTTCTGCACGTAGTTGCCGATGCTGGCGATGAGGTCGCGGAGGATGAAGAGAGTCGGTCCGAGGATGAGGACTCCGACCAGGAAGAGAGCGGCCAGCGCGAGGTTGGCACGGGAGGGGAACGCGATTCCCTTGTCGAGTCCCGTGACCACGGAGACGGTGGCCAGCGCCGTGATGATCGTGATCAGCACAACCTTGATCCCAGGCGTCGCTTCGAGAACGCCGAGGTGCTCCAGCCCGGCCGTGATCTGGTTGATGCCGAAGCCCAGCGAGGTGGCGACGCCGAAGAGTGTGCCTAGGTCGGGGTGGCCGCCCTACCTTGCCACGGAAATCCCTGGTCGCGAAGTCGGGCTCAGGCGGTCGGGGTGGAGATGTCGGTATGGAGCCGGATGAGCTTGAGGGTCGTCCCGCCGTCCTGGGCGCCGACCTCCTGGTGGGCGCCGTCCGGGCCCCAGCCGCAGGACGAGAGGAAGGCCCGCAGCGAGTCGTTGGTGGTCGGCAGCCACATGGTCGCCACGAGGTAGCCGTCCTGCCGCAGCGTGTCGACCGCGGCATTGATGAGGCGGGAACCGTGCCCCGCGCCGCGGTGGCGCGGATCGACGACGAATTCGGCGATCTGCCCGACCCGCTCCTGCTGGTCCGGGTCCGCGCTGGGTCCGGTGACGGCGAAACCGACCACCCCAGCTTCGGCGATCGCCACGAGCACGCGCTGGTGCGCCAGTGCCGGCTTGACGATGGCGTCGTGCCAGGCACGCGTGGCCTCGTCGGCACTGAAGCTCTCGGCGGCAGCGCTGAGCAGGCCCGAGTCGGACCACACCCGCCGCTGGATGCGGGCGATGTCGACGGCTTCAGCGGGCAGCGCAAGGCGCACGGTATCGATGGCGGACATGCGGCCATAGTAGAGGGAGCAGGCTGATCCACTAGCCTGAGCCCTATGCCCGACTTGAAACTGCCACCCAAGCTCGCTCCCGGAACGCTGCGGGTCATCCCGCTCGGCGGGTTGGGAGACGTGGGCCGCAACATGACGGCCTTCGAGATCGACGGCCAGATCGCGATCGTCGACTGTGGCGTGCTCTTCCCGGAGGATCATCACCCCGGCGTCGACCTGATCCTCCCCGCACTGGACTACCTGCGCGACCGGCTGGACGACATCGTCGCGCTCGTGCTGACCCACGGCCACGAGGACCACATCGGCGCGGTGCCCTACCTGCTCAAGATGCGAAGCGACATCCCGGTCTACGGCTCCAAGCTGACGCTGGCGTTCCTCAGCGCGAAGCTCCGCGAACACCGCATCCGCGAATTCGTCCTCGATGCGGTCGAGGAGGGCGAGATTCTCGAGATCGGCAACTACGAGTTCGAGTTTCTCGCGGTCAACCACTCCATCCCGGACGCACTCGCCGTCGCGATCCGCACTGATGGCGGCACCGTGCTGCACACCGGCGATTTCAAGATGGACCAGCTTCCGCTGGACGGCCGCATCACGGACCTGCGCGGCTTCGCCCGGTTGGGCGAGGAGGGGGTGGACCTGTTCCTCGTCGACTCGACGAACGCCGAGTCACCCGGCTTCACGACGCATGAGAAGGACATCGAACCGGCCATGCAGCGGGTCTTCGAAGCCGCCACGGGCAAGCTCATCGTGGCCAGCTTCGCCAGCCACGTCCACCGCATCCAGCAGGTGATGGACATGGCGGTCAAGCATGGGCGCAAGGTCGTCTACGTCGGCCGCTCGATGGTGCGCAACATGTCGACCGCCCGCGACCTCGGCTACCTCAAGGTGCCGGCCTCGACCCTGATCGAGCTGAAGGAGATCGGCAAGTACCGCGACGACGAAGTGGTGATCGTCTCGACGGGCTCGCAGGGTGAGCCGCTGGCGGCGCTCAGCAGAATCTCCAACCAGGACCATCCGGTGATCTCGGTGGGGCAGGGCGACACGGTCCTGCTGGCCAGCTCGCTCATCCCCGGGAACGAGAACTCGGTCTACCGCGTCATCAACGGGCTCACCCGGCTCGGCGCCAACGTGGTCCACAAGGGCAACGCGATGGTCCACGTGTCCGGCCACGCATCCGCGGGCGAACTGCTCTACTGCTACAACATCATCAAGCCCCGCAACGTCCTGCCCGTCCACGGCGAGGTACGCCACCTCGTCGCCAACGGCAAGCTCGCGACCCAGACAGGGATTCCCGCTGAGCGGGTGCTCGTCATCGGCGACGGCGACGTCGTGGATCTCAAGGACGGTGTGGCACGCAAGGTGGGCTCGGTGGACGCCAGCTACATCTTCGTCGACGGGTCGACCGTCGGTGACATCTCGGAGTCCATCATGGACCGGCGCATCCTGGGCGAGGAGGGTTTCGTCTCCGTCATCACGGTCGTCGACCTGCACAACCGGCGCATCGTGTCGGGACCGGAGATCCACACCCGCGGTCTGGCAGAGGAGGATCACGTCTTCGCCGAGGCCGAGAAGCGCCTGACGAAGGCCCTCACCGACGCGATGAACGACGGGGTCAACGACGCGTACCGGCTGCAGCAGGTCACGCGGAGGACAGTGGGGCAGTGGGTCGCCAAGGCGCTGCGTCGCCGTCCGATGATCGTGCCTGTGGTGGTGACGACCTGACCCGGTTTGACCCGCTAGCGCTCGCCACGTAGAGTGGTCCATCGGTGCTTTGCCGCCTCCGCTTCGGCGTGAGGTTGGGTTCACCCGCAGCTTTTCACATGAAACGAAGGTAGGTCAGTCGTGTACGCGATCGTGCGCAACGGTGGTCGTCAGCACAAGGTTGCTGTCGGCGACGTCCTGGACATCGATCTGGTGTCCGAAGAGGTCGGCGGTACCGTCTCCCTGCAGCCCCTGCTGCTGGTCGACGGCGACGAGATCACCTCTGATGCCAAGGGACTCGACAAGGTGTCCGTCACCGCCGAGGTCCTTGGCGAGAAGAAGGGTCCGAAGATCCGGATCCTGAAGTACAAGAACAAGACCGGCTACAAGAAGCGCCAGGGGCACCGCCAGCGGTACACCCAGGTCAAGGTCACCGACATCAAGGCCTGAGGAGTTTCACATGGCACACAAGAAGGGCGCGTCCTCGACGCGCAACGGTCGTGACTCGAACGCGCAGCGTCTGGGCGTCAAGCGCTACGGCGGCCAGGTCGTCGGCGCCGGCGAGATCCTGGTCCGCCAGCGCGGCACACACTTCCACCCGGGTGACGGCGTCGGTCGCGGTGGCGACGACACCCTGTTCGCTCTGGTCCAGGGCGAGGTGCAGTTCGGCGTGAAGCGCGGACGTCGCGTCATCAACGTTCTGCCCGCCTGACCGGCAGATCACATTCCTCGAGAACGGCCCTCCGGGGCCGTTCTTGCTTTCTCGCTACACTCCCAGTGATCCCTTAGGAGGCACCGACATGGCGATTCCCTCATTCGTCGACCGAGTCAAGCTGACGGTCGAGGCGGGAAATGGCGGGCATGGCTGCGCCTCCGTCCACCGTGAAAAGTTCAAGCCTCTCGGCGGTCCCGACGGCGGCAACGGCGGCGACGGCGGCTCGATCATCTTCCGCGTGGACGATTCGCTGTCCACGCTGGTCGAATACCACCGTCAGTCGGTGCGTCGCGCGGTCAACGGGCAGCCCGGTCGCGGAGACCACCAGCACGGTGCCCGTGGCCAGGATGTGGTGCTCGCTGTCCCCAGCGGCACGATCATCTCCGACGCCGACACCGGGGAGGTGCTCGCCGACCTCACGGAGATTGGCGCTGAGTTCATCGCCGCCGAAGGTGGCAAGGGCGGACTGGGCAACGCCGCGCTGGCATCCGCGAGTCGCAAGGCGCCGGGCTTTGCGCTGCTGGGAGAAGAGGGACAGTCCCGGGCCGTCCAGTTGGAACTGAAGGTCGTCGCCGATGTGGGGCTGGTCGGGTTCCCGTCGGCCGGGAAGTCGTCGCTCATCGCCGCGATCTCCCGCGCCAGGCCCAAGATCGCGGACTACCCGTTCACCACCCTCGTGCCGAACCTGGGCGTCGTCGTCGCCGGAGACGTGACCTACACGGTCGCCGATGTGCCCGGGCTCATCGAAGGCGCATCGGAGGGCCGCGGCCTGGGCTTCGACTTCCTCCGCCACATCGAGCGCTGCCAGGCGATCGTCCACGTCATTGATCTCGGCACCTACGAGCCCGGACGCGACCCCATCTCGGATCTGGAGGTCATCGAGGCCGAACTGGCTGCGCACGGGGGCCTCGAGGACCGGGTGAGGATGATCGCGCTCAACAAGATCGACCTGCCCGACGCCCCCGACCTGGCCGATATCGCCCTGCCTGAGTTGAAGAAGTTCGGCCACAGGATCTTCCGTATCTCCACGAAGACCGGAGAGGGACTGCCGGAGTTGAAGTTCGCGATGGCCGAAGTCGTCGCGGCCCGTCGCGCTGCACTGCCCGCCGCGGCTGCCCCGAAGAAGGTGCTGCGGCCCTCTCCCGTGGCGAGCAAGGGCTCCCAGGA
The DNA here is from genome assembly GCF_001997295.1 of Tessaracoccus flavus. NCBI lineage: Bacteria > Bacillati > Actinomycetota > Actinomycetes > Propionibacteriales > Propionibacteriaceae > Tessaracoccus > Tessaracoccus flavus. The sequence goes on from NZ_CP019605.1 coordinate 1,039,186, forward strand.
GGAGTTCACGATCGTCAAGAAGGGCGACGGCGAGGGCGGCTTCGTCTGGCGGGTGCGCGGCGCCAAGCCCGAACGGTGGATCAGGCAGACCGACTTCAACAACGCCGAAGCGGTTGGTTACCTGGCCGACAGGCTCAACAGGCTCGGCGTCGAGGACAAACTCCTCGAGATCGGCGCCCGTCCGGGCGATGCTGTGGCCATTGGTGGCGAGGATGCGGTCGTGTTCGACTTCGCCCCGCAGGTTGATGTGGGGGCCGAGATTCTCAGCCGTCGCGGCGAGGACACGCGGCTGGAGGAGCAGCGACCCGCCGTCACCCGGCGTCGACGCATGGATGCCGAGTACCACGCGGCCAAGGCGGTGGACTACGCGACCGGCGGTTACCAGCCCGAAGCCGACGATGAGGAGTGAGATCGCCGACGCCAAGCGCGTCGTGGTGAAGGTGGGATCCTCGTCCCTGACCGGCCCGGATGGGCATCTCGACCACGGCCGGGTGCGCGAGCTGGCACGGCTGCTGTCGGCGCTGCATGGCCGCGGCGCGCGCGTCGTGTTGGTGACCTCGGGCGCGATCGCCGCCGGCCTCCTGCCGCTGGGACTCACGCGCCGCCCCCGCGACCTGGAAACGCAACAGGCGGCTGCTGCCGTGGGGCAGGGACTGCTGGTCCGGCATTACGCGGACGCGTTCGCCGAGCACGGGGTCACGGTGGCGCAGTTGCTCCTGACCGTCGAGGACGTCCTGCGTCCCAGGACGTACCGCAACGCGCTCAACACGATCTCGCGGTTGTTCCGGCTTGGGGTGGTGCCCATCGTCAACGAGAACGACACGGTGGCAACCCATGAGATCCGGTTCGGCGACAACGACAAGCTGGCAGCCCTCATCGCCCATCTCGTCCGTGCCGACGCGCTGCTGCTCATGAGCGACGTCGACGGGCTCTACACCGCCCACCCTGATACCCCAGGGGCTCGCCGGATCGACAGGGTCGACGACCTCACCACCCTGGACGTGGATACGTCACGCGTAGGGTCGAAGGTCGGCACGGGTGGCATGCGGACCAAGCTGCAGGCGGCGGACATCGCCACCCAGGCCGGGGTCAGCGTCGTGTTGGGCCATGCCGACGACCTCGAGCGTGCTCTGGCCGGCGATGAGGTGGGCACGTTCTTCGCGCCTGTTCGCAAACGCCGCCCGCGCAGGCTGCTCTGGCTGGCTTTCGCGGCCGAGCCACGCGGCTTCCTCCACGTGGACGCCGGCGCGCGCGATGCTCTGCTGCACGGCAAGGCCTCCCTCCTCGCCGCTGGCATCCGTGAGGTGCGGGGGGTCTTCTCCGAGGGCGAGCCGGTGGAGATGATCGGCCCGGACGGGCACCCGGTCGGTCGCGGCTTCGTCGCCTACTCGAGCGCTGACCTTGAGCACGAGATGGGTCACTCGAGTTCGGAGGCGGGGCACCGCCACCAGCGCCCCGTTGTGCACCGCGACCACATGATGTTGGCCACCGACTGAGCTGCGCACCTCAGCTTCCTTTGTAGCTGTCTGGATCCACCGATGGGTCGCTCCGCGAGCAGCCTGCGCGTGAATCGACGCGACGACGCGTACGCCAACAGACAGGACCAAACGTCAACAGGCAGGACGGAACGCCAACAGGCAGGGCCGAACGCCAACAGGCAGGGCCGAACGCCAACAGGCAGAGCCGAACGCCAACCGACATCCTCTAACGCCCGCGAGACCCATCGACGCCCGCGAGATCTCGCGGGCGTCGATGAGCCTCGTCGGCGTCGAGGCTTCTCGGTTGGCGTTGCGGCCTGCCCGTTGGCGTTTGTGACTATCGCTTGGCGTGTGCGGTAAACCGTTGGCGTGCCCCGTGAGGGACGGACGGTCGCCCGTCCACGTTTTCCGATACGCCCGCTCGTTCCTCGCTCGCAACTCAGTGCGACGTTGGGGCGGTTCCTCGCGTCGGGAGGCGGGGGCGGCTCGCTTTCTCGCGTCGGGGAGACGGGAAGGCTCGTTCCCTTGGCCGCTCGTGGGTCACCGGGGGCGTGCACGTTTTGGTCGGCCGTGAAACAAGGCTTAGTCTCAAGCGGTGTTCATTGAGGTTTTCGGGTGGGTGGCTGCTGCCCTCGGGGTGTCGTCCAACCTTCCCCAGTTGATCCGCATCCTCAGGGAGCGCACGAGCGCGGGGGTGTCGGTTCAGCTGTGGCAGGTGACCGCCGCGTCGACGGCCGCGTGGTGCGTCCACGGCTTCCTCGTGAGCGCCCCCCAGATGCAGTGGCCGAACCTGCTCATGGCCGCGCTCTCCTCGCTCATCGTGGTGATGGTGCTGCGCGACCGCGGGGAGCCGGTCCTGCGGCAGTTTCTCCTGCCCACCGCCGTCGCTGCGCTTCTCATCGGATCCAACCTGTGGCTCGGTGCGCTGGTCTTCGGCCTGCTCGTCGCGGTGCCGCAACTCGTCGGACAGTTCTCCCAGCTGCGCCTCATGATCGGCGCGCCGGACCTGACCGGGGTCTCGCTCGGGTACCTGAGCGTGATCCTGCTGGTGCAGACGATGTGGTTCATCTTCGGGCTCGCCACAGTCGACTGGGCACTCATCGTGTGCGCGGGCTCGATGGTTGTGATCTGCTCGATCAACCTCGCGGTCTACCTCGTGCGCCGCGCCCAGCACCGGGTCGCCCTCGCCGCCTGAGCCCCGGGCTGAGATCGCGCCAGGTCCCGGGCGGTTCGGAGCCTAGACTCTGGACCTATGGAATTCCGCGATCAAGCCATCGCCGCGCGAGCGGCCGCCGTCGAACTCGCCACGCTGCGCCGATCGCAGAAGGACGCCGCGCTGAACGCGATGGCGGACTCCCTGGCTGCTGCTGAGAGCGAGCTCCTCGAGGCCAACGCGGTGGACGTGGCCCGCGCTCGTGAAGCGGGCACGGAGGAGTCCATCGTCGACCGGCTGTCGCTGAACCCCGATCGCATCAGGGGAATGGTGCAGGGGCTGCGTGACCTAGCGGCGCTGCCGGACCCCGTCGGCGACGTCGTGCGTGGCTGGAAGCTGGGCAACGGAGTCTCCGTGACGCAGGTTCGTGTTCCCTTCGGCGTCGTGGGCATCATCTACGAGGCGCGCCCCAACGTGACCGCCGACGCCGCCGGCATCTGTCTCAAGTCGGGCAACGCTGCCTTGCTGAGGGGTTCCTCATCCGCTCTCCAGACGAACAGGGTGACGGTGGAGGCACTCCGACGCGGGCTGAAGGACGCGGGGGTCACCGAGGACGCGGTCCACCTCATCGAGGGCGATCGTGACGCCACCACGGAGTTGATGCGCGCGCGTGGGCTCGTGGACGTGCTCATCCCACGGGGCGGGGCAGGCCTCATCCAGGCCGTCGTCGACGGATCGACGGTGCCCGTCATCGAGACGGGGACCGGCAACTGCCACATCTACGTCGACGCCGACGCTGACGTCGACCAGGCGCTGGCGATACTGCTCAACGCGAAGACGCAGCGGCCCAGCGTGTGCAATGCGGCCGAGACGCTGCTCGTCCACTCCGCAGCCGCGCCCGATTTCCTGCCGAGGGCGCTGAGCGCGCTCCGCCAGGCGGGCGTGACTGTCCACGGGGACTCCGCGACGGCGGGCTACGGCGAGGGTGTGGTGCCAGCGCGCCCCGACGAGTACGACGCCGAGTACCTGACCCTCGACCTCGCCGCGAAGGTCGTCGGGTCCATGGATGAGGCTCTCCAGCACATCCGGGAGCACACGACCGGCCACTCGGAGACCATTGTCACGCGCAGCCGCAGCGCGGCGGACCGGTTCGTCGCCGAAGTGGATGCCGCAGCCGTGCTGGTCAACGCCTCCAGCCGGTTCGTCGACGGCGGGGAGTTCGGGTTCGGCGCCGAGATCGGCATCTCCACCCAGAAGCTGCACGCACGCGGGCCCATGGGATTGCAGGAGATGACCAGTTCGAAGTACGTCGTAGAAGGCGACGGCCAGGTCCGGTCGTAGTTGCTAGGATCTGCACCCATGAGCCTTCTGCTGGAGACCGCTGCGGCCGCGCCCGCTGTTCCGACCTGGGTGATGGGAGCGCTGACGCTGCTCGTGTTGCTGGGGGTCATCGCCTGGATCGTCGGCTTCGGGTCCGGCCGCCCGCACTCCAAGTGACGACGACCGAGCTGGGCATCGCCCGGGCCGAGCGCCAGGGCCGGTACCGGCTCGGGGTCATGGGCGGCACGTTCGACCCCATCCACCACGGTCACCTCGTCGCCGCCTCGGAGGTGGCGTCGAAGTTCGCCCTCGATGAGGTGGTGTTCGTGCCCACCGGCGTTCCCTGGCAGAAGCGCAACCGCCAGGTTTCGCTCGCCGAGGACCGGTACCTGATGACGGTCATCGCCACCGCGTCCAACCCGCGCTTCTCTGTCTCCCGCGTCGACATCGACCGCCCGGGTGACACCTACACCGTCGACACCCTCAAGGATCTCCGGGCGGAGCGGGGCGCGCAGACCGACCTGTTCTTCATCACCGGCGCAGACGCGTTGCGGCAGATCCTCACCTGGCGCGGCGCGGACGAGCTGTTCAACCTCGCGCACTTCGTCGGGGTGACCCGACCCGGCGTACCCCTGACCCAGAGTGACCTCGCCCACCTTCCTGAGGGAGGCGTCACTCTCCTCGAGGTGCCTGCGCTGGCCATTTCCTCCACGACGTGCCGTGAGCGGGTGCGCGCGCAGCATCCCATCTGGTACTTGGTCCCCGACGGTATCGTCCAGTACATCGCCAAGCGCGGTCTCTATCCGGCCGCAGAAACAGGAGTGCCAGATGACAGTGAGTGACGACGTGCTGCGGCCGGTCCGGATCGCCGCCCAAGGGGCGGCGGACAAGTTGGGGCACAACATCGTCGCCTTCGACGTGTCAGAGCAGCTCGCCATCACCGACGTCTTCCTCATCGCCTCGGCCAACACCGAACGCCAGGTCGGCGCCATCGTCGACGGAGTTGAGGAGGCGCTCCTCAAGCACGGCTACAAGGCACTGCGAAGGGAGGGCGACCGCGAGAACCGTTGGGTCCTGCTTGACTACGTCGACTTCGTCGTCCACGTGCAGCATTCGGAGGAACGCACGCTGTACAGCCTTGAGCGGCTCTGGAAGGACTGCCCTCAGATCCCGCTGGACCTCGATCTGCCTCCCGCGGCGGACCCGTCCGACGACGAGCAGTGACGCCGCGGCCCGACACCCAGCTCGTGGTGTTGCGGCACGGCGAGACGGATTGGAACCGCGATCGGCGCTTCCAGGGCCATGCAGACATCCCTCTCAACGACGCCGGCCGCCAGCAGGCGGTGAAGCTCCGCAGCGCGCTGGCCCAGTGGCACTTCGACGCTGTCTACGCTTCCCCGCTCAGCCGCGCATTGGAAACCGCGCAGCTGGTCCGGCCCGGCAGTCACGTTGTCACGGACCCCAGGCTGAGTGAGATCGACGTCGGTTCGTGGGCTGGGCTCTCCCGCGACGAGGTGATCGCCGAGATGCCCTCCTACCCGGAGCACTACGCCAACGGGGTGGACTTCAGACGGTCGCCGACCGGGGAGCGGCCGAGCGAGATGGTCGCCCGTGCGATGCCCTTCTTCGACGAACTCGGGCTCCAACCGGCGGGGGCATCAATCCTCGTGGTCTCGCACGGCCAACTCCTGAACAGGGTTCTGCACGCCCTGCTCGGCATCGAGGGCCGGGTGCTCGGCGGACTGATGAACGCGCACTTCTCGCAGGTCCTGCACCATCACGGCGCGTGGCGCCTGCTCGCCCACAACGTCGGCGGGTCTAGCCGTTTCGTTCCCGCGTCGGCTGGCGGGCGATCCACTCCGCAAGCTCGACCCGCTGTCCAGTGAAGAAGGGCGTCTCCTCGCGCACGTGGAGCCGTGCTTCGACGCCGCGCTGGTGACGCATGGCGTCGGTGAGACGGTGGAGCTCGTCGGCCTCGAACGCGAGGATCCACTCGTAGTCGCCCAGCGCGAAGGCCGACAGCGTCGATGCGATGACGTCGGGGAACTCCCGTCCGGCCACGCCGTGCTCGTACAGCATCCGCGACCGGTGGTCATTGTCGAGGTAGTACCAGTCGTAGCTGCGCACGAACGGGTAGACGGTCAGCCACGGTCGCGGAGCGAAGCCGGCGAAGCAGCTGGGGACGTGCGTCCGGTTGAATTCCGCGGGCCGGTGCACGCCCATGACGGACCAGACCGGGGCCAGGTGCTCGCCCAGGGCCGTGCGCCGCAGAGCGTGATAACCGGCTTGGAGTTCGGCGGGATCGTGGGCGAGTAGCCACACCATGAGGTCGGCGTCGGCGCGGAAACCGCCAACGTCGTAGAAGCCGCGGACCGACGCGCCGGCGCCAGTGATGGCCTCCTCGACGTCCTCGAACAGCTCACCCGCGGGGAGCGCTTCCGGGAGGGCGAAGACCGAGTAGAGGGCGTACAGGGGAGTGGCGTTGATGGCTTCCAGATCGACGTCGTGCTCGTCGCGCTCGTCGCGTCCCGGGTGCTTGCTCATGGATTCCTTCAGGTGGTGATCGGGCGCGGCAGGCAGCAGCGGCCGGTGGAGAACTGGCAGAGGTTACGGGGTGCCGCCTCGCCGCGGGCGGCGGCCGCCTGCTCCAGCAGCCGGTCGACGAGCAGCGACACGAACTCGGGGTCCGGCCCGACCGTGGCCGCGCGCTCGTACGGGAGGCCGAGCTCTGCGGCGGTCTCGTTGGCCTGCGTATCGAGGTCGTAGATGACCTCCATGTGGTCGGAGATGAACCCGATCGGTGCTGCCACGACGCCGGCAACCCCCTCGGCCTGCACTTCGGGCATGCGGTCGTTGACGTCAGGCTCCAGCCACGGCACATGCGGCGAGCCTGAGCGTGAGCAGAAGGTCAGCTCCCAGGTCAGCTGCTCACCGAGCTCCTCGCCGGCCTCGGCTGCGACGGCGCCGGCCACCCGCAGGTGTTGCGCGTCGTACCGGTTCTCGGGCTGGCCGGTGTGTGAGGCCTCGTTCATCGCCGTCGGGATCGAATGCGTCACGAAGAGCACGCGAAGGGTCTGATCCCCGATCCGGGCGCGGAGGGTGCGGACAGCCTCGACGAGGGCGCGGGCGTTGGCGGAGACGAACTCGCGGCTCTCGCCGAAGGGATCGATCTTGTCGATCGTGATCGGCTTGCCGTCGGACGCCCCGGCCAGATCCTCGCAGTACTGCCGACAGTTGGAGTAGGAGGAGTAGGCGGAGGTCGCCACGGCAACGACGCGCTCGTGCCCCTCGGCCACGAGCTCGTCGACCGTGTCGGCGAAGTAGGGGTGCCAGTTGCGGTTGCCGATGACCACCGGAACATCGATGCCTCGGCGGGCCAACTCGACGCGTACGTCCTCCATGAGGGCTGCGTTCAGCTCGTTGATGGGGGAGCGGCCCCCGAACATCTCGTAGTGCTGGCTCACCTCGAGCAGCCGCTCGTCAGGGATGCCGCGGCCGCGGGTGGCGTTGCGCATGAACGGGAGTACGTCGGCGGACTCGTTGGGGCCGCCGTAGGAGGCGAAGAGAACTGCCGAATAGGGTGCGATGCTCACATGGCCTCCTGGGATTGGGAGCTGTCGAGGTCGCACACCTTGAGGTGGGTGACGGGGCAACGCTCAGTTTCGAGATCGTCGGGGTCGACATCGGGGCCGATTCCGTACAACTCCTGCATGGCATGCAGGTACTCGTGGGTCCTGCCGTGCTCGGCGGCCGCTCGGGCCTTGGTCGACGGCACGTGCAGCAGGCGGGTCGCCAGGCGCCGCAGCGCGAGGGCGGCGTCGTCGTGGCTGAGCTGCCGCTGGGGCAACCTCCCGATCTCGTCGGCCACCATGGCCATGACGGTCTCGCGGAGGCCCACGACGGCGGGGTCGACCACGCGGGAACGGAGCTTGGTGAGGGTCTGTGACACCCCGAGCTCAACCAGCGCCTCCGCCCTGCGCGTGTCCGCGGCGTAGGCGGGCCCGACCGCTGACTGGATGGTGGCGAGATCGACGAGCCTCACGCCAGGCAGGGATCGCACCTCCTCGGCGACGTCGCGATGGAGCGACAGGTCGAGGAAACGGGCGGGTCCCTGCACCTCCGCGGGCCCGATGACGGGCCGCCCGAGGCCCCGGCACGTCACGACAAGGTCAGCCTCGCGCAGCGCCTCGCACAGTTCTTCGGCGTGCTCGCAGGAGTGGCTGGCGGCGAACTCCGCCGCCCTGCCGCTGGACGAGTGGACCTGCAGCGACTGCACCCCCCGACCGCGCAGCGCGGCCACGACAGCACCGGCATAAGAACCGGTACCGACGATCAACGCTCGCGTGCTGGCCCAGTCGTCGATCCCCACGTGGTCGAGCCCGACGCCGACGACCGAGCGCCCGGCCCCCTCAAGGGAGGTCTCGCGCGCGATCCGGCGCGAAGTCTTGAGCGCTTCGTCGACGGCGATGTACAGGGGGAGCGACGTGTGTCCCGCCGCCTGCGCATCGGTCAGGCAGCGGCGGAGCTGTCCCGCGATCTCCCTCTCACCGACGACCATGGAGTCCAGACCCGCCGCGACGCGGAACACGTGCTTCAACGCCACCTCGCCGAGGAACACGTCCCAGGCCGGTGCCTCCTCGTAGTGCGCGGTCAGCGCGCCTCGCAGGCGGTGGGTGGTGACAGTGTCGTCAGTGTCGAGGATGACCTCGACCCGGTTGCAGGTGCTGAGCACCATCACGCCCTCGACGCCTGGGTGCTCGAAGAGGTCTGCGGCGATGTCGCTGGCCGTCGTGCTGGTGCGTTCAACCTCCGACAAGCCTTGCCGGTGGTGGGAGATGGAAAAGACTCGCATAGTCATGACTGGCCCCTATTCAAGCACCCTTTGCTGGATAAGGCAGAATCAATCCCGACATGAGTGCATTGCTTACCGCCCTGAGTGGCCAACGCCCCGAGAAGCTGCCCGTCTGGTTCATGCGCCAGGCGGGACGCTCACTCCCCGAATACAAGAAGGTACGGGAGGGCACAACGATCCTCGAGGCCTGCCTGAAGCCGGAGCTTGCCGCCGAGATCACCCTGCAGCCGGTGCGCCGTCACGGCGTGGATGCGGCGATCTTCTTCTCCGACATCATGATGCCGCTGGTGCTGGCCGGAGTGGGCGTGGAGATCCACTCGGGCGTCGGTCCCGTCATCGACGAGCCGATCCGCACGGCTGAAGATGTCGACGCGCTGGTCGGGCGTGAGATGGCCGATCCGTCAGCCATCAGCGAGGCGGTGCGGCTGGTCGTCGACGAGCTCGGAGACGAGACCCCACTCATCGGCTTCGCAGGCGCGCCGTTCACGCTCGCGGCCTACCTGGTGGAGGGGAAGGGCTCCCGGGACCACCTGGCGGCGCGGACGATGATGCACGCCGACCCGCACTCCTGGCAGCGGCTGCTCGCCTGGTGCGCGGAGCTCTCCGGCGAATTCCTGCGTGTGCAGGTCGACGCCGGCGCCCGTGCGGTGCAGCTCTTCGACTCGTGGGCGGGCGCGCTCACCCGCGCCGACTACGTCGAGCGGGTGGCTCCGCACTCCGCGGCGGCCCTCGCCGCCGTCGAAGGTCTCGTGCCGCGCATCCACTTCGGGACCGGCACCCGGCACATTCTGGACGACATGGCCGCCTGCGGCGTCGAGGCCATGGGCATCGACTACCGCACCCCGCTCGACGAGGCCGCGTGGCTCCTGCCGGGGCTGCCCCTTCAAGGCAACATCGATCCTGCACTGCTTGCCGCCGGCTGGGACGCCCTTGAGCGGCACGCCCTGGACGTCGTCGAGCGTGGCAAGGCCGCCCCTGCGCACATCGTCAACCTCGGCCACGGCGTGCCCCCGACCACCGACCCGGGGGTGCTGACCGACCTGGTTGCCCTCCTCCACGCGCTATGACCGCCATCGTCGTCGGCGGAGGCCTGGCGGGCCTCGTCGCCGGCTACCGGCTGGCCAAGGCAGGGCGTCGGGTCACCGTCATGGAGGCCACGACGCGGCTGGGCGGGATGATCCACCCCGTCGAGGTGGGAGGCGTTCGGGTCGACGCCGGCGCCGAGGCCTATGCCATCCGCGGCGGTGCCGCCCGGGCACTGTGCGAGGAGCTTGGGCTGGAACTCGCCGCCCCTGCGGGCCAGCCCCACCTGTGGTGGCCCCGCGGCACCTGGCCCATGGCCGAGGGCGTGCTCGGGATCCCCGCCTCCCTGGACGATCCGGCGCTCGGGGCTCTCGATCCCGATGAGCTCGAGACGCTCACCCGCGACGGGGAGCTGCCGGCATCGGTCGGGGCCGACGCCTCGACTGTCGGTGAGCTGGTCCGTGCACGGCTGGGAGACGGGGCGGTCCGGCGTCTGGTGGCGCCGGTCGCGCATGGCGTCTACGCGCTCGACCCCGACAGGATGCCGCTCAACGCGTTCGCCCCCGGACTGCTCGCGGCCCTGGCCGAGCATGGTTCGTTGCTCGCGGCCGTCGCGTCGATGCGACATCCCGGAAGGGCGGCTGTGGAGCAACCCGTCGGGGGCATGTACACCCTCATCGACACTCTCGCGGAGCGGATCGTCGACCTGGGCGGAGAGGTGCGCACAGCGTCCCCGATCGTTGCCGTCGCCCACGCGGGCCCCGACTTCGTGGTCGGGCTGCCGGGCGGCGAGAAGTTGCGGGCCGACCGGCTCGTGCTGGCCACTCCCGGCGCTGCCGCGGTCTCCCTCCTCGGCCGTCTGGCGGTCGACGTCGCGGCGCCCCCCATCAAGAAGGCGCGGCAGGCGGTGCTGGCGGTCGAGCATCCGGGACTCGCGGACGGCCCGGTCGGCTCGGGGCTGTTGGTGGGCGAATCCGATCCGTCCATCGGCGCCAAGGCGCTGACCCATTACTCACTCAAATGGCCGTGGGCACGCAGGGGAGACCAGGAGATCTTCCGTCTGTCCTATCCCGAGAACCACGTCCCGAGCAGGACCGATGTCATGGCCGACGCCTCGCGGTTCCTCGGCGTGGAGCTGCGAGACGCGCAGATCACTGGCTTTGCCGCCGTCACGTGGGACGCGATGCCCGGCAGGCTGGACGCGCCGGTTCGCGAGTTCGTTCTCGACACGGTCGCGAAGGCCGGGATCGACGTCGTGGGAGCGTGGCTGGACGGCAACGGCATCACCGCCGTCGTCGCCGGCTGCGATCGGGTCACCGGATGAGGTTGCGCCTGGGGACCAGGGGGTCCGCCCTCGCCGTCGCCCAGTCCGAGCAGATGGCAGGACTCCTGCGCGACCGGGGTCATGACGTCGAGCTGGTCCGCATCAAGACCGGCGGAGATGTGGCGAAAGGCTCCCTCACCCGGCTCGGGGGCGTGGGTGTGTTCGCGGCGGAGCTGCGCACCTCACTCCTCTACGGTGCGGTGGACTTCGCGGTCCACTCGCTGAAGGACCTGCCGACGACTCCCGTGCCCGGCCTGCACATCGCAGCCATCCCCCCTCGGGCCGACGCCCGGGACGTCCTCATCGCCGTCGACGGACAGAGGCTGCAGGATCTTCCGCCCGGGGCGACGGTCGGCACAGGGTCGCCGCGCAGAGTGGCCCAGCTGCGCGCACTCAGGCCTGATCTGAGCTACGTCGACGTCCGGGGCAACATCGGCACGCGCCTGGCGCGGGTCGCTCCCGGGGATCTCGATGCGGTGGTGCTCGCCGCCGCCGGGCTGGCCCGCCTGGGTCTGCTCGATCGGGTCACCGAGTTTCTCGACATCCTTCCCGCCCCCGGGCAGGGCGCGCTGGCGTTGGAGTGCCGCACGGATGACCCGGGCGTCGCGGAGGCGCTGGCGGAACTCGACGACCCTGCCACCCGCCTCGAGGTGGAGGCCGAGCGTACGGTGCTGGCAGCGTTGGGCGGTGGGTGCGCCGCCCCCATCGCGGCCTGGGGGCGCGGGGAGCTGTTGACCGCCGGGGTGTTCGCACTCGCTGGGACAGGGTCCCGGCGCACTCAGCTGCCCCTGACTGGACACTCCGGGGCCGATGCCGCCCGCATTCTCCTCGACGACGGGGCCGCTGAGATCGCGGATCTGGTGGCCTCTCGACCCTCCCGACTCGCCGACCTGCACGACGACGCCTCCCTCTGGCGGGGAGAGACCACGCTGGCGGGGATCAACGTGCTGCTGCCTCGGGAGGGTGGCCGGCTGGGCGAGGCGCTGCGGGCGGCCGGAGCCGAGGTCACCGAGACCCCGCTGCAGCGCCGCGTCACGCTGCACCCCGCCACCGGCGTGGAGGGGTACGACTGGATGGCCGTGACGTCACCCGCCACCGTGACGGTGCTCGGTGAGCTCGGTCTGAGGCCGTCGGCCGAGACCCGGATCGCGGCCGTGGGGCGAGCGACGGCCGGGGCCGTGTCGGATGCCGGGTGGCGCGTCGACCTGGTGCCGGAGGGACCCTCCACCGCCGAGGCGCTCGCGGAGGCCTGGCCGGCGGGGGCAGGCCGCGTGGTCATCCCCGGATCGGCGCTCTCGTCACCCGTCCTGGCCGAGCGTCTCCGGGCCAAGGGGTACGAGGTTGACACCCTCCCCATCTACACGATGGAGGCGCTTGCCGAACCTCCGCAGGAGCTGGCACGCGGCGTCGTCGATCGCGCCTACGACGTGATCGTCATCACGTCCGGCTCCATGGCCCGCGCCGTCGACGAGCTTCTAGGGTGGCCCCCGGCGACAGCCGTGGTGGCGTTCGGCCCGCCGTCGGCCCGCGCCCTGGCGGCGCTCGGAGTTCCGGTGGCCGCCACGGCCCAGACCCAGGATTCAGACGGCCTCATCGCCGCCGTCGCCTCCATCCGAAAGGACACGAGATGACCCAGATCAGGCCCAGGCGCCTGCGCACCAGCCCCGCGATGCGCGCCCTCGTGCGCGAAGTGGCCGTCCGGCCGTCCCAGCTCGTTCTCCCGACCTTCGTGGCCGACGAACCCGGCGACATCTCGTCGATGCCGGGGGTCAACCGGCTCACCGTCGACGACGTGGCGCGGCAGGCGGAGCGTGCAGCAGCGCTCGGGTTGGGCGGGATCATGCTCTTCGGTGTGCCGTCCGACGACGTCAAGGATGCCGACGGCACCCAGGGCTGGGCCCCGGACGGCATCCTGCAGCGCGCGCTCCGTTCTGTCCGCTCGGCGGTCGGCGACGACATCGTCGTGATGGCCGACACCTGCCTTGACGAGTTCACCTCGCACGGCCACTGCGGCGTACTGGGGGAGAGCGGGACGGTCGATAACGATGCGACGGTGGCCCACTACGTCTCCATGGCCGTGGCCCAGGCGGAGGCGGGGGCCCACGTGGTCTCGCCGTCGGGGATGATGGACGGCCAGGTGGCGGCGATCCGCTCCGGTCTGGACGACGCCGGACTGCAGGACACGGCCATCCTCGCGTACTCGGCGAAGTACGCGTCGGCCTTCTACGGGCCGTTCCGCGAGGCGGTGACCTCCTCTCTGGTGGGAGACCGGCGGACCTACCAGCAGGATCCCGCCAACCGTCGGGAAGGGCTTCGCGAGGCGTTGCTCGATCTCGCCGAGGGCGCGGACATGGTGATGGTCAAGCCCGCCGGGTACTACCTCGACGTGCTCTCCGACGTCGCAGCAGCCTCGCAGGTGCCGATGGCTGCCTACCAGGTGTCGGGGGAGTTCGCCATGATCGAGGCCGCCGCCGAACGGGGCTGGATCGACCGGCGCCCGGCGGTGGAGGAATCCGTGACGGCGATCGTGCGGGCCGGGGCTGACATCGTGTTGACGTATTGGGCTGAGGAATTGGCAGGGTGGTTGCGGTGAACGCAGATCAGGATCTGTTCGAGCGGGCGCGGAAGGTCATCCCCGGTGGGGTGTCATCCCCGGTGCGGGCCTTCGGATCGGTCGGTGGCGCCCCGGTCTTCGTGTCGCGCGCGAGCGGCCCCTACATCGTGGGGGCGGACGGCGTCGAGTACGTGGACCTGGTGTGTTCCTGGGGGCCGGCGTTGCTGGGGCACGCCCACCCGGAGGTGGTCGAAGCCGTCCGCGGGGCCGCCGGGCGTGGCCTCTCGTTCGGCGCCCCAACGGAGGCCGAGGTCGAGCTGGCCGAAGCCATCCGCAGCCGCGTCCCCGCCGCCGAACTGGTCAGGTTCGTCTCCACCGGCACCGAGGCCACGATGACGGCTGTCCGGCTGGCGCGCGGCGCCACTGGCCGCGACATCATCGTCAAGTTCGCCGGTTGCTACCACGGTCACTCGGATGCTCTGCTCGCCGCCGCCGGGTCCGGGGTGGCCACGCAGGGGCTGCCGGGATCGGCGGGGGTCACCGCCGCCGCTGCGGCGGACACGATCGTGGTCGGATACAACGACCCGACCGCGCTCGACGCTGTGTTTGAGCGGATGGGAGACCGCATCGCTGCGGTGATCACGGAAGCGGCCCCCGCGAACATGGGGGTGGTGCCACCCTCGGCCGGGTTCAACGCGCTCATCCGTGAGCTGACGGCGCGCCACGGAGCCCTGATGATCCTCGACGAGGTCCTGACGGGGTTCCGCGTGGGTCCTGCCGGATGGCTCGGGCTCGAGGGCGGCTATCGGCCGGATCTCATCACCTTCGGCAAGGTGGTCGGGGGAGGCATGCCGCTGGCGGCCCTCGGCGGGCGGGCCGATCTCCTGGGAATGCTGGCCCCGCTCGGCCCCGTCTACCAGGCTGGGACCCTGTCGGGTAACCCCTTGGCCACGGCGGCCGGGCTCGCCACTCTCCGCCTCGCGGACGACGCGGTGTACGAGCACGTCAACAGGCGCTCGGCTGAACTCCAGTCCGCCGTGGGGGAGGCCCTCAGCCGCGCCGGCGTTCCGCACGTCGTTCAGAACGCCGGCAACCTGTTCTCCGTGTTCTTCCGCGCCGAGCCGGTGCGCACCTACGACGACGCGAAGGATCAGGACACGGCGGCCTTCGCCCGCTTCTTCCACTCGATGCTGGATTCGGGGATCGCCCTGCCGCCGTCGGCCTTCGAGGCCTGGTTCCTGTCGGCGGCACACGACGACCGTGCGATGGCCCGGATCACGGACGCCCTTCCGCAGGCGGCACGGGCTGCGGCGGATTCGTGAGAAGCTAGGGCAGCACAGACATTCAGGAGGATCAACGGTGAAGCTTCGGTTGGGTACGCGCGGTTCGGCGCTGGCGATGGCGCGTTCGGAGGCCGTGGCGGAGATGCTGCGGGGTGCTGGACACGAGGTGGAGATCGTCAAGGTCTCCGGGCACGACACCGACACCATCCATATGCCCGAGGGGTACTCGCTGGGCGAGTTCGCCAAGGTGCTCCGCGGCTCCCTCGAGGATGGCCAGTGCGATGTTGTGATCCACTCGGTCAAGGACGTGCCGCTGACGTACAAGCCCGGCGACCTGGTCTTCCCTGCGGTCCTGAAGCGCGGCGACCACCGCGACGCACTCTGCACCACCTCCGGTGTCCCGCTCTCTGCGCTTCCGCGAGGATCCAGGGTCGGCATCACCTCGCTGAGGCGCCTTGCCCAGCTCAAGGCCCTGCGCCCGGACCTCACGTTCGTCGACGTCGTCGGGACACTGGTGGACCGCCTGCGTCTGCTTGCACCCGGCGAACTCGACGGCATCGTGGCCTCCGCCGCGGGCATCCAGTCGCTCGGCCTCGAGGACCGGGTGGCCGAGTATCTGCCGATCATGACCGCGCCGGGCCAGGGCGCCCTGGCGCTGGAATGTCGGGCGGCCGACGAGGACGTGGTCGCCGCACTTGCCGAGTTCGACGACATCGAGACCCGCATCTGCATCGACGCCGAGCGGGCGGTACTGACCGGCCTCAAGACCACCTACATGGCGCCGGTGGCTGCGATCGCCACCCGCAGAGGCATCCTCGGGCTCAAGGCGGGCGTCTTCTCTGTGGACGGCGCCAAGCGCAACGTCCTCGAAGTGGGTCTGCCGACCTCGCTCTACCACGCCCAGCGAACCGGCTTCAACGTCGCCAACGCGCTCCTGGCGCGCAAGGCCGAGCGGTTCATCTCTGAGGAGGCCATCGCCTCCTTCAAGATGACGGCCGACCATGCGGAGGATTCTTCCTTCATCGAGTTCGAGGACGACGACAGGCTCCGCGTTCTGTTGCCCCGGCCGGAGGGCCGCATGTCGCAGGCCCTGCGGGCCAATGGGCTGCGCGTCGACTGTGTGGCGCTCCAGGAGGCGAAGCTGGTGTCCGCAGACAACCGGCTCGACTGGGGCGACTGGGTCGTGGTCCCGTCTGCGCAGACCGTCTGGGCGCTTCGTGAGAGGGGATGGGACATCCCCGGCGACGCGAAACTTGCGGCCATGGGCACGACCACCCGGCTCGTCGTAGAGGAGGCCGGCAGGAACGTCGATCTGTGCCCTGAAGGTCCCGCGAGCTCGCAGAAGCTGGTGGAGCTGTTCCCGAAGGCCGAGGGCAAGGTGCGCGTGGTGATTCCCTGCGCCGACCAGTTCGCCACGCGGCTGGAGGACGGGCTCCGCGCCAAGGGGTACGAGGTTCTCCGGCTCGAGGTCTACACCATGGCCGACCTGGACGAACCGGACGCGAAGCTGAAGGAAATGTGGGATGAGGGGGCCTGGAATGCAGTCTTCCTCGTCACCCCGTCGCAGGTGCGCCCTTACATGGAACTTCTCGGCCATCGCGACGACGTGCAGGTGGTGGTGTGGGACGACGACACCGCCAGCGCCGCGAGGGCAGCAGGGCTACCCGTGCTGGCCGTGGCCGTCCAGAAGGACGACTACGGCGTGGCTGGCCTTGCCCGGGCGCTGGAGCGTACCCGTAGCTAGGAGCCTGCTGAACAATCATGCCTCGGCTGCGGCGCACCGGAGGCAGCATTGTTCAGCACCCTCCTAGCTCGAAACCGCGATGCTCGGGGGATCCGCGGCGGCTGAGCCACCTCGATAAGGGTCGCGGTACTGGCGAGGTTCGCCCACCTCGGGGGACGTCGGTAACGCGGCAGCATCGGCTGCTGCCAGGAGCGGCAGATCCATCGCCCCCCACGCCGCAATCCTGAGGAGTGGAATTCGCGAGGCCTGATCGGGGCCGGGCCCGGCGGTTGACAAAGTTCTCATGCTCCTGACTTTAGAACGCATGTCCGACAAAACCGTCGTGCGCATCGACCATCGCCCGATTTTTCATTTTCGGAGCTCGTGCGCTAACGTATTCCAAGTCGCCGGAGGGCGTCACGGGGCTATGGCGCAGTTGGTAGCGCGCTTCCATGGCATGGAAGAGGCCAGGGGTTCGAATCCCCTTAGCTCCACCACATCACCCGCCCGATCTGCCCCGCACTGCGGGGCATTTCGCGTTTCGGACGGCAGTCGCCCACGCACGCGTGTTGAATAGGGGCCAGCGCAGCCGGAGGAGTGCAATGACAACGAGCGAGATCGTCTGGCTTCGGAGAGACCTCCGCAGGCATGACCTGCCAACTCTCGCCGCCGCTGCCGAACGCAGCGGCAGTGTCGCTCCCGTCTTCGTCCTCGACCCGGCCTTCTGGGACACCGCGGGCGCGCCGCGGCGGACGTGGCTCGCGCGAACACTGATGGCGCTGCGCGACTCCTACGAGGGCAGGCTCACACTGAGGCTCGGTGATCCACAGGCGCTGCTTCCCGAGATCGCGGGCGAGTTCGGTGCCACCTCCGTGCACATCTCCACCGAGACCGAGCCGCAGGGAGCAGCCAGGGACGCCGCGGCGGGCACCGCCCTGCGCGAGCGGGGGGTGACCCTGGTGGCGACCGGCAGCCCGTACGCCGTCACCCCCGGACGGATCCGTCGAGCCGATGGGGAGCCGTACCAGGTGTTCACCCCGTTCAGTCGCGGCTGGCGGGACCACGGGTGGCGGGCTCCGGCGGAGGAGCCCGCGGACCTCCGACTGGCCGACGACCGCAGCGATCCATCGGCGTGGGAGGTCGTCGCCCAGGCGGCCTGCTGCGATGAGGTTCAGCTCCCGGAGGCGGGCGAAGCAGCGGCCCAGGAACGCTGGGAGTGGTTCCTCGACGAGGGGCTGGAGCGCTACGGGCACGACCGCGACCGGCCCGACCTCGACGGCACGTCGCGGATGTCCGTGTACCTCAAGTTCGGAGTGGTCCATCCCCGCACCCTGCTCGCAGATCTGGAGGCGAGGACTGGCACGGGCCCCGAGCGGTACCGACTCGAACTGGCGTGGCGGGAGTTCTACGCCGACGTCCTCCACCATCATCCGGACTCGCTGTGGCAGGATCTGCGCCCAGCGCTCACGCACATGCGCTACGACGAGCCGGGGGCGGCGGTGGAGGCCTGGCGGCAGGGGAGAACCGGATTCCCCATCGTCGACGCCGCGATGCGGCAGTTGCTCGGCGAAGGGTGGATGCACAACCGACTGCGCATGGTGGTGGCGAGCTTCCTCATCAAGCACCTCCACACGAGGTGGCAGGTCGGTGCGGACCACTTCCTCGACAGGCTGGCCGACGCCGACCTGGCCTCGAACCAGCACGGGTGGCAGTGGGTCGCCGGCACCGGCACCGACGCCGCCCCCTATTTCCGGGTGTTCAATCCCATCCTGCAGGGGCAGAAGTTCGACCCCAACGGCGACTTCGTCCGGCGGTGGGTGCCTGAGCTGCGTCCCATCGACGGAGCGGCCGTGCATGAACCGTGGCGCACGGCGCTCGCCCGCGACCTCGATTACCCGACCCCCATCATCGATCTGAAGGCCGAGCGGGCTGAGGCGCTGGAGCGGCTCTCCGAGGCCCGGGACGCCCGCGAGACACAGCCCACCGAGCACGAGAGAAGGAGCTGAAGCGATGGATGCAGACGTCGTCATCATCGGAGCGGGGGTGGCCGGCCTTAACGCGGCCCGCGTCGTCAAGCGGTCAGGGGCGACGCCCGTGGTCCTGGAGTCGTCTCAGGAGATCGGCGGCCGAGTCCGCACCGAACTCGTCGACGGTTTCAAAGTGGACGTCGGCTTTCAGGTGCTGAACCCCGGCTATCCCGCCCTCAGAAAGGCGGTGGACCTCGGCGAGCTGGGTCTCAGGAGCTTCGGGCGTGGAGTGTGCGCGCGCACTGACGGCCGCCTCGTCGAGATCATGGATCCCTCGCGGGCTCCTTGGCGGGGCGCTGCGGCCCGGCTGGCCGCGCGCGATCCGCGGGCAGTCGGACGTCTGGCCCTGTGGCTCGGTGACCGTGCGGGCGCCGACGTCACCCTCAGCGAATCGCTCGACAAGGCCAAGGTGCACGGATTCTGGCGCTCCCTGCTCGAGGGATTTCTCGCCGGGGTCATCGGTGATGACTCCGGCTCGACCTCGGCGAGTTTCACCCGGGGCCTGGTTGGCTGGTTCCTGCTCGGAACCCCAGGCCTGCCTGCCCAGGGAATGGCTGCATTGCCGGCCCGCCTCGCGGAGCGGTCGGGTGCACAGGTGAGGCGCGGGGTGCGGGTCACCTCGGTGTCCCCTGAGGGTTCGGGCTGGGTCGTGAAGACCGACGGTGACACCTGGCGCGCCAGATCGGTGATCATCGCGACCGACCCGTGGACCGCTGTGGCCCTCGCGGGTGGGCCGTCGCCTGCGCCGGCCCGCGGGCTCGCCACCTGGTGGTTCGACGCCCCCGTGGCGCCAACCCGATCGAATCTCCTCCACCTCGAGGTGGATCGGCGGGGACCGGTGGTCAACACCGCCGTCGTGAGCAACGCCCAACCGTCCTACGCCCCGGCGGGACGGCACCTCGTGCAGGCATCGACGTTGTGGCGCGAGGACCGGCAGCCGACGGAATCTGAGGTCAGGCGGCACGCGGAGGCGATCTACGGGAGCTCGACGGCCGACTGGCGGGTGGTCGCCGCGCACGTGGTGCGCGACGCCCTCACGCCGGTCCTGCCGGGCAGGGAAGCGCCGACCATCGAGGCGGGTCCAGGCCTTTACGTGGCTACCGACGCAGGCGAGGCCTCCCTCCAGGGCGCGCTGAGACGCGGTGCCGCCGCGGGGGAGAGGGCTGCCGCGTGGACAGGGGCCAATCAAGGCCCTGAGCCTGTCGAAGGCTAACGGCCCCGGCTGTTCCCTGAGCTTGTCGAAGGGTAACGGCCCCGGCTGTGGTCGCCGCCCCCGTGGACAGGGGCGGCGGTCGACCACGGTGCCGTGACCCTTCGACAAGCTCAGGGAACGGAAGGGACAAGCTCAGGGAGCGGAGGGGACAAGCTCAGGGAGCGGAGGGGACAAGCTCAGGGAGCGGAGGGCTACTCGGGGAACTGCGGCCCTCGACCGATGCGGATCGGGCCTCGGGCACCAGGTTCCACGGGCGCGCCCGCCTGGAGCACGTCGACCTCCCCGCGATCGCGGAGCGCCCAGGCGCGGTCACGTACCGCGTCCATGAGATCGCGCCAACCATCGCCGCCCACCACGCGCGACACCTCGCTGGGGCAGATGGTGCCGTCGGGGCGGCGGCGGAGCAGGGCCCGGATGGTGGAGTCGATGCGGGTGGTCAGACCCTCCGTAGTGGCCTCCTCCCACCACGGGTCGCCGCGCTCGCCGAGGGCGACCTTCGCGTCCTGGACGCGGTGGCGCGCCGCATCGCCGTCGGCCTTGACGGCGCGCCGTGCGTCCATGAGGGCGCCGACCAGCTGTGCCTTCAGCGTCTCCGGGATAGCGGGATCCGTGGCGCGCCAGCGTCGGCCGCCCACGACGATGTGATGGCCGTCCTCGGTGGTCTCGATCTCAGCGCCCACGTCCTGAGCGTAGTCACAGGTGTGGCGCCGCCGTGGCTGATCCGGTTCAATGGGCGCAGTTCAGGGCGACGGTCCCTGTCCACCCGCAGCGTCAGGAGATGCCATGCCGATCAGTTCCCCACCCGCCGGCGTCGTGCTGGCCGCGGGACTGGGCACCCGGTTGCGCCCCCTCACCGAGTTCAGGCCCAAGGCGTTATGCCCGGTGGCCGGCGTGCCCCTGCTCGATCACGCGCTGCGCAGGATCAGGCCGTTTGTGAGCGGGTCCGCCGTCAACGCGCACCACCTGGCTGACCAGGTCCGGCGACACCTGGACGGCACGGGCGTCCACATCTCCTACGAGGAGGAGCCTCTCGGTAGCGGTGGGGCGATCGCACAGTTGGCGGGATGGATCGGGGACCGCGACGTGCTCATCCACAACGCCGACGCCTGGCTGGTCGACGACCTCACCACGCTGATCAGCAACTGGGACGGGGAGTTGCCCCGTCTGCTGGTGACACCGGCCGACGGCGTCGGCGACTTCGGCGGCTGGAACTACGTCGGGGTCTCCCTGCTGCCCAACCGCTTCGTCCGCGACCTGCCGACGGGGTTCAGCGGCCTCTATGACGAGGTGTGGGCTGGGGAGCATGAGCGCGGCCGCCTGGAGTTCGTGGAGGCACACGGTCCGGTCGTCGACACCGGCACGCCCGCTGACTACCTCACGGCCAATCTTCTCGCGAACGGGGGCGAGAGCGTCATCGGTGAGGGCGCCGTCGTGGAGGGCTCTGTCGTCGAATCAGTCGTGTGGGACGGCTGTCGGGTCGGACGTCACGAGAGGCTGGTCCGCTGTATCCGGGGGGATGGCGGGGTCACCGTCCAGGCGTAGGACGCTCAGGCGTCACTTGGGGACGAACATCGGGATGACGCTGTCGAAGGACAGACGCATCCCCATCCCGCTCGCGACGATGACGCCGACGCCCAGAAGGATGGCCACCACCACGATCGCGAAGCAGGCGTAGCCGACGACGCGGCCCACCAGGTGGGGACTGTGGTCCTCGGTGTTGACCATCGTGCCGGAACCCCAGCTGAGCGCTCGGATGCCCATGGCGAAGATCGCCGGCAGCCCGGCCCCCAGCACGAGGCCGGCCAGCAGCACATTTCCCGCCCCTTCGAGCGCAAGCCACACTGTGTTCACTGCTTGACCTCCTCAGCGGCCGGGGCGCTCTCGTCGATGACGAGCGGCTCCTCAGGGATGACGGCGGGAGCGCCGGGGCTCTGGGCCGTGGCGAGCTCAACCCATTCGTCGTTGACGTTGCGGTGGTCCACTGCGCTGCGCTTCGAGCGCTGGTACATCCAGGCCGAGGCCGCGACGAGGATCGAGAACACCACGAGCGCACCTGGCAGGCCGCCGATGAGGTGACCGACGACCCACAGGGCTGCACCGACGAGGCCCGCGGCTGGCAGGGTGATGCCCCACGCCAGCAGCATTCGCCCGGCGATCCGCCAGTTGACGGTGGCGTCGCGTTTGCCGATGCCTGTGCCGAGGATCGAGCCCGTGGCGACGTGGGTGGTGGACAGGGCGAAGCCCATGTGGCTTGAGGCGAGGATGACCGCGGCCGAGGACGACTCGGCGGCCATGCCCTGCGGGGACGCGATCTCCACCAGCCCCTTGCCCAAGGTGCGGATGATCCGCCAGCCGCCGAGGTAGGTGCCCAGAGCGATGGCGAGGGCGCAGGTGAATTTGACCCAGAACGGGACGGCGGTGAGGTCGGTCCACGCGCCGGTGGCGATGAGCGCGAGCGTGATGACGCCCATCGTCTTCTGGGCGTCGTTGGTGCCGTGCGCGAGAGACACGAGGCTCGCCGAACCGATCTGGCCCCACCTGAAGCCGCTCTCACGGTACTTCTCGGCCACGCCCCGGGTGATCCGGAACACCAACCAGGTACCGACGGCGGCCACCAGAACAGCGACGACCGGCGACATCAGGGCGGGCAGGATGACCTTGCCGACGACACCGTCGAGCTTCGTTCCGTCCCCGACCCACTTGACCCCGTTGACCCCGAGGCCCGCCATCGTCGCACCGACAAGCCCTCCGAAGAGGGCGTGCGAAGAACTGGACGGCAGGCTGAGCAGCCAGGTGAGCAGGTTCCAGATGATGGCACCGGCGAGACCGGCCAGGATGATCATCAGCAGTGCCATGCCCCCGTCCCCGATGAGTTCGGGTCGCGGAGCCCCGCTCGAGTCCTGGATGTTGACCACGGCGTTGGTGACCGTCAGGGCCACCTCCACCGACAGGAAGGCGCCGATGAGGTTGAGCACTGCCGACAGGGTCACGGCGGTCTTCGGACGCAGGGCGCCGGTGGCGATCGACGTCGCCATCGCGTTACCCGTGTCATGGAATCCGTTGGTGAAATCGAAGGCCAGAGCAACGACGACAACGAGCGCTAACACGATGAGTTCGGGGGGCACGTGTTCCAGTGTGCACGCACGGCCTTCGCATCTCCGAATCGGGGTCGGCCTGAGCACAGGGCACGGGTACATTTGGTGGGCGGTGACGCTACGGCGGTGCAGCATTAGAACAAGTCGGCGAAATGTCGGAGGGGGTGCCTACGATGCGCCGCATGAACAAACGGACGTTGTGGACGGACTCCCTCACGGTGGACGGGATCGAGGCGGAGGTCACTTACAAGGACATCAAGAACATCCGCCTGCGCGTGCTGCCCCCCGACGGCCGTGTGCGCGTCTCGGCGCCGTACCGCACCCCCGCGGAGAACGTGGAGAGGTTCGTGATCAGCCAGCGCGACTGGATCGTCCAGGCGCGTGCGAAGGCGCGGCTCATGGCACCCGCCCGGGAGCCCCTGACCGATGGGGGGCGCGCCCTGCTGTGGGGAGAATGGCACGAGGTCCGGTTGGAGGAGGGACGCCGCGTCAGCGCCCGAGTCGACGGCCGGACGATCAGGCTGAGCGCCGCGGACGAGGGGGAGCGCCGCCAGGCGCTTGAAAACCTCTACCGCGCGGAGATCCAATCGGCCGTGCCGGCACTGCACGATCGGTGGGCGGCCATCACGGGGCGCGCGGCCTCGACCTTCCGGTACCGGCGGATGACCAGCCGATGGGGGAGTTGCCAGCCGGCCACCGGTGCCATCAGCCTCAACATCGCATTGGCCGAGCGGAGGCCCGAATTACTCGAGTACGTGCTCGTGCATGAGCTGACCCATCTGTGGGAGCGGGGGCACGGCCCCGCGTTCTACGCGCGGATGGATGCGGCTCTGCCGGACTGGCGGCGACGCCGGGGCCAGTTGAAGGGGCCTTTGTGACGACGCTGGAGGCGCAGGTCTGGCGCGCGGCGGCAGAAACCCACCGCGTGGAGGTCGAGGGCGAACTGGCCGACGTCGTCTACCGGCGCGACCGCGGCCAGCGCCACCCCGTCGACGACTTCCTCTTCCACTACTACAACCTGCGGCCGAGCCAGCTCGCCCAGTGGCATCCCGGAGCGGGCGTGGCGCTGGACGACGCCGCCGAGTACGCAGACCGCCCGTTCTACTCCTCCGTCGACGGTGTGGCACGCCTCGACGTGGGAGCCTTCCTGGCCAAGCGAGGGGCGACAGTGGTGACCGCGCGGGACCTCCTCGCCGCGACCGCCTCCGCAGCCCCCAGGTTCGGTTGCTTCGGGATGCACGAGTGGGCCATGGTCTACCGCCTCGAGCCCGACGAGACACGCCACCCCTACCTGCAACTGCGCTTCCCGCCGGACGCGCTGGCGAAGATCGTGGAGGACGTGGGGTGTCGATGTTCCCACTTCGACGCGTTCCGGTTCTTCACCCCCGCTGCGAAACCCCTCAACCTGGTCGCTCCCTCAAGGGATCGGCAGGCCGAGTTGGATCAACCGGGTTGCCTCCACGTGAATATGGATCTGTACAAGTGGGCCTCGAAATTGAGCCCGGCCGTCCCGTCAACGGTCCTGCTGGACACGTTCCGGCTCGCGAGAAGGATCCGACGGGTGGACATGGCTGCGTCCGCCTACGACCTCAGCGATTGGGGAATTGAACCGATCCGTGTGGAGACGCCGGCGGGGCGGGCCGACTACGTCGAGCGCCAGAAGGGCTTTGCCGCGGAGGCGGCCCCCTTGAGGACCGCTCTGCTGGAGATCGCTGAAGATCTACTCAACCGGGAACCGTCGCTCGTGCGTAGACAAGGGTGAAGCCTCTCGAAGGAGTTCCCCGTGACCCACACCGCGTGTTACCCGCACACCGCCGATAGATCGGTTTATGCTGCCGCTGGCTACCCAGTTCTTCCCCCTGCGAGGTCCAGCGTGTTTTCCTTCCCCGGCGCGAGGCGTCTCCTCACAGCCATGGCCGTGACCGCGATCCTGGCCACGGGATGCGCCCCGGGTGCCATGGCCCCGGACATCCTGGCGACGCCCCGTCCTCCGGTTGTGGCCCCCGAGCCAAGCCCCGAGGACAGCGACCCCGCTCCGATCGGGGAGCCGACAAGCCCGGCGCCGACCGTTGTCTCCTCGCCGATCTTCACCCCCACCTCAAGGCCGACGCCCACCCTGACCTCCAGCCCGGTGCTGTCGCCTGAGCCAAGCCCCTCTCCTGAACCCCAACCCACGCCGGCGGAAACCGAGACCGTCCGGCCCGAGCCGGAGGCGCCACCTGCGCCGCCGGCACTGCTGGAGCAGGGCGCCAGCGGCGACTCGGTGCGGGACCTGCAGCACCGCCTGCTGCAGCTGGAGTGGTTCGAGGGGAAGATCACCGGAAGCTACGGCGACGCCACCCGGCTGGCCGTCGAAGGGTTCCAGACCAAGCGGGGGCTACGCGCCACCGGCGCCGTCGACCAGGCCACCCTCGACGTGCTGAACGCCATGACGCGTCAGCCCACGCAGGACGAGATGTACAACGTGCTGCGGCCCGGCCCTGCGATCCTCGCGCCCGGCAGCCAGGGCGACGACGTCAAGGACCTGCAGGCGAGGTTGAAGCAGATCGGCTGGTTCCACGACGCGATCGCCGAGACCTACGGGCCCAAGACGACGGAGGCGGTCCGTGGATTCCAGGAGAAGCGGCAGATCCCGGTCACGGGCGAGGTCGATCAGCGAACCCTTGACCGTCTTTACGGCATGACCCGCAAGCCGACCTCCGACGAACTCAACAACGTCGTGCCCGAGAAGGCGCCGACCCCGGCCATGGTGCTGGACGACCGCTGTCTGCAGGGCCGCGTCATCTGCATCTCGAAGTCGCAGCGCAGGCTCGCCTGGGTGATCGACGGCAAGATCCAGTCGACGATGGACGTCAGGTTCGGATCCGTGCAGACCCCCACTCGAAACGGCGTCTTCTCGGTCTACTGGAAGTCCCGCGACCATGTGTCCAGCCTGTACGACTCGCCGATGCCGTTCGCGCTGTTCTTCTCCGGCGGGCAGGCCGTCCATTATTCGGCGGACTTCGCGGCGCGTGGCTACGACGGCGCCTCCCACGGATGCGTCAACGTCCGTGACAAGCAGGCCGTCATGGCGCTCTTCGACGCCTCCCGCGAGGGGGACAAGGTCGTCGTCTATCAGTGAGCGATGTTCGCCTGCGGGCACCGTCGCTCTGCCCGAGGGCGCGGCCGTGGGCTAGTCTTCGTGCGTCCGGACGAAAGGGGCCTCGGTAGTGATCTGGCTGGCCATCGGAATGCAGGTTGTCTCCTCGTTCCTCTTCGCGAGCGGGGCGATCCTGCAGAGTCTCGGAGTCAAGAGCACGTTCGATCCGACCGGCACGGCCTCGTCGAACCGGCTCACGATCGCCGGTCTGTTGTCGCTGTTCCGCATCCCCAAGTGGTTGCTCGGACTCACGTTCGTGTTCGCGGGAGCGGGCATCCACCTCGTCGCACTGTCGTTCGCGCCTGTCACGGTGGTGCAACCCGTCGGCATCCTGGCTGTTCCCTGGTCCGTCCTTCTGGCCGCCCGGATCCACAAGCACAAGCTCTCCGGGAAGATCTGGCGCGCGGTCGCGATCACAGTGACGGGCGTGGTGGGCTTCACGATGTTTTCCTCGACGTTCGCAACGGCGGTGCAGAACGTGACGTTCGCGCCGATGTTCGTTGCCTTCGTGGTGGTGTGCCTCGTGTGCGCGGTCCTGTCGTACGTCGCCACGAAGTCGGCTCCCTGGCTGAAGGCCATGATGTGGTCGTCGGTGGGAGCGACCTTCTACGGGCTGGCCTCCGGTCTCATGAAGGCAGCCATGGACATGATCCTCAAGCACGACCGATCCTTCGCCGAGCCCGCTGTCCTCGGCACCATCGCGATGATGGTGGCCTGCTACGGCCTCGGGGTGTGGATGATCCAGCAGGGCTACGCCTCAGGACCGGCGGAGATCACAGTGGGGACGATGACGACGGTGGATCCGTTCGTCGCAGTCCTGTTTGGCCTCCTCGTCCTCGGCGAGGGTGCAGGCATGGGGGTCGGGCCCGCACTCGGCATGGCTGGCTTCGGCGCGCTGGCCGTGTACGGCGTCGTTCTTCTGTCGAAGGATCACCCGGACGCGATCGAAGAGCGCAGGGTCGCCGCTGAAGCCAACGCTCCCGCCGCCGCTCCTCCCATCTCCTGACGCGTCGTCGGCGAGTGCTCAGGGTGCTTCGACCGGCAGCGCGTTGAGGGCCACCCGACCCGATGGGGTGGTCAACACGATGGTCGAGTCCGCCTGGGGCATGTAGAACGTGACCTCGCGTTCGACGGGCTCGCCTGCCCTGACGATGAACGAGCTGGGGTCCACCGGATCGTAGCTGTCCCGGCTCTCATTGGTGAAGGCGAACACCGCGAAACCGTATTCGCCCGTTTCGATCTCCACCCGGATGCGCAGACGCAGCTTCTGCTCGCCCCACTGGTAATCGACGATTTCGAAGATCCCGTCACCGTTGCCCTCGAACGGGATGTAGTTGCCCGTTCGGCTCTCGGTCGGGGTCGCCTGGGCGTCGGCGCTGGCGGAGACAGGTGCGGCTGGCTCGGCCGGGCCGCCGGTGAAGAACTGAGCACCGACGAGCAGCGTCGCGATGAGGACGACCACGCCGATCACGATCCCCCAGACGCCCTTGCTCTTGCGCGGTGGGGTCAACTCTTCGATGGACGGTTGCCGGTGGTCGGACTGGCCGAACGGCTGGCGCGGGTCTCGGCCCTGAGCGTCGTGGAACTGCTGCGGACGCCAGTTCGGATCCTGCTGCGCCCACGGGTTGTTCTGCTGACTGCCCGGGGGAGGCCACTGCTGATTGCTCATGATCGATCCAGCGTACCCAGACCCGCCACCCGTCGTCACCGACGGGGAGGTTGTCCACAAGCAGGTACTGGCACGGCAATTGCGCGGTCCTCGTGCCGAAGGTGCAGGCATGACGATACCTGTGATGAAATGCACCACCCGCGCGGACCTGCTCGCCGTGCCAGCCGTCCTGTTCGGATTCCACCCGGCGGAATCCTGCGTGGTGATGGGCATGGTCGGCTCGACCGTGGGGTTCACCGCCCGGTTGGACCTCGACTGGCACCTGCGCGGACCACGGCAGATCTCGGCGCAGATCAGCAATGCCGCCCATGAGGTGGGCGCGGACGAGTTCGTGATCCTCGGCTACGCAGCCGACCCCGATCTTGCGTTCCTCTCCGTGACAGAACTCACCGCAGCCCTGGGTCCGACGCGGGTGCGGGAGTCACTCGTGACTGACGGAACTCGCTACTGGTCGCTCGACGACGGGGAGCCGTTCCCGTTCGAGTTCGACACATCCTCGGTGGCGGCGCAGGCGGTCTATGAGGGGAGAGTCATCTCTCACGACCGCGCCGAAGCGGTGTCCGCCGTCGAGACCTGGCATCCCGCGAGTCCCTCCGAGGTCGATCGCGTCGTCGAGGCGCTGGGGGAGACTGCCGATCCCGAGGATCGGCTGTGGGAGCTGCTGCTGGCCGAGGACCGCCTGTCGGATGACGACGCCCTCGAGTTGGCGCTGCTTCTCTCTGACACCGAGCTGGCTGATGGCGTCGTCGGTGCGTTCACCATCGAGTCGGCCAAGGCTGCCTGGCCCAATCTCCTCCGCGCGCGCACCGTCGTCCCTGAGGAGGGGCAGGGGGAGGTGCTGGCGGTGCTGGCGATGGCCTCCTGGCTCCGCGGGGGAGGAGCGGAGTACACCTCGCTCATCGAGCAGTTGGGCCGCGTGGCCCCGGACCATCCCGTGACCGGGACCTTGGAGGTGATGCACCAACTGGGGATCCCCCCGAGCCGGTGGTCCGAATGCGGGTAGTGTCATGCCATGCGTTTCGTGGTGTGCGGTGAAGCCCTCATTGATCTGATGCCCGAGGAGTCGATCTCCCCGGCCGAAAGCCGGTGGATCGCCCGGTCGGGTGGCGGTCCACTCAACACGTCGGCGGCCCTGGCCAAGCTCGGCCGGGACTCGCACTTCCTGGGGCGGCTGAGCAACGACGCGTTCGGCCGACAGCTCCGCAGCCACCTCGAGGCGTCAGGCGTACAGACCGATATCTCCGTCTCCACCGACGACCCGACGTCTGTGGCCGTGGTTTCGCTCGACGAACGCGGGCATGCCTCCTACACCTTCCACTTCGAGGGCACCAGCAACTTCAACTGGAAGGCCGACGAGTTCCCGGTCCTCGACAGCGACGACTGGCTGCATTTCGGCTCGATCGGTGCCGTCATCGGCCCCGGGGCGAAGCGGGTCCTCGACTTCGTGCGTTCCACCCAGGCGGCAGTCAGCTTCGACATCAACGTCCGCCCGTCGTGCCTTCCGGATCGCGCCGCCTACTTCGCGCTCGTGACCGACCTGATGACCGCCGTCGGCGGCCATGCGGGCATCGTCAAGGCCTCGGACGAGGACATTGCCTGGCTCGTGGACGATGACACCGACCCGCTCGGTTACGCCGAGGCCTGGGCGGCGGAGTTCGGGCTCAGCCTGTTCATCGTGACGCTCGGCGCCGACGGCGTCGCGGCGGTCAAGCCCGACGGACGGGTGATCCGGGTCCCTGGGAACCGGGTTCAGGTGGTGGACACCGTCGGCGCAGGGGACACCTTCATGGCGGGTTTCCTGTCCGCCTTCGCCGAGGATCCCGACAACGTCGCGGCGGCACTGGCGCGCGGGGCAGCGGCCGCCGCGATCGTCTGCACGCGCAAGGGCGCCCAACCGCCGTCCGCCGCGGAGGTGGACGCGTTCCTCGAGTGAATCGCGCCCCCGTGGCTCGGAGGTATATTGAGCCTTCGCGCCGTCTGGGCGCGCCCGCGAACCAGCATCAGGAGAAATAGTCGTGAGCCAAGAGGCCGCACAGTACGACAAGGTCCAGGCCCAGGAGAAGTGGCAGGCTTTCTGGGAGGAAGACGAGACCTTCAAGCCCCTGGATGACGGGTCGCGTGAGCGCCGGTACGTGCTTGACATGTTCCCGTACCCGTCGGGCGACCTCCACATGGGTCACGCCGAGGCCTACGCGATGGGCGACGTCGTCGCCCGCTACTGGCGCCTGCGCGGCTACGACGTGCTGCACCCGATCGGCTGGGACTCGTTCGGGTTGCCCGCGGAGAACGCGGCGATCAGGGCCGACGCCCACCCCGCCACCTGGACCTACAACAACATCGAGACGCAGGCCCGTTCGTTCAAACGGTATGGGCTGAGCCTTGACTGGTCACGTCGCCTCCACACGTCGGACGAGGACTACTACCGCTGGACCCAGTGGCTCTTCAACCGGTTCTACGAGCGTGGGCTCGCCTACCGCAAGGACTCGTTCGTCAACTGGTGCCCGAAGGACCAGACGGTGCTGGCCAACGAGCAGGTCGTCGACGGCGCCTGCGAACGCTGCAAGACCCCCGTCACCAAGCGCAAGCTCAACCAGTGGTACTTCAAGATCACTGACTACGCCCAGGAGCTGCTCGACGACATGAGCCAGCTCGAGGGCGGCTGGCCGGACCATGTGCTCGCGATGCAGCGCAACTGGATCGGCCGTTCCGAGGGTGCGCACGTGGATTTCCGCGTCGAGGGCAGGCAGGCGCCGATCACGGTCTTCACGACCCGTCCGGACACCCTGTTCGGGGCAACGTTCATGGTGGTGGCTCCCGACGGCGAGCTGGCGCAGGAACTCGTCACGGACGAGTGCCGGCCGGCGTTCGAGGAGTACCTCGAGCAGGTGAAGCGGACCACCGAGATTCAACGCCAGTCGACCGAGAATGAGAAGACCGGTGTCTGGCTCGGGGTGCACGCCACCAACCCCGTCAACGGTGAGCAGGTGCCCATCTGGGCCGCCGACTACGTCCTGGCCGACTACGGCACAGGCGCCATCATGGCGGTACCGGCCCACGACCAGCGTGACCTCGATTTCGCGCGGAAGTTCGACCTTCCGGTGAGGACCGTCCTCGACGTCGACGGCACCGATCCGGCGCAGACGGGCGTGGCCACCGTCGGCGACGGGGCCTACATGAACTCCGGCCTCCTGGACGGACTCAGCGACAAGGCCGCGGGCGTTGCCCGCATCATCGAGCAGCTCGAGGCAGACCAGATGGGCACCGGCACGGTCCAGTTCCGGTTGCGCGACTGGCTGCTGTCACGCCAGCGCTTCTGGGGTTGCCCCATCCCGGTGATCCACTGCCCGAGCTGTGGCGAGGTGCCGGTGCCCGACGATCAGTTGCCGGTCCGCCTCCCCGACCTCCGCGGCGCGGCGCTCGCCCCGAAGGGCACCTCCCCTCTGGCTTCTGCCACCGACTGGGTCAACGTCCCCTGCCCCTCCTGCGGTGAGGACGCCAGGCGCGACACCGACACCATGGACACCTTCGTCGACTCGTCCTGGTACTTCTTCCGCTACTGCTCGCCCGGCTACACCGAGGGCCCGTTCGACCCCCAGGACGTGCGCAACTGGATGCCGGTGGCGCAGTACGTCGGCGGCGTCGAGCACGCGATCTTGCACCTGCTCTACATGCGGTTCTTCTCCAAGGTGCTGCGCGACATGGGTCTGGTCGACTTCGACGAGCCCATGCTCCGGCTGCTCAACCAGGGCCAGGTCATTAACCAGGGCCGCGCCATGAGCAAGTCGCTCGGCAACGGCGTCGACCTGGGCAAACAGATCGACGAGTTCGGCGTCGACGCCGTGCGGCTCACGATGGTTTTCGCCGGACCGCCGGAGGACGACATCGACTGGGCCGAGATGTCCCCGGCATCGAGCCTGAAGTTCCTGCAGCGCGCCTACCGCCTGGCGGCCGACGTCACCTCGCCGCTCACGGTGGACTTCGCCGACGGTGACGCCCAGCTGCGAAAGGCCACCCACAAGGCGATCGCCGAGATCACGACGCTGCTCGATTCCGGTCGGTTCAACGTGGCCGTGGCGCGGACGATGGAGCTGGTCAACGCCACCCGCAAGACCATCGACGGGCAGGCCGGACCCGCTGATCCCGCCGTGCGCGAGGCTGTCATGTTTGTGGCCCAGTCGCTGAGCGTCGTCGCGCCGTACGTGGCCGAGGAGATGTGGGAAGTTCTGGGCCTGCAGCCGTCGGTGGCCAACAGCGCCTGGCCTGAGGCCGACCTCTCGCTCACGGTGGACGACACCGTGACGATGGTCGTGCAGATCCAGGGCAAGATCCGCGCGAAGCTCGAGGTCGCGGCTGACATCTCCGAGGACGAAGCCGTTGAGATGGCGCTCGCCGACGCGGGTGTCCAGCGGAGCCTCGACGGACGCGGGGTAGCCAAGGTGATCGCCCGGCTGCCGAAGATGCTGAGCATCGTCCCGCAGTGACCTCACGCTGACGACTCGGCGTGCCCTGTCCACAGGTGAGGATCCGCGTGGGAAAAGCGGGTCGACGCTGACGACGATGCGGGCATGCAGCCCAACCAAGCCGAGGAACTGGCTCGCGCCCGGCTCGCGTTCGTCAGCGCCGGCCTGCCGCCGCTCAGCGCACCCCGTCGGGCTGCCCCCGAGGCGGATGCCGACGTCGCGCTGCCGGCCAACGCCGTACCGGATGGGGGCGCCGAGAGCGTCGAGCCGCTAACCCGCCCGGCCACGACGCCTGCGCCGTGGTCCATGCCCGCCGTGACCGCGCGACACGTGGCCGTCGTCGTGGTCCTGCTGCTGTGCGCGGTAGGAGTGGCGTTCGCGGCCCTGGGCCGCAGTGCCGCGACGGAGATTCCTGTCGCCCCCGTCGTGGTCACTTCGACCCCACCACCCTCGCCGAGCGCACCGCCGACGGTGCGGGTGCATGTGGCAGGCGCGGTGGCCCGGCCGGGGGTCGTCCGGGTACCCGCCGCCTCCATCGTCCAGGACGCCCTCCTCGCCGCCGGCGGCCTGACCCCGGAGGCGGACGCGGCACTGCTCAACCTGGCGGCCCCCGTCGCTGACGGGATGCAGATCGTCGTCGGCACGGGGGACGAGCCGATGGGTGAGATCCGACAGGGCGATGGCGGGGAGGGAGGCAGCACCTCAGAGTTGGATCTCAACTCCGCCACCGCCGCGGAGTTGGAGTCCCTGCCCGGCATCGGCCCGGTGACGGCCGCGTCCATCGTGGCGTGGCGCGAGGAGCATGGCCGCTTCACCTCCGTCGCTGAGCTCCAGGAGGTCAGCGGTATCGGACCCAAGACCTTTGAGAAACTGGCTCCGCTGGTCAGGGTGGGTTGATGGGCGGCACCGACCAGGCGTGGCCGCACGACTGGCGTCTCGTCCCCGTGGCGGCCGCAGCGTGGGCCGCGTCGTGGATGGGAACGGCGGGCTGGACGCCGGGCCGGGACGTCGTCATGGCCCTCCTCGCAGGGGTGGGGCTGCTCGGCGTGATGGCGGGGCGGTCGGGGCGTCGGTGGACCGCCCTCACGCTGGCAGTCCTGGCGGTGGGGGCCTCCACGGCGGGACTGCAGTCGCACCATCGTCACACGTCTGCTGTTGCCCAGTTGGCCGAGGAGGGCGCCACAGCGACGGTCCTGCTCAGGCTCAGGGCCGAGCCCCAGCCTGGACGTCAGGCGAGCATCGGTCGGGCCGAACTCGTCTGGGCCGAAGCACGGGGACGCCGCATCCAAGCCGCGGTTCCCATCGTCGTGATCGGTGTGGGGACGGTTGGCGAAGAACTGCTGTCGCTCACCGCGGGTGCCGAGTACCTCCTGGAGGGACGATTGGCCGCAACCGAGCGCGACGACGCGGCGGCCGCGCTGCTGCGGCTGCGCCGCGTCGTGCGTCAGACCGCGGAGCCAGGCCTCCTCGACGCCGGCGCCAACGCGATGAGGGCGGGGCTGCGGTCGGCTGTGGCCCACTCGCCACCCGATCAGGCTGCGCTGGTCCCGTCGCTCGTGGTCGGTGACACCTCTGCGGTCGATGGGGGCATGCGTGACAACTTTCAGGCGACGGGGCTGACGCATCTCATGGCGGTGTCCGGGGCCAACCTCACGCTGATGCTCGGGGTAGTCCTCGCGGTTGCCCGCGCCGTCGGGGTGCGAGGGTGGGCCGTGCGAGCTGCCGCGGTCGCGGGGGTACTTGGGTTTGTTGTCCTCTGCGGTCAGGATCCCTCGGTGCTGCGAGCCGCGGCGATGGGCCTGGTGGCGCTCGCCGCCGTCGGGGTGGGCCGCGGACGCCGGAGTGTCCGGGCACTCAGCGTCGCCGTGCTTGCTCTGGTGTGGTTGGACCCGTGGCTGTCGAGGTCGGCCGGGTTCGCGCTGTCGGTGGCTGCTTGTGCCGGCATCGTGCTGCTCGGCCCCAGACTGGTGGGGGCCATGACCAGATGGGCGCCGCGCTGGCTTGCGGAAGCGATCGCAATCCCGTTAGCGGCGCAGGTGGCGACTCAGCCGATCGTGACGGCGCTAAGCGAGCAGGTGTCGGTCATCGGTGTGGTCACCAACGCCCTGGCGGGGCCGTTCGTCGGTCCCACCACGATCCTGGGACTTGGGGCTGCCCTCCTGTGGTTCGTGCCCGTGTTGGCGGTAGGTCCGGGCTGGCTGGCCGGCTGGTGCTCCCAACCCATCCTCTGGCTGGCCGACGGCGGAGCGGCCCTGCCGTCAGCCGCGTGGGAATGGCAGCCGACCGCTGCGGGCTTGACCATCGTGGCCGGCGCCGCCTTGGGTGCGACGTGGGTGCTGCCCCGCCTCCTGGCGCGGCGGTGGGGGTTCGTGCTTCTCATCGGCGCGATCCTCGGGGGCTCGGTGGTCCGACCGGTGACGCTGGGCTGGCCCGGGGACTGGGCGGTGGTGTTCTGCGACGTCGGGCAGGGGGATGCGACGGTCCTCAACGCGGGCGGAGGGGCGGCGGTTCTGGTCGACGCAGGACCGGAGGCTGCGCCGACACTGGCGTGCCTGAAGTCGCTCGGCGTGCGCTCCCTGCCCATGCTGGTACTCAGCCACTACCACTCTGACCACGTCGGTGGGGCGGCCGCCGTCATAGCGAGGTTTCGTCCAGAGCTGATCCTGGTGAGGGCGGGATCGCCTCCGGATTGGCTGGCCTCGGCCGCGACGCAGGCCGGCGTCGTCGTCCGCGAAGCGGCCGCGGGAGAAGTCCTCGGGGTCGGCTGGGTGCAGTGGCAGACCGTGTCCGCCACGGAGCCCTTCGCCGACTGGCAACCCGAGCCAGACGGCGAGGGATCGGCGGAGAACGATGCGTCGGTCGTGGCGGTTGCCCGCTCGCGTGACGTCAGCGTCCTGCTGGCCGGCGACCTCGAACCTGGCGGGCAGAGCCTTGCGCTGAGGTCCGCGGCCCGGCAGGGGATCGACCTCTCCGTCGACGTGCTGAAGCTGCCGCACCACGGCTCCTCACGCCAGGACCCGCGGTTCTTCGAGGTGACGTCGGCCAGCGTCGCGGTGGCGTCGGCCGGAGAGGGCAACTCGTACGGTCACCCGTCGGCGAGCACCATGAAACTGAGCCGAGACCTCGGCATGACGGTGGCCAGAACCGACATGGATGGCGACGTCGCCGTCGCACGGCGCGGGGACGGGCTCGTGATCCGCACCGCCGGATGATGGTGGGCACCAATTTCGTCGGGCAACGGGAATGCACCACGATGGGGGCGTGACCCGCTCCCACATGCCCGAAGCTCGAACCGTCGTCCGGGCGATCCTGCTGGTGACCCTGATGGGCTCCATCGTCTTCGCGTCGGTCCGGTTGGCCACGGCACCGGCGGCGTCCGCTGATCCGAGCGTCCGGGTGCAGAGCGACTACGTTCTGATGCTGCTGCAGTGTGCGCTGGGGATCGTGGTGATGTTCCTGCCCCTCATCGTGCAGAGACGCTTCGCCGTGCACCTTCCGAGCGCCATCGAGATCGCGTTCTTCGTGTTCCTCTACTGCGCCATCTACCTGGGAGAGGTGCGCTCGTTCTACTTCCGCATCCCGTACTGGGACAACGTCCTGCACTTCTTCAGTGGCGCCATGCTCGGGGCGCTCGGCTTCGTCCTGGTGCAACTGCTGAACGACTCACAGCGCCTCCATGTGGAGCTGAGCCCCGCTTTCGTGTCCTTCTTCGCCTTCTGCTTCGCCCTGGCGAGCGGCGTCGTGTGGGAAATCTACGAGTTCACGGCGGACTCACTGCTCGGCACGAACATGCAGAAGTACGTGACCGAGGCGGGGGAGGTACTGATCGGACGGTCGGCGCTCCACGACACGATGATCGATCTGATCATCGACGCCTCGGCGGCGCTCATCGTGACAGTGCTCGGCTTCCTGTGGC
The DNA here is from genome assembly GCF_001997295.1 of Tessaracoccus flavus. NCBI lineage: Bacteria > Bacillati > Actinomycetota > Actinomycetes > Propionibacteriales > Propionibacteriaceae > Tessaracoccus > Tessaracoccus flavus. The sequence continues at coordinate 1,075,415 of NZ_CP019605.1, forward strand.
TTCGACCGCGCATGGGAAAGGACGCTGAGAGGCCTGCACCGCTCCTGGAGCGCCGACCGGCGGCCGACTGACCGCCGATCCGGGTGGTTATGCCTCCAGCGTCTCGCGCGGCGTGAGCCCCGCAGCGCGGTACATGTCGTCGATGACCCGCATGGTCTTGACCGAGTCGGTGGGATCGGTCAGCACTTCGGTGCCCTCCCGGATCGCCGAGACGAACACCGCCAGCTGCTCCTCGTAGCTGGTGGGCTTCGTGGGCAGTTCCATGGTCGGATTCTCGCCGGAGACGCGCAACCAGTTACCCTCCTGCGGCTTGACGAAGCCCGAGACCTCCATCGTGCCGCGGGTGCCCGTGAGCACGGCGGTCTGAACCTCCTCGTCCTCGAGCAGCGAGCTGGAGATCGTGGCGGTCACCCCTGACGGGAACTCGAGTTCGGCCGTGAGCGCCTCGTCGATGCGGGCGTCCTCGGGGGACGGACGGTAGGTGGCCGAGGTGACCGTGGGCTCCTCACCGACGATGCTGCGCACCAGATGCAGGGGGTAGCACCCCAGATCCATGGTGGCTCCGCCGGCGACGTCGTAGCGGTAACGGATGTTGGTGCGGTCCGGCAGGTTGATGTTGAACGTCGCCGTGATGTCCTGCAGCTCCCCGATGCTGCCGAGCTCGACGAGTTCGATGATCTTCCTGGTGAGGGCGTGGTAGCGGTAGTGGAAGGCCTCCATCACGACGAGCTCGGATGCGGCCGCGACCTCCGCCACGCGCTGCGCCTCCTCGGCGTTGGAGGCGAACGGCTTCTCCACCAGGACATGCTTGCCGGCCTGGAGCGAGCGAATCGTCCACGCCGCGTGGTGTGAGTTCGGAAGCGGAATGTAGATCGCGTCGATGTCGGGGTCGGCCACGAGCGCCTCGTAGCTGTCGACCACTCGCGCGATGCCGTGCTCGGCGGCGAACTCCTCGGCACGGGCCCTGTCCCTGGCGGCGACCGCGGCCAGCTCCACGTCCGGGTTGGTGTGGGCCGGCTCGATCAGCGAAGTCGGTGTGATCCCGGCGGCGCCGAGAATCCCGATCCGGATCGCCCCGCTCATTGGGCATCCTTCTCGGCGTACTCGGCGAAGTTGTCGAGGATGGCCTGCCAGCCGGCGCGTTGCGGGTCGGTGGGCTCCTCCTCGTCAGGGTCGAACGACTGCTGGACCAGCGTGGTGCCGTCCGCCTGCGTCTCGAAGGTCACGCTGACCGAGCGCCCGTCGTCGAGCGTGTACTCGATGAGCCGGTGGTCGACGACGGTGGTGTACGTCCCTGCAAACTCGAACGACTCGTCGCCGTCGACCTCTTCCATGGTGTAGCTGAACTCGCCCCCCTCACGGAGGTCGTTGCTGGCGAGGGGGCAGTGCCAGTCGTCGCTGGCATGGTTCCAGGCCTGGATGGCGTCCTCATCGGTGAAGGCCGCCCAGGCAGCCTCGATGGGGGCGTCGACGATGGTGCTGATCTCGATACGTTCACTCACATGATGAAGCCTGCCACGGGTGGCGTCGGCATTCCAGCGGGAGGGGGGAGAAGTTGACGGTGATCCCTGGCAAGCTATCCACCATGACCTCGGCGTTCGGCACCTCGCTCCTCATCACCGGTCCCGAGAGCCTTCTGGCCAGCCGGATTGTGGCTGACACCAAACGCCGGGCGTTGGCGGCCCACCCCGAGGCGGACATCAACGAGATCCAGGCCACCGAACTGGCCGATTCAATGCTGTCGGAGGTGGTGGGCGGCTCGCTGTTCTCTTCGCACATCATCGCCATCATCGACGACGTCGGCGCCTGCCCACCTGAGGTGGTCGACCAACTCGTGGCCGTCGCGGCGGACCCGCCCGAGGACCTGTGCCTCATCCTCGTCCACCAGGGCGGGATGAAGGGCAAGGGCCTGGTCGACAAGCTGAAGAAGGCGAAGGTGCAGGTCGAGCAGGTGGCGGCGATCAAGCCCTGGGAGCTGCCGAAATTCGTTGCAGCGGAAGCCAAGCGACACAAGGTGCGCATCAGTCAGGAGGCCGCGGGCGAGCTGGTCGCCGCGGTGGGGCACGACCTGCGCAGCCTCGCCGCCGCCGTGTCCCAACTAGCCTCCGATGCCGGATCCGGTGAGATCGACGCCGCGCTCATCCGGAGGTATTTCGCGGGGAGGGCGGAGGTCACGAGCTTCGCCGTGGCCGACGCCGTCCTGGCCGGCAATGCGAGCCTGGCGCTGGAACGGCTGCGGTGGGCCTTGTCGACGGGCGCCGCGCCCGTCCTGGTGACCAGCGCGATGGCCGGCGCGTTCCGCGGGATGGGACGTTACCTCGATGCGCAGGGGAGCCGGCTGAGCGACGCTGACATGGCCCGCCAGATTGGCATTCCGTACTGGAAGATCAAGGACTACTCCCGAGCGGCCAGCAACTGGCAATCAGGCGCTGTGGCGTCGGCGATCAGGATCATCGGCATTGCCGACGGCGAGGTCAAGGGCGCCGCCACCAACGCCGACTTCGCGCTTGAGAGGATGGTGCTCGGGGTGCTCAAGCTCCGGCGACGCTGAGCTGATTCAGGGCGCGCGAAAACAGCGCCCTGACGACCGAGGGTCAAGACGCTGTTGTTGGAGCGCTGAGAGCTGGGCTCAGAGAGCGGCGACAGCCTGCGAGATGGCCGACTTGCGGTTGGCAGCCTGGTTCTTGTGGATGACGCCCTTGCTCACGGCCTTGTCGAGGCTGCGGTTGGCAACAGCGGCGAGCGCGGCGGCCTTCGCGGGGTCGCCCTCGGCGACGGCGGCGCGGGCGTTGCGGACGTGGGTGCGGAGAGCCGACTTGACGGCCTTGTTGCGCAGGCGCGCCTTCTCGTTGGTCTTGTTGCGCTTCTGCTGGGACTTGATGTTCGCCACTGGGCAAGCCTCTTTACGGTGAAGTTTGTGATTACTCGGTCTCGCGTTTGCACGCGACGGTCAAGATTACCTGAGCAGGTCCCGGCCTGCAAAATCGCGGCAGTCGTGAGAGTATGGCCTGTCCCAGTTCATCGACGAGGAGACGAATGCCTGCTCCGCGCCCAGGGAAGACCGACCCGGCGATCATCCGCAACTTCTGCATCATTGCACACATCGACCACGGCAAGTCCACGCTGGCCGACCGCATGCTGCAGTTCACCGGTGTCGTCGACGCTCGCCAGATGCGCGCCCAGTATCTCGACCGGATGGACATCGAGCGCGAGCGCGGCATCACGATCAAGTCCCAGGCCGTCCGGATGCCGTGGGATAAGGACGGCGTCACGCACGTCCTCAACATGATCGACACTCCGGGGCACGTCGACTTCACCTACGAGGTCTCCCGGTCGCTCCAGGCGTGCGAAGGCGCGATCCTGCTCGTCGACGCGGCGCAGGGCATCGAGGCGCAGACGCTGGCCAACCTCTACCTGGCCATCGACGCGAACCTCACCATCATCCCGGTGCTCAACAAGATCGATCTGCCCAGCGCGAACCCCGACAAGTACGCCGCCGAGATTGCAGGCATCATCGGCTGCGACGTCAGAGATGTCCTCCGCGTCTCCGGCAAGACCGGTGACGGCGTGCGGGAACTGCTCGATCACGTCGTCGACATGGTGCCAGCCCCCGTCGGTGACCCGACGGCTCCGGCCCGCGCGCTCATCTTCGACTCCGTCTACGACACGTACCGGGGCGTGGTCACCTACGTCAGGGTGGTCGACGGCGAGCTCAAGCACCGCGAGCGCATCCTCATGATGTCCACCCGCGGCACGCACGAGCTGCTGGAGGTGGGCGTCATCTCGCCCGAGCCCATCAAGTCGGACGCCATCGGCGTGGGCGAGGTGGGTTACCTGATCACCGGCGTGAAGGATGTGCGCCAGTCCCGGGTGGGCGACACGGTCACCATCGACTCCCGTCCTGCGGCCAAGGACCTCGGCGGCTACCGCCACCCCAACCCGATGGTCTACGCAGGTCTCTACCCGATCGACGGCGACGACTTCGGCGAGCTGCGCGAGGCGCTCGAGAAGCTCCAGCTCAACGACGCGGCGCTCACCTACGAACCGGAGACCTCCGGTGCGCTCGGGTTCGGGTTCCGGATCGGCTTCCTCGGGCTGCTTCACATGGAGATCGTCAGGGAGCGGCTCGAGCGGGAGTTCAACCTCGACCTCATCTCCACCGCACCCAACGTCGTCTACCGCGTCGTGATGGAGGACGGCTCCGAACACACGGTCACGAACCCGTCGGAGTATCCCGAGGGGAAGATCGCGGAGGTGTACGAGCCGGTCGTTCGCGCCACCATCCTCGCGCCGTCGGAGTACATCGGCACGATTCTCGAGCTCTGCCAGACCCGCCGCGGTATCCAGCGTGGCCTCGACTACCTCAGCGAGGACCGCGTCGAGATCCGGTACACACTGCCGCTGGCGGAGATCGTCTTCGACTTCTTCGACGCGCTGAAGTCGCGCACGAAGGGCTACGCCTCCCTCGACTACGAGCCGGACGGCGAAGAGTCGAGCGAACTCGTCAAGGTGGACATCCTCCTGCACGGGGATCCGGTGGATGCGTTCTCGGCGATCGTGCACAAGGACAAGGCGTACTCCTACGGCCTCCTGATGGCCTCCAAACTCAAGGAGCTCATCCCGCGACAGCAGTTCGAGGTGCCCATCCAAGCCGCCATCGGCTCGCGGGTCATCGCCCGGGAGACCATCCGCGCCATCCGCAAGGACGTGCTCGCCAAGTGCTACGGCGGTGACATCTCGCGTAAGCGGAAGCTGCTGGAGAAGCAGAAGGAAGGCAAGAAGCGGATGAAGATGGTGGGCCGGGTCGAGGTGCCCCAGGAGGCCTTCGTCGCCGCGCTGTCGACCTCGGAGTCCGCGAAGAAGTAGCGACGGTGCCTAGGACCGGCGCTTCGTCCGCGCCGTCGCCGTGGCCGACCACGGATCCTCGGGCCACGGATGCTTGGGATAGCGCCCACGCATCTCAGCCCGGACCTGCGCGTACGGCCCCGACCAGAATGAGGCCAGATCGTCAGTGACGGCGAGCGGCCTGCCAGCGGGTGACAGCAACTGGAACTGCACTGGGACGCGACCGTCGGCCAGGAGCGGCGATGACGCGAGTCCGAAGCATTCCTGCAGCTTGACCGCGCACACCACCCGGCCGCCGTGCTCGGCGTCGGGGTAGCTGAGTCGGATGGTGGAACCGCTCGGCACCGCCAGTCGGGAGGGGGCCAGGTCGTCGAGGCGTGCCGCGACCTGCCATGGCACCAGGCGGCGGAGCGGCGCTGTCAACGAGATGGCCCTCAGATCACCGGTTCGGGAGGCACGGGCCAGCTCTGGTCCGAGCCACTCCTCCAGCCGGTCCAGCAGCGAGGCGTCGGACACGTCGGGCCACGGGTCGCCCACCTCCCGACGGAGGAAAGCCAACCTGCGACGCAACTCCTCCGCATCGGGAGACCAGCCGATGACCCCCAGCCCCCGCTCCTTCACGACCGTCGTCACGGCCCCGGCGTCGAGTTCCGCCGCGGGCACCGGGGTGGAGGTCAGTTCGATGGCGCCCAGTGCGGTGACGCGGCGCGCCCGGACCCGACCGCCCGCAAACTCGCCACGCACCTCCTCGACGAGCAGCTCGTGCGCGGCCGAGCGGGCTGTGGCCTCGGTGACGGGGGCGCCTGACCGGATGATGGCGCCGGTGCCGGCGGCGGCGTTGCCCGCGGCTCTGGAGACCTCGGCGACGGCCAGCCACTCGTGGCCCGCCAGCTCGGCGGGGGCGGCGGCACGGGTGCCGGAGGCCAGGAGGTACGCTCCGTCCGCTGTCCGGCGCGCGACCCGCTCGGGGTAGGCGAGGACGATGGTGGCTGCCGGGGGCTCTCCGTGGCCGGGAGTGTCCGCCACGAGCCGCGCGAGGCGTGACGCCTCCTCGCGCCACTGGCGGCTCAGGGGGTGCCGTCCCGCGCGCAGCGCCACGATCGCGTCGGTCAGGTCCCCGTCTGCGCCCAGCTCTGCGGCTGCCACGTACTCGGCCGCGTTGCGGCTGCCGACCAGCGGTGCGCCGTCCACGAGGGCGCGCGCCCAGCGCGGCGAGACGGGGGTCTCCGCGAGGCGGCGGCCGCGCGCGGTGATCCTCCCGTTCTCGTCGACCGCACCGAGCCACGTGAGGACAGCCTCGTCCTCGCGCACCGGGCCCGCGGGAAGCGGGGTGGGCAGCCTCAGCCCCTCGGCGCGGGGCGCTCCCCAGGCGGCCAGCGCCAGCAGCGCGCCGGTGAGGTCGGCTGTCTGGGTTTCGGGGGTCACGTCCGGGCGGAGTGCCCCGTAGGTCCGCTCGTCGTAGCACCGCCACACCGTGCCGGCCCCTTGCCGCGCCGCCCGGCCTGCTCGTTGGTCGGCCGAGGAGCGCGAGCACCGCACCGTGACCAGCCCCGACATGCCGCGCCCGGCGTCTCGGCGCGGCTCCCGGGAGAGCCCGGCATCGACGACCACCCGCACCCCGGCCACGGTCAGGGACGACTCGGCCAGGGCCGTCGACACGATGACGCGGGGCCGATCGCCAGGCCGCCGGCCGCTGACGGCGCGGTCCTGTGCCCGGGGGGAGACCTGTCCGTGGAGCTCGATCACCTCGGCGTCGAGCCCCAGGTGGCCGGTCACGTGGCGGACCTCGCGGACCCCGGGGAGGAACACGAGCAGATCGCCATCGTCCGGGCGCTCGCGAAACGCCGTTCGTACCGTGGCCGCAACGTGGTCGAGGAACTCCGGAGCGACCCCCCGCGCGCCCAGGGGGGCGGGACCCGGCGACCACTGCTCGGACAGGGGAAACAGCACCGCCGGGACGCTCACCACCGGGGCGGGGGTGTCGCCGCCCAGGAGCGAGGCGAAACCCGCCGCGTCGACGGTGGCCGACATCGCCACCAGGACGAGGTCGGGCCGCATTTCCCGCACCTCAGCCAGCAACCCGACCAGCAGATCGGTGTCCAGGCCGCGCTCGTGGACCTCGTCGAGAACCACTGCGCCGACGCCCTCGAGCGACGGGTCGCGCAACAGGCGGCGCAGCAGCACCCCGGGGGTGACCATCTCGATCTTCGTCTGCGGCGTGACCGCCCGCTCGCCGCGGACGGTGAAGCCGATCAGATCGCCGACGCGGGTGCCGGTCAGGTCCGCGAGACGCCGGGCAGCGGCGCGCACGGCAACCCTCCTGGGCTGCGTGACGATGACCCGCCCGTGAACACACCCGGCGACGGTCGGGGGCCCCAGCGTCGTCTTGCCGGTCCCGGGTGGGGCCTCGACGACTGCGAGCCGCCGCTGCGTCACCGCGTCGCGCAGCGCCGCCGTCGCGGAGGCGAAGGGGAGGCTGGCCCCGTCGTCGACGAGCGCCGCCAACTTCCGCATGGGGTCAGTTACTCGCCAACAGGATCTCGGTCACCGCGGAGATCACCGGCGACGAGGCCCGCGCGTGCGGCTCATCCAGGCCGGAGGGGGAGGCCACGTGCAGGACGGGGAGTTCGGCCAGGGCACCTACGCCGAGATCACGGACGCGGTTGAGGATGGCCTCCTTGAGGCTGAAGCCGATCTGCGCCTGCTGTAGGAACTCCTCGAGCCGTGCCAGCGCGGGGTTGGGCGCCAAGACGGCCAGCCCTTCGGCGCGCAGTGTGAATCCCTCGTCGCGCGGGACCCCGGACACACTGACCAGCTGGCGGGAATCGTCGAGGCGGGTGACCTCGGAGAGGAGCCCGGAGCCCTCCAGCGTCGCTGAGATGTCCGCGAAGCCGAGCAGTTCGAAGGTCCAGTCGCGCGTCTCGGGAACGACGCTCGTGTCGCCCTGGGCCGGGTGGACGGACAGGGTGCCCGCCGCCCAGTCGAGGACCAGTCGCGTCGTCGCGACCGAGTCGGAGCCGTCGTCCTCGACGAGCTCGAAGGCTCCGTCCGCGCCTGCAGCCGTGACAACCGTGACCGCCTCGGGGTTCGCGTCCGCGCGCTGCAGGCCGTCGGTGCTCATCGGCACCATGCCTCCGGCGCGGAGCAGCGCTGCGAAGCCGTCGGCCGGCCGGTGCAGCTGGAGCCGGCGCTCCCCGTCGTAGCGGTAGCCGGTTTGAAGGTCGAACCACTGCCCGGGTGGCAGCCAGGCCGTGACCGCACCCATGCGTGTCTCATCGTCGGCCGGCTGCGTGATGGGGGCCACGAGCAGCTCGGTCCCGAAGAAGTATTCGTTCGGGACTTGAAGGGCCTCGATCCGGCGATGCACGTGGTAGAGGGGCCGCACCAGCGGTTGTCCCGTGGTCGCCTGGACGCGGTTCATCGTGTGCAGATAGGGGACCAGCCGGTTGCGGAGCCGTAGCGCCTCCGAGATGGCGCTGCGGTGCGGCTCGGCGTACAGCCACGGCTCCTTGCCAGCGAAGGGCGAGTTCGACGAATGCAGCCGGAGGATGGGGGAGAAGACACCGAGCTGGGTCCACCGCGCCATCAGCTCGTCGTCGCGGTAGCCGAACATGTGACCGCCGATGTCGTGGCTCCACCAGCCGTAGCCGATGTTGGCCGCGGTCGCGGTGAAGTACGGCTGGAAGTGCAGCGACTCCCAGGTGATGTGGGTGTCGCCGGAGAAGCCGACGGGGTAGCGGTGCGATCCGGGGCCGGCGTAGCGGGAGAACGTCAGGGGGGTGCGGTCGCCGCGGCCGTTGTCGACGAAGTGGGCGTGGTTGAGCACCCACAGGGGGTCGATGCCGGGGACCCGGGAGTGGGGGCCCGATTGCCAGTCGAGCCACCAGAACTGGACCCCTTCGTCCTCGAGCGGGTGGTGAAGGAACTGGAAGTACGCGTCCATGAACCGCCGGTCCGACGCGTCGAAGTGGACGGAGAGCTCGGTCGACGGGTCGATGCCCATGGCCTCAGCCATCTTCTCGTACGCGTCCTCGTGTGGCTGGACACCGTCGGCGGGATGCACGTTGAGGGTCGTGCGCAGTCCGCGTCGCCGGAGCTCGTCGAGGAAGGCGGGGGGATCGGGGAACAGGTCGCGGTTCCACGTGTAACCGGTCCAGCCCGGACCGAAGCGGGGGTCGACGTCGGTGACGTGCCAGTCCATGTCGAGGACCGCCACGCTGAAGGGGACCCTCTCGACGTCGAAGCGGTCGAGTAGTTGGAGGTAGCTCTGCGCCGAGTAGGGGTGGTAGCGGCTCCACCAGTTGCCGAGCGCCCAGCGGGGTAGGACGGGCTGTGAGCCGGAGAGGCGGTAGAGATCACGGACGGCGGCAGCGGCGTCGTGCCCGTGGGTGAAGACGTAGAGGTCCTGGTACTGCGCCGCCGTGCGTCGAGGGCGGGCGGCAACCCATCCGTCGGGTGTGAACACCATGGAGGACGAGTCGTCGAGCACGGCGAAGCCGCGTTCCGACACGACCCCCGGCTCGAGTGGGACCGCACCGTTCGCCTCGTCCAGGGTGCGCGCGGTTCCGCCGAGGTTCCCGCGGGCAGGGACCCGATGCTGGAAGTCCGGCTGCAGGTGCCAGGCCGGCAGCGTGGACTGGTCCCCGTATCGCCAGACGGACTGGTGGGCGGTCACGTTGCCCCTGACCTGGACCTGCAGACCGGCGGCGGTGGGGGGCTGCTCGTCATAGCTGAGGTCGAACCGCTGTGTCTGGACCCGGATCCCGGAATCGGAGCGCACCACGGTGAACTCTGGCGCAGGCAGATCCCGGAAGATCGCCAGGGTGGTGGGGCGGTCCTCGAACTCCCCCGAGTCGGACCACTCGAACCGGAGCAGGCCCTCGGTCAGTACGGTGATCCTGTAACGGTCGCCGACGATCGTCGCGTCGGGGGCGGGCGTCGAGTGGGCTCCGCGGTAGTCCTCAGGGGTCGCCGGGCGGAGAAGCGGGTCGGTGGCTGGTGTAGAAGTCATCGCCACCATTGTGCCGGGCCTACACTCGCTTGCGTGCCACAGCTCCCAGACGGCGACCCTGCTCCGCGAGACGGATCCCTCCCGGCGCATGCCCTCGATGCGAGCCGGCCTCTGTCGCTCTACATTCACGTCCCGTTCTGCCGCACGCGCTGCGGCTACTGCGATTTCAACACCTACACGCCCAGCGAGGTCGGTGAGCTCGCCCCCGACACGTACCTGGGGGCGGCGCTGGCTGAGCTCGACCTGGCCGCCCGCGTGCTGGGGCCCAGGCGGGTCGACACGGTGTTCTTCGGTGGCGGGACGCCCACGATGCTGCCAGCAGACCAGCTGGTGGGTCTCCTGTCTGCGGCCCGGGACCGCTTCGACGTCGCACCCGACGCCGAGATCACCACCGAAGGGAACCCGGAGACGCTCACCCCCCGCTACCTCGCCACGCTGCGCGCCGGCGGATTCACGAGGTTGTCTCTCGGGCTGCAGTCGGTCGTCGGCCACGTGCTGAAGGTCCTCGAGCGCACCCACACCCCGCGCCGTGGGCTGGACGCCGCCCGGTGGGCCAGCCAGGAGGGCTTCGACCACATCTCGCTTGATCTGATCTACGGCACGCCAGGGGAGTCGATGGATGACTGGCGCGACAGCCTCGATGCGGTCACCGCCACCCCCGTCGATCACGTCAGCGCCTACTCGCTCATCGTCGAGGAGGGGACCCGGCTGGCGGTTCAGGTGAAGCGGGGGCTGATCGCCATGCCCGACGACGACGACCTGGCCGACAAGTACCTGGTCGCCGACGAGAAACTCTCCAGCCTGGGCTACGCCAACTACGAGGTGAGCAACTGGGCGCGGCCTGGGGGACGGTGTCTCCACAACCTGGCCTACTGGCGCGGCGCCGACTGGTGGGGGATCGGCCCCGGCGCGCACTCGCACATCGGGGGCGTCAGGTTCTGGAACCGCAAGCACCCACGCAGCTACGCGGCCGCTCTGGCCGAGGGCGGTTCGCCCGCGCTGGCTCGCGAGGTGCTGAGTGACGACGACCGCCGGATCGAGCGGGTGCTGCTGGAGCTTCGGTTGGCCGAGGGGGTGGCCCTCGACGTGCTGACGGACACCGAGCGCTCCCGGCTGCCCGATCTGGAGCGGCGGGGCCTCGCAACGACGTCGGGAACCAGTCTGACTCTGACCCAGGCTGGCAGGTTGCTCGCGGACGGCGTCATTCGCGATCTACTGGACTGATCCTGCCGTGCCCGGCGATACGCTCTGGCAATGGGAAAGCCGTTGCCGGATGCGCGTCGGCCCGGCTTGCGCCTCACACCCGCCGATCGCGTCACGCTCACCCGGGCGGCACTGGGACTCGGCTGCGCCGTCCTCGTCGCGCTGACCTATGCAGGGGTTCTCCCGATGCGCAGCTGGCCCCTGTTTCTACTCGCAGTCCCGGCCGCGGTGCTGGATGCAGTCGACGGGCCGGTGGCGCGCCGCACGGGGACGGTCACCGAGCGTGGTTCGCGCTGGGACATGGAGGTGGATTCCGCGTTCCTGCTGGTCCTCAGCGTGGCATTGTTCCCGCTGGCCCCCTGGGTGGCGGTGATCGGGCTGGCGCGCTATCTCTTCTGGGTGGGCGGGGTCCTCCGCCCGGCATGGCGGAGACCTCTCGCCTTTCGGCAGTCGAGGCGGATCATCGCGGCCTACCAGGCCGTGGCCATGGTCGTGGCGCTGGCGCCCTTCCTGCCGCTCTGGGTGGGGCAGGGGATGACGGCGCTCGCGGTGGGTCTGTTGCTGTTCTCCTTCGGTCGGGACATCGCAACGCAGGAGCGGACAGCAGCGGGCCGCCTGTAGACCTGTCTCAACGAATGTGCTACTGTATTAATCACCTAATACAGTGATACGTCGGAGGGGACGATGCAATTCGACACGAGCAGCCCGATCTGGCTGCAACTGATCGATGAGTTCACCCGACGGATCGTCACCGAGCAGTGGCCGGCAGGTTCCCGCATCCCGGGGGTCCGTGACCTTGCCGGTGAGTTGAGGGTGAACCCCAACACCGTGCAGCGCGCCCTCGCCGAACTCGAGCGGCAGGGGCTCGCAAGGTCCGAGAGGACCAGCGGCCGCTACGTCACCGACGACACTGCCGCCATCGACGATGCCCGCCGCGACCTCGCGACCGCGGCGGCGGACGACTTCACCATTCGCGCGCGGGGGCTCGGCATGAGCCTGACCGCGGCGCGAGATCTGCTCAGCCGACGTTGGTCGGCACCCCCGGAAGGATCCAGTACATGACCGCACCTGCCATCACCATCAGGCATCTCTCGAAAAGCTACGGCGCCCTACCCGCCCTCCAGGATCTGAACCTGACCCTGCGAGGAGGCCAGATCGTCGGGCTGCTCGGTGAGAACGGCTGCGGGAAGACCACCCTGCTCAAGGTGATCGCCGGAGCGCTCAGCCAGTGGCGGGGTGACGTCGAGATCCACGGACACCGGCCCGGCCCCGAGTCCAAGGCGATCGTCTCGTTCCTCCCCGACGCCAGCTTCCTCGCCGACGGCGACACCATCGACGACTGCATCGCGCAGTACCGGGATTTCTTCGCGGACTTCCAGGAGTCCAAGTGCCGGGATCTAGTCAGGTTCTTCGGCCTCGACACCGGCCGCAAACTGGCGACCCTCTCGAAAGGGATGCGGGAGAAGGCACAGATCGCTCTCGCCATGTCCCGCGACGCCAAGGTGTTCCTGCTGGACGAACCGATCTCCGGGGTCGACCCGGCGGCCCGGGACGTGCTGCTGGAGGCAATCGTGCGGGACCTGCCCGAGGACGCGCTCGTCCTCATCTCCACCCACCTCATCCACGATCTCGAACCAGTCCTCGACGCGGTGGCGTTCATGCGGTTCGGGACGATCCTGCTGAGCGGCGAGGTCGACGACCTGCGCGAGCAGCACGGCAATTCCATCGATCAACTCTTCAGGGAGGTCTACAAATGGTCGGCGCGCTGATCAAGCACGAGCTTCGACGCACCTGGCGCTGGCTCCTTCTCACGGCAGCACTGGCCACGGTCGCGGTCGCGATCTCGTACCTGGCCGCAGTGCTGCTTCCCGCACCGCTGAACGGCTTCTTCGCCGGGCTCGGCATCGTCGTCGCCGTGGCAATGCCCTTCGCGGTGCAGTTGCTGCTGGGGCTGGAGTTCTACCGGTCGTCCTACAGCCGGACGGGGTACTTCACGCACTCGCTCCCGGTCCGCGGCCGGACTGTGTTCTTCGCGAAGTTCGGCTACTCCTCGGTGGTGGCCATCGTCTTCCTGCTCCTGGGCCTGGCCCTGGCCTTCGTCGCTTTCACGGGCTCGCTCGTCGCTCAGGGTGCCACGGCCGCAGAAGTCTGGAGGGGGGCCCGGCAGGGGTTGGACCAGATTCTCGCAGCGACCCCGTCCTGGGTTGCGGTGGTCCTCATCGGGATGGCTCTGCTGTTTCCGGTGGCCGGACTTGCTCACTACTTCTTTGCCGCCAGTGTCGGCAGCGAGGGCTGGATCAACCGGATGGGCTTCGGGGGAGTGGTGCTCGTCTGGGTGCTCTACTACCTCGCCAATCAGGTCGTCGCCGCTGTCGGCCTCTTCCTGCCCCTCAATGCGGTCGTCGACTCGGGCAGCCTGACGATGAGCACTGACCCGCTCATCGTGTTGCAGGGTGACACGCTCGATGCGCTCATCCCGTTCGGCGCCTTCGCGATGATCCTCGCGTTGGCCGCAGTGGCGATATGGCGGGCGGCGGTGTCGGTCGACCGGAAGGTCGAACTGCGCTGATAGCCTCCGGCGCGTGGATCGGTACTCACGCGATGTGCTCGCACCCGGATGGCAGAAGGCCCACCTCAAGAAGACCCGCGACGTGGCCGTCGAACTCGACCTGGTGGTCGAGTTCGACGACTTCTGCGGCGCTGTGGTCGGTTGGGAGAACGGGCTCGTGATCCTGGAGGACCGCAAACTGAAGCGCCGCTCCGCCCCGTTCGGGCCGGGCTTCCTGCTGGAGGGTCAACCGGTCGCGCTGCGGCCCCCGCTGCGCGGCGGGCCCTCGCGTCCCACGTACACAGCGTCGGGGTCACGCGCCTCGGCCCAGCCGGAGAAGGCGAAGGTCGCGCTGCCCAGCCGTATCTACGTGGAGGGCCGCCACGACGCGGAGCTCATCGAGAAGGTGTGGGGGGAGGACCTGCGGCACGTCGGCGTGGTCGTCGAATTCCTCGGGGGAATCGACGATCTCCCCGCCATCGTTGCCGAGTTCGCCCCCGCGCCGGGCCGACGGCTCGGTGTGCTCGTGGACCATCTGGTCCCCGGGAGCAAGGAATCGCGCATCGCGGCGCAGGTGTACAAGGCTGGCTACCGGGAGACAGTTCTCGTCGAGGGCCACGAGTTCATCGACATCTGGCAGGCGGTGAAACCCGCGAGAGTGGGGAGGAAGGCCTGGCCCGAGGTGCCGCGCGACGTCGACTTCAAGAAGGGCACGCTGGCGGCCCTGGGCCTGCCCCACGCGGACCAGGCGGATGTGGCGCGCGGCTGGCAGGCGATCCTGGCCCGAGTGCAGAGTTGGCGCGACCTTGAACCGCAACTAAACACCAAGGTGGAGACCCTGATCGACTTCGTCACGCAGGATCACGTCTGAACTAGAGCCAGACGCTCTGGGCCGCTGGCAGACGCGCAGATTGGCCCGGCGGTTCCGTTCTCTGCAGTCGGGAATCGTCCGCTCATGCCGGTGTGCGAGCCAGCAATCTGTCTGATTCATGCCGTGCAAATCGACTGATACCGACCCTGCTTCTCCAGCGAGAGCGTCGCTTTGATCGGAGGCAAGGCTGGTGGCTACAAGCGGAGTTGCCGCTCCAGGGCCGCGACGGTCTCGTCGTCGGTGTAGCCCAACCCGCGGACCCGTGCGACGAAGTCCGCAGCCATGCCCTCGAGCATTTCTTGCCGGTTCACCGCAGGGGCTCGGCCGGACTCGGCTACGCGGGTGCCGCCGCCGCGCCGGGACGTGAGCAGTCCCTCTTGCTCGAGTTCACGGTAAGAGCGCGCGACCGTGCCGACGGCGACCCCGAGGTCACCGGCGAGCTGGCGCAGCGGGGGGAGTCGGTCGCCGGGGCCGAGCCGTCCAGCGGCGATGAGGTCGCCGAGCTGCCGCCGCAGTTGCTCGTACGGTGGGGTCGGATCGTCGGGGTCGAGGGTCAGGACGAGGGTCATCGCATCTCCGCCGGGTACGCAGTGGAGAAAGCGGGGAGCGCTCCAGGGACGACGATCCGGACGACGATCCAGCCGAGCAGCAGAAGGGCCACGGGGATGGTCGCCACGAGCACAAAACCCGCCGGGTCCATCCAGGCGCGTTGGCAGTCCAGCCTGAGCAGCGCCGTGCCTGCGAAGAATGCGACGCCCACGTGACTGGCCGCCACAGCCGCACCCGTCGCAGCCAGCACCCGTGTCATCGACCGCAAGCGCAACACGTCGTCGCTCACGTCGTCGTTCGCGAAACCGCGCGGCCGACGCACAACAGCCACCAACGCTGCCACGGCCGCCAGCCCGATGCCCAGGAGCAGCAGTGTGAGCGGGATGGAGTAGAAGCTGCCCGGGTAGGGACCGGCTCCATTGCCGACGTTGCCACAACGCGCCGCGACCTGCCGTCCGGCGCGTCCCATGTCGTCGGCGGAGGCAGACGCAGTGGTCAACGCTAGCGTGGCGAGGTGCACCGCCGTGATCCCGGCGACCGCGGTGGTGAGTGCCCGCGGCAGGTAATTGACCACCCGACGGGGGGCAAGCGAAGCAGTCCGCGGACCGGTCGGTCGCCGCGGTCGCACCACAGTCTCAGCGAGACCCACTCCGGTGACCACAAAGAGGCCGACAATGGCAGGAGCCAGCATCGTTCCCCGACCCAGGTCAAGGCTGCCGTTGACCAGCCATGCGGCCACGCCGCCGATGAAGGCAGCCGCAACCCAGGTCGCGCGAACCCACTTCCACTCGCTGCGCGTGTCGGGGCCACCGCGTGTCGCCGAATGCGCCCCCAGCGCGATCACCGTCAACAGCAGCGGACCACCGACGAGAGCCGAAATTATTGAAAGAGACATGGGACCCCGATCTTGTATCACATGATTGCTACAAGCCAAGGGTAGGCGCTCGAACGCTTTGTGTCAAACATTCGACACAAGCGGGCGGCAGCCCAGGAGACTTCGTCGCGAAGCGCCGACTGACAGTCGTTCTGATGACAAGCGGCGCTGATCTTCACCGAACATCTGTGCCTTCTTCCGAACGGGAGTGTTGCCCGACCGAAGCTTGAAGTCACATTCATCGTTGTACTGACATGCTGTTGTCGGGGCGACCGACAGCGCCCAGCGCGTGGGTCGCGGGGTACCCTCGGTGCATGAGCATGGTGACGGCCGAGACAGCGTCGCTGCGTGCCGCGATCGTCGCGCATCGCGATGCGCTGGACGGCATCCTTCGTCGCTATCGCGCGGTCAACCCCAGACTGTTCGGTTCCGTCGCCCGTGGCGATGCCACGGGCGATAGTGACATCGATCTCTTGGTTGACCTGCTGCCGGGCGGGGGGGGGAACGACCTGCTGCGCGTGGCTGGGGTCGCCGAAGAATTGAGCCAGGGTCCTTGGGGTGAGGGTCGACGTTGTGGCCGGGTCATTGCTGCGGGATGACGTGTCGTCCAGCGCTCTAGCCGACGCGGTGCCGTTGTGACCCGATCTGATCAGGAGCGGTTTGGAGACATTCTCTAAGCCATTCAGCGCTGCCAGGATTACGAGCCCTACATCCAGTCCGACGAGTTCGCCTCGATGGCCTATGACGCGGTCCTAAGCGATATCCGGTCATGCCGTGCCCGGGCGACCTTTTCGGGTTCGTCAGTGGAGCAGCGCGATGTCAAGGCCGTAGGCCAGGACGATCGCCCGGGTGAGTTCGGCCTCTTGTGCGTAGGTTGGACACCCGACTGTCCGACCAAGCAGCTTGCTCGAAACGGTGAGGACGTTGTCGAGGGGGGATCACGCCGTCGTGGTCGAGGCCGCAGGGCTGACCCGGGACCTCGCTGGACAGGGCCCTGAGCGTGTAGGTGATCGGCGCGATCGTGAATTTCGTCATGGCAGCACACGCGGCCTTGTGAGTCAGAACGACTGCTGGTCGTGTCTTGTCGAGCCGCAGCAGGCGCATCTCGCGCACGGTCAGTCCTCGGTGGTCGGGTGTGCGACGGACCAGCTACCCAGCTCGTCGAGCTCGTCAGCGGTGCCACGCTCGCGCAGGATGGCGGCGTCGTGCTCGGCAACCTGACGGCGCATATCGCGCTCGACGGCACACGCCACCAGTGCAACTCGGCTGGGAGCGTTGCCGACGGTCACGGACGTGTCGAGGAAGGCCACCACGTCGTCGGGGAGACGGATGGCGATCTGCACGGTCATGCCCCCACCATGCCAGCGCGGGTCCCACATTGGGATGCGCTCTCAGGCCGCTATGCGCGGCTCACCGAGTTCCTGCGCGAGGGAACCGGACGATCTGAGTGCTCCAGTTGCCCGCGTCGACGGTGAGCACAGCGAAGGTGGGCGACGGTTCACGCCGCGGGTCGGCGACAGATCCGGGGTTGAGCAGATGGATGCCGTCCTCGACGCCGTCCCACGGGATGTGCGAGTGGCCGAATACCACGACGTCGGCGTCTGGGAATCGTCGACGCATCCTGCGTCCCCGGCCCTGTCGAGGGCCGGCGATGTGGATCATGGCGATCCGAACTCCTTCAGCCAGGAACTCCAGCTCATCGGGGGCGCCCCAGTCCCGGACGGCCTCGCCGTCGTTGTTGCCCATCACCACCCGCACGGGGGCGTACTCGGCCAGCTCGTCCAGGACCTGCGGCACGCACACATCGCCAGCGTGCAGGATCAGGTCAGCGGTCCCCAGCTCGGACGCCAGGGCCGACGGCACCCCCTTCCACCGACGTGGTGCATGCGAGTCGGCCACGACAACGATCCTCATCAACCTCGGAACCTCCAGTCACGCCCGATCGAGACGCCCAAACCAGCCCGCACCAGCTGCGGCGAGCCTCCCCGTGAGCTGAGGCTGTCAAGGCAGCCCGCCTGGCTCGCCGACATCGCTGACGTCAGGGTCATGCCGCATCTCCTCGTGCGCTGACGAAGAGCGTTGCTCATGGACACCATGGGTCAGGCCAGTCGTTCGATCAGGCGCGGCAACCCAGGTCCGGAGAGCTGGTCGAGATGGCTGCGTCGGCCTGCCATCGTCATCACCAGCGCCAAAGTCGGCCCAGTGACTTCGGGCCCTTGCCCGGAGTGGAAGGCGCCATCCTCGGCTCGCAGACTGAGCCTCGAAGCCACTGTCTTGCTTTGCACAGTGAAGTTGCGGGTTGCGTAGAAGTCGGCCACAACCGTGGCGGTGGGCACGTCCTGCGGGTTGGGAATCCCGAGGGGGTAGCGGATGTCCTCGCTGTGCACGAGTACCTCGCCCAGATAGGCAGGCAAGTCCTTGGACGGGGCTACCGTCCAAGAGATGACCTCCCGGAACCGGGAGAGTGTCTCAGCCGGAGTGCTCCCCAGGTGCTCACGGAGCCGTCGCTCGTTGTGTACGGAGGGGCGGAAGCCCGCCAGCACGATGCTGCGCACCCATGCGGTCGAACCCACCGAGGCGACCGCCGTCAGATGCGCCACGACGTGCTCGACATTCCATCCCTGGCACAGGCTCGAACGACGCCACGCGTCGTCACTGATCGTGGCCAGGTCGTCGGCCAGCTGCTGGCGGGCCCGGTGCGTCATCGCCCACACTTCCGCGGTCATGCCATCTCCTCACTGGTCTTTCGACATTCGTCGCTGCAGGTGGTGCGCCCGGCAGGACACCGAGCTGTCGCGTTGCCCGGCTCCGCGGGCCGCGCGCGGTCAGTGGAGGCTGTGGTCCGGTTTCTCTATCCGCCAAGCGTGCAGGGTCACGGTGAGCCCGGCCCGGGTGGGTGCGCACACGAACGGTCCAGCGGAGGCCTCCATGCCGTCCTCGAAGGGGACCACCCGTACCAGCTGGAGGTCTCCATCCCCCGACCTGGCCCGGATGGTGAGGGCACCGTCGCTGCGGCTCACCCGAACCAGCACCCGGGTCCCCGCCCAGTGGGGAACGGGGGCGAGCGACCAGTCGGATCGAGGAGATGTGACCACTGCACCGAGTTGCGGAGCGCCATCGCTGAACTCGACCCCGGCCTTCACCCAATGCTCCGCTGAGACTCGTACGAAGACGCCGGCCTGGTCGAACTGGCTGGTGAAGTCGGCCGTGAATTCGACCTCCACCGCGCTGTCCACGGCGAACGGCGCCAACAGGGCGTGCTCGCTGTCGTGGACGAACCCGTAGGACGTGATCCGCCATGCGTCGCTGCCCTCAGCGGCAGTCACCAGCAGGTCCGACCCCCGCTCGACCACCGCTGTAGGGGGATGCGACCAGGTACCAGCGGACCACGCAGCATTCGTCATGCAAGGGACCCTACCCGCGGGCCGCGCGCGGTGACGCGCTCTGGCGGTGACGATGCGGACCTGGGGCGGCACATCGTCGTTCATGAACTTGGGTGTGCTGCGTTGTCCGCGAGATGGCAGCCAAACATCGTATGGTGAGGGGTCTGAAGTTGTCGGTACCACCTGGGCGAACCGAGACACGCCGACGCCGACATCGCAGGAGACGCCATGACATATCGCTACGGCCTCAAGTGGAACGTCCGTAGGGGCCATCCGGTCGAAGAGATCGACGAGGTGACCGCGAGAGACCGCTTCCAGGTTGGTCCCCAATTCTCGGTGAGCAGGGTCACGCAGGGTCGGACCGTGCCGGATTACACGCTTAGTATGCAGCCCGGGGGCGCGCAACTCCGCGTCCTGAAGTATGACCCGGAAGGCTCGATTGCCGAGATCTTCGACTACTCCGAGCGGGACGGTAGGGGTGGCTTGTTCATGCACGGCTACGCGACCTACGTCTACCCCGACGACGAGATCGGTCCACGTACGTTGTCCCAGTCCGTGGCGCACAAGTCCTGGGTCTTCCGCGAGGACGGCACAGCAACATGTCGGGAAGTGGTCAAGCCGGTGCCGGACGCCCGGATCTCGGAGTACAGGGGCCTGGACGTCTCCGGCCACTGGCGCTCCCGGCCTGAATTCGGCGACTGGGACAGCTTCGGTGATCACCCCGAGCCCGGTGGCATCCCCTGACCTGAGCCCCGCCCACGTTCTGCGACAATCCGCGCCGCATGTCGGCTACGACCCGTCCGTGCCCCGCGCTGGCGGCCACGCCGTCAGGCCGCGAGCTGGCGGGTGCCACTAGGGTGGGGGCCATGGAGACCGACGCGATCATGGACCTTCTCCGCCGCACGGCGGACGAGGTCATCCGGCCCCGATTCCGGGCGCTGACCGATGCCGACATCGAGGAGAAAGCCCGCCCCGGCGATCTCGTCACGGTGGCCGACAGGGAAGCCGAAACGTTCCTCACCGCACTCCTCCAAGAGCGACACCCGGATGCTGTGGTCGTCGGTGAGGAGGGCGTCTTTCTCAACACTGCAACGCTCGCCGGTCTCCACAACGCCGACCACGCGTTCATCATCGATCCGATCGACGGCACCGGAAACTTCGCCCGCGGCGACGAGAGGTACGGCGTCATGCTGGCCGAAACGCGGGGCGGGATCACCACCCGCGGGTGGATCTGGCAGCCCGAGTTCGACCGCGGCTACGCCGTCGAGCGCGGCAACGGGGTGGAGCTGAACGGCAGCCCCATCGAGCGGCCACGCCACAACAGGCCTCCGCTCGGTGCCGCCGGCCGGAAGAAGCTAGTCGGCTTCGACGCGGACGGCCAGCTGAGCCCTGCCGTTCGCACCCAGTTCGCGTGCGCATTCGACTACCCCTCGATCCTGCATGGGGACACCGACTTCGTCTTCTACACCTCACTCAACCCCTGGGACCACCTGGCCGGGAGCCTCATGGTCGTGGAGCAGGGAGGCGTCAGCCGCACACTCGACGGTATGGCCTACAACTTGCTCAACCGGTCCAGGGGGCTGCTCGTTGCCAACGACACGCTGAGCTGGATGGCCGCGCAGCAGTATTGGCCCACGCACTGACCAGCCTCAGCAGCAGCGGTCAGGTGCCGCTCCTGGGGGCGAGCGCACTGATCGGAAGTTGACGCTTGGGTGTGATGCCCCGCGCAGCGAGTTCGTCGTAGGCCTTCGGCAGGGCGGTCGCCAATGTCTCCGCCCCGAAGGGCCACTCGGTGGCTGAGGCGGCATCCTCCACGCTGACGCCCTGCTGGATCAGCATCTCGGTCTGCGAGTAGAGCATCGCGATCTCGGCGCGCTGGACGAAGGCGACATCGCGGTCCATTGCCGCACCGTGCCCGGGGACGAACAAGGTCCGGTCGTTGGTGGCCCCGAGGACGCCGTCGAGGACCGTGGGCCAGTTCGACAAGGAACTGCTCTCATCCACCTGCGGATCCGCGCCCTCCTCGAGGAGGTCGCCGGCGAAAACAACGTTCTCGCCTGGAACGAAGACGACGACGTCTGAACGCGTGTGGGCATCGCCGAAGTGCAGGAGTTCCACGCGCTGACCACCGAGGTCGACCGCCAGAGCCATGGAGAACCGTCTGGTGATGGCGTCCGAGTCGAGGTGCTCGTGCGCGATTGCCTCCAGTCCGGGCATTCCGGCCAGCCCGCCGACGTGGTCGTCGTGATGGTGCGTCAGCGCGACACGAGTGACCGGGACCCCTGCCACGGCGCCTGCGGACTCGAGGATGGCGGCCCCCTGCGCGGCGTCGTTGCCCGAGTCGATGAGCATCGCCTCGTTCTCGCCGACGATGAGGCCGACGTTGACTCGATGCGGTTCGACGGCGGCGACCAGCACGCGGGCGGTCACGGGGGTCCAGTTGAGCGTCATGGCGTCCAGCTTAGAGGGCGGTACACTGGCACTCGGTTCACGCGAGTGCCAGCTAGACCCGGGAGGTGACATGCTCGACGACCGAAAACTCGAAGTCCTCAAAGCCATCGTCACTGACTACGTCTCCAGTCGTGAGCCGGTGGGGTCCAAGGCGCTCGTCGAGAGACACAAGCTCGACGTGTCCGCGGCCACCGTGCGCAACGACATGGCGGCGCTGGAGGAGGAGGGCTACATCATGCAGCCCCACACCAGCGCCGGACGCATCCCCACCGATAAGGGCTATCGGCTCTTCGTCGACCGCCTGGCCCAGATCAAGCCGCTCTCATCGGCGGAACGCACGGCGATCACGTCGTTCATGAACGGCACCGCCGACGTGGACGATCTCGTCACGAGAACCGTGCGGCTCCTCGCGCAGCTGACCCGTCAGGTCGCCATCGTTCAGTACCCGGTGGCCCAGCGCTCCACCATCCGCCACGTCGAGTTCATCCTGCTGACGCCCGACCGCGTGCTCGTAATCGTGGTCCAGTCCTCCGGGCGGGTGGACCAGGCCACACTCGAGGTGCCGGTCACCGACGAATCAGAACTCCACGCTCTCCGCTCGAAGGTACTCGCGGCCGTCATCGGGAAGACTCCCGCCGACGCCGCCTCCGCACTCGCGTCCCTCCTGGAGGGCGTCGCGCCGGACGCCAGGAGTTTCGCTGGGCCGGTGGTCGCCGGACTTCTCGAGGCGATCGCCGCCGAACCCGCCGCTCATGTGTTGGTGGCGGGCGTGCCGAACCTGGCCTCCGGGCCGTTCTTCGAGGCGAACCTGAGGCCGCTGCTCGAGGCGCTCGAGGAGCAGGTGGTCCTCATGCGGCTCTTGGGCGAGGCCGCCGGAGACGACGTCACGGTCCGGATCGGTCAGGAGAACACAGACGAGCCGTTCCAGGCCACGAGCCTGATCGCCTCGGGCTACGGCGCGGACTTCAGCGCCAGCCTGGGCGTGCTCGGCCCCACCCGGATGGACTATCCGTCCACCATCGCGGCCGTACGAGCCGTCGCCCGTTACGTAAGCAGATTCCTAACTGTTGGTTGACCCACGTAAGAGAGATATGAGCAAGGACTACTACGCCATCCTTGGCGTCGATCGCGACGCGACCCCCGAAGCCATCAAGAAGGCCTACCGGAGGCGTGCCATGAAGGTGCACCCCGACGTCGCGCAGGACGACGACGCGGCCGACCAGTTCAAGGAGCTGGGCGAGGCCTACGAGGTGCTGAGCGACCCCAACAAGAGGGCGATCTTCGACCGCGGTGGCGATCCCCACCAGGGTGCCGGGTTCTCGGGCTTCGGCGGCGGGTTCGCCGGCGGCTTCGACTTCACGAACCTCGTCGACGCCATGTTCGGGGCGGCGGGTTCCCGCGGTCCCCGCTCGCGGGTGCGCCAGGGCCAGGACGCGCTCGTCAGGATCAACCTCGCGCTGCACGAGGCGGTGTTCGGCACGACCAAGCCAGTCAAGGTCGATACGGCGGTCGTGTGCCCCAAGTGCATGGGCCAGGGCGGCGAACCCGGCTCCGAGCCTGTGACCTGCTCGACCTGCGATGGCGCCGGCGAGGTGTCCCAGATCCAGCGGAGCTTCCTGGGCGACATCCGAACCTCGCAGGCCTGCCCCACCTGCCGCGGATACGGAACCATCATCCCGCGTCCGTGCGGCGAGTGCTCCGGCGAGGGCCGGGTGCGGGCCTCCCGCACGCTTCAGGTGCGCATCCCTGCCGGTGTCTCGACCGGCATCCGGATCCATCTGGAGAGCCAGGGGGAGGTCGGCCCGGGCGGCGGTCCCGCCGGCGATCTCTACGTCGAACTCAACGTGTTGGCACACGAGACGTTCAGGCGCGAGGGCGACAATCTCGAAGTGGTCGTGAAGCTGCCCATGACGGCTGCCGCCCTCGGCACCACGATCGACGTCGCCACGCTGGAGAGCGAGTGGGACAAGTCAGACGTCGAGGACCGCAAGGTCGCCGTCGAGGTGCCGGCGGGGACCCAGTCGGGCACGCGCATCGCGCTCAAGGGCCGAGGGGTTCCACGGCTGCGCGGCGGCGGTCGGGGCGACTTGGGCGTGACGCTCCTGGTCCAAACCCCGACCAAGCTGGACGACCGGCAGCGGGAGCTGCTCCGGCAGTTGGCGGAGGAGCGCGACGAATCCGCCCCGGAGGCGGTTGCCGCCAAGGGCGGCAGGGGAGTGTTCGGCAAGCTCAGCGAATGGTTCTCGTGACCGATCCGCTGTTCTTCGCCTCCTTCGGCGATGACGTGGCGGCCGGCCTCCGGCTGACCGTCTCGGGGGAAGAGGCGCACCACGCCGCGGTCAAACGCGTAGCGCCCGGCGAGCGGGTCCTGCTCGCCAACGGCGAAGGGCTCGGAGTGCGCGCCGTGGTGGTGGACGTCGGGCGACGCGAACTCGAGGTGGAGGTCGTCGAGGTGCTCCGGGCCTCATCCCCGCCGCTCGTCTGGGGAGTGGCTCAGGCGCTGGCGAAGGGCGATCGGAGCGAGATCGCCGTTCAGATGGCCACAGAACTCGGTGCGAGACGGATCCTCGCCTGGCAGGCATCCCGCTCGATCGTGCGCTGGCAGGGGGACCGAGGGGACAAGGCGCTGGAAAAGTGGCGCGCCACGGCTCGGGAAGCTGTGAAGCAGTCGCGTCGACTGTGGACGCCGGAGGTACTCGCCGCGTCGACGGCCGATGTCGCGGAGGCGATCCGCGACGCCGACGTCGCCCTGGTGCTGCATGAGGACGCCGATCTACACATCGCGGAGGTTGAACTCGCTGCCGCAGGGACGGGGCTGCTGGTCGTTGGCCCCGAGGGAGGCATCTCGCCGGACGAACTGACCCGCTTCGCCGAGGCGGGCGCGCTCGCCGTGCGGATCAGCGACGGCGTGCTGCGCACCTCCACCGCCGCCGCGGTCGCCCTCGGGCAGCTCGACGTCGTGGCGAGACGCTGATGACCGCGGCGTTCTCCTTCGACGTCACCCACCGGCTCGACGGCGCCCCCGGCCGCGCCGGCGTCATCCACACGCCGCACGGCCGGATCGAGACCCCGGCCTTCATCGTCGTCGGCACCAAGGCCACGGTCAAAGCCGTGCTGCCCGAGGCCGTAGCGGAGCTGGGTGGGCAGGCAGTCCTCGCCAACGCCTACCACCTCTATCTCCAGCCCGGCGCGGACCTCGTCGACGAGGCGGGCGGTCTCGGGGCCTTCATGAACTGGCCGGGGCCAACCTTCACCGACTCCGGCGGCTTCCAGGTGATGAGCCTCGGCGCCGGCTTCAAGAAGGTCCTGGCCATGGACACCGCCGGGCTGCAGGACGACGATGTGATCGCCGAGGGCAAGACCCGCATGGCCCACGTCGACGACGACGGGGTGACGTTCAAGTCTCACCTGGACGGCACCCGGCACCGGTTCACCCCGGAGGTGTCGATGCGGATCCAGCATCAACTGGGCGCCGACGTCATGTTCGCCTTCGACGAGCTGACCACGCTCATGAACACCCGCGGCTATCAGGAGCAGTCGGTCGAGCGGACGCACCGCTGGGCGGAGCGGTGCCTCGCGGAACACCGTCGGCTGACCGACGAGCGGGCAGGCAAGCCCTACCAGGCGCTGTTCGGCGTCATCCAGGGTGCGCAGTACGAGGATCTCCGCCGGCGGGCGGCCCGGGGGCTCGCCGAGCTCGAGGTCGACGGCCAGAGCTTCGACGGGTTCGGCCTCGGCGGTGCGCTGGAGAAAGAGAATCTGGGCGAGATCATCGGCTGGATGGTCGAGGAGCTCCCCGAGTCGAAACCGCGACACCTTCTCGGCATCTCAGAGCCCGACGACTTCTTCGCGGCCATCGAGATGGGCGCGGACACCTTCGACTGCGTCAACCCCTCCCGCGTCGCCCGAAACGCCGCGATCTACACCGCCGACGGCCGCTACAACGTCAACACGGCCCGTCACAAGCGCAGCTTCATCCCGCTGGAGGAGGGCTGCGACTGCTACACGTGCACCCACTACACCCGCGCCTACATCCACCACCTGTTCAAGGCCAAGGAGATGCTGAGCTCCACCCTAGCCACCATCCATAACGAGCGCTTCACCGTGCGGCTGGTCGACAACATCCGCGCCGCGCTTCGCGAGGGCCGCTTCTACGAGTACCGTGACGAGTTCCTAGGCCGCTTCTACGCCCGGACCTGACGCGACAGCGCCGCCACTTGGGCGCTCGCAGGTGGTGAAGTTGAGCAAATGAGATGGGTCAACGATGCGACACGCCGGTGTAACGTCGGTTTGATTCGTTCAGCCGTCTCATTTGCTCAACTCCCGCGGCCGACCCGGCTCAGCCCGCGGAGTAGCTGGGCTCGCGGCGTTTGACGGCGGCGATCACGCGGTAGGTGACGGGGAGGAACGCCGCCTCGACGAGGACCTTGTAGACGTAGCCGACGATGATGTAGTTGACCAGCGTGCCTCCCGTGATGATGCCGGCGAACGCGATGATGCAGAACAAGATGGTGTCCGCCGCCTCCCCGACGAGCGTGGACCCCATTAACCGCGCCCAGAGCGAGCCTTCGCTCGAGCGCTGTTTGAGCTTCACAAGGACCCATGCGTTGAGGAACTGCCCGGCGAGATACCCCGCGAGACTGGCCACCACGATGCGGGGCACGAATCCAAGGACGGCGTCGAAGGCGTCCTGGTTCGGCCAGTCGGCCGCGGGCGGTGCAGCGCCGACAAGGAGGAAGGTCACTGAGGCCAGGATCGACACCGCGAACCCCAGCAGGATCGCCCGTCGGGCACCGGTCAGCCCGTACACCTCGGCCAAGACATCACCCAGGATGTAGGTCAGCGGGAACAGGAATGCGCCGCCGTCGGTGATGATCGGGAGGACGGGGAAGCCCAGCACCTCAACGTCGGGGCCGAACTGGATGAGCTTGACCGCTGCCACGTTGGAGATGAGAAGCAGGGCACAGAACAACGCCACCACGATGTCGAAGACACCGCGTGGGCGGGAGGCGAACGAGGGGGTCGGGGTCGCTGGCACCGGGGCAGTCTACGCGGGGCGGGTGATTGGGGCGAGACCAGCGCGTTCGCCCCCCTGCCGGGTCAGACGGTGGCAAGATTTGGTTATGGACGACATCACTGGCGAGACACTCCCCGACGAGTCCGAGCAGCTGGACCAGTTGCAGCCGGGCGACTCGTTGATCGATCGCGGCGTCGACGACGTCCTGGATGAGGGCTACATCGCACCCGATCAATGGTCGCCGGCTCAGGGGTTCGGGAACACCCCTGCGGAGATGCGCCAGGGCGAGACGCTTGAGATGCGGATGAAGCAGGAGACCCCGGAGAAGGTCGAGGATCCCCAGGACTGGAACCCCAGCAAGGAGTCACGCCAGGTCGGCGCCGTGCGGGCCGGACGGCTCATGGCCGTGCAGGGAGCGGACGGCGAGCAGCACACGCTCGGCATCGACGTCGGTTACGGCGGGGGTGCCGCGAGCGCGGAGGAAGCGGCGATGCACGTGATCTCCGACGATGAGGACGACGACTTCCTCGAGGATTGACGCCTACACTGGTCCGTGGCGGACATCCCCCGCACTCACGTTCACCTGACAAGGACCTGCCCTGAAGAACAACACGTTGGATCAGCAGCACGCGACCCGCATCGTCTCGGTCCCGTCGTCGATCGACATGGTCAATATCCTCGGCCCCCGCGACGACTACCTGCGCATCCTGGAAGACCAACTCGACGCCGACCTCCACGTGCGGGGCGGCCAGATCACAGTCTCGGGGCCGTCGCGGGAAGTGTCGAAGGCGGCGGAGGTGCTCATCGAACTCATCACGATCGTGCGTACCGGCCAGGGGCTGACCGGCGAGACGGTGGAGCGGGTCATCCAGATGGCCGACGACCCCAGCACGAGCGCCTCGGAGATCCTCACCCAGAACATCGTGTCGGCCCGCGGCAAGACCGTGCGCCCGAAGACCCTCAACCAGAAGCGCTACGTCGACGCCATCGACCGGCACACCGTCGTCTTCGGTATCGGTCCCGCCGGCACCGGGAAGACCTACCTCGCGATGGCCAAGGCCGTCCAGGCCCTGCAGGCGAAGGAGGTGAGCCGAATCATCCTGACCCGCCCGGCGATCGAGGCGGGCGAGCGGCTCGGCTTCCTGCCCGGCACGTTGAACGACAAGATCGACCCCTACCTGCGCCCGCTCTACGACGCGCTGCACGACATGGTCGACGCCGACTCGGTGCCGAAGCTGTTGACCTCCGGCACCGTCGAGGTGGCCCCCCTGGCCTACATGCGCGGCCGGACGCTCAACGACGCGTTCATCATCCTCGACGAGGCGCAGAACACCTCGATGGAGCAGATGAAGATGTTCCTTACCCGCCTCGGCTTCGGATCGAAGGTCGTGGTGACGGGCGACGTCACGCAGATCGATCTGCCGGGCGGCGTCAAGAGCGGCCTGCGCGGGGTGCAGCAGATCCTCGACGGCGTCGACGACATCGAGTTCTGCACGTTGACGTCGCGAGACGTCGTCCGGCACAAGTTGGTCGGCCGCATCGTGGCCGCCTACGACCAGTTCGAAAGCCTGTCCACCGAGCGTCACGAACGCAGGGCCGCACGGTGATCGACCTCAACAACGAGTCAGGCGTCGAAGCCGACGAGCTGGGGCTGGTGGCGCTGGCCCGATTCGCGCTCGAGAAGTTGCGGATCCATCCGCAGGCGGAGTTGTCCATCCTGTTGGTGGACGAGGCGACGATGGCCGATTACCACGAGAGGTTCATGGACCTGCCCGGCCCCACCGACGTCATGAGCTTCCCGATGGACGAGTTGCGGGCGCCCAACGACGACGAAGAGCCGCCGCTGGGCCTGTTGGGCGACATCGTGCTCTGCCCACAGGTCACGGAGCGCCAGGCGGCCGACAACGGACGGGCGCCCGACGCGGAGGCGGAGTACCTGCTCATCCACGGCCTGCTCCACCTGCTCGGCCACGACCATGCTGAACCCGAGGAGAAGGCGGTCATGTTCGGCCTGAACGACCGGATCATCGCCGCTTGGGAGTTGGCCAAGCAAGAGCGCACCTGACGTGGCACGCTCCGAACTCAGCCGCAGTCTGGGGCTGTGGGATGCGGTCGCCATCGGGGTCGCCTCCATGGTCGGGGCGGGCGTGTTCGCCGTCTGGGGGCCCGCCGCCCAGTCCGCGGGGAGTTGGCTTCTGCTCGGGCTCGTCATCGCCTCGACCGTCGCGTGGGCAAATGCCACGTCGTCCGCGCAACTCGCCGCCCAGTATCCCGCTGCCGGCGGGACCTATGTCTACGGACGCGAGCGGCTGGGGGAGTGGCCCGGCTACCTCGCCGGGTGGAGCTTCGTCATCGGCAAGACCGCCTCGTGTGCGGCGATGGCGCTGGCCTTCGCCGCGTACGTGGCACCTGAGGGCTGGCAGAAACCCGTGGCCATCTCTGTGGTCTGGGTGCTGGTGGGGGTGAACAGCCTCGGCGTCACCCGCACCGCTCAGGCAGCCAAAGTCCTCGTGACGCTGTCCCTGACGGGCATCGTCCTGGCGGTGGCGTTCGGCTGGTTCGCCGGTCCAGAGGTCGGCCGGTTCGCCTGGGCTCAACCGGTCGGGGGCGCCTACGGCGTGCTGCAGTCGGCAGGGCTCCTCTTCTTCGCTTTTGCCGGGTACGCACGCATTGCGACGCTGGGCGAGGAAGTGCGCGACCCGGCGCAGACCATCCGCCGTGCCATCGTCGGGGCGCTGACCTTCGTGCTCGCCCTGTACGCCGTCGTCGGCGTCTCGCTGCTGGCGCTTCTCGGCCCAGAAGTCCTGGCTTCCCAGACGGCGCCACTCCTGCTCCTCGTCGAGGGGAATCCGGTCCTGAGGATCATCCTCACCGTGGGGGCTGGGGCTGCCATCGCCGGGGCGCTCCTCGGCCTGCTCTCCGGGATCGGCCGGACCTGGCTGGCGATGGCGCGCGAGCGCGATCTGCCGGGCTGGTTCGACCACACCCATCCCGTGACGAAGGTGCCGCATCGTATCGAGGTGACCCTCGGGGTCCTCCTGACGGTGATCCTTCTGCTGGTCGACCTCCGTGGCGCCATCGGCTTCTCGAGCTTCGGGGTGCTGCTCTACTATTTCGTGGCCAACGTCGCGGCCCACAGCCAGGATGCGGCCCATCGGCGTTACCCGAAGGCCTGGCAGGTGCTTGGCGCAGCGCTGTGTTTCGTGCTCGTGGTCACGCTGCCCTGGCAGTCGGTGCTGGGTGGGCTGCTGGTGCTCGGGCTGGGCGTCGCCTGGCGTGCGCTGAGACCAGCCGCGCTGCGTTAGACTCTGGGCTTTAGCCCCTTACCTAGTGAGTTGAATAAAGCCCCGTGAGTCAGTCCGAATGGATTGAGCTTGGCCTTGCCCTGCTGTGCGCGATCGGCGCATCCGTCCTTGCAGCCGTTGAGGCTGCCCTCGGTGGCGTCACCAAAGCGCGCGCCGAACGCCTCGTCGAGCAGGGCGTCCCCGGCGCCGAGCGCATCCGTCTGATCGCCCAGGACCCCGCCCCGACCATTAACGCGGTGATGTTCTCCAGAATGCTGCTGGAGATCACCTCCATCGTGCTGGTGAGCATCGTGATGTTCACCCAGTTCCAGGTCGACTGGCAGCGGGCCCTGGTGACCACCGCCATCATGCTGGTCGTGTCCTTCGTGCTGTGGGGGGTGGCTCCCCGGACCCTGGGCAAGCAGCAGCCCGAGAAGACGTTGCGTACGTTCGGTGCCCTCGCCTCGGGGCTGACCACCGTGTTCGGCCCCGTGGCGTCGCTCATGATCCTCCTGGGCAACGCCCTCACCCCCGGGCGCGGGTACCGTGACGGACCGTTCGCCACTGAAGCTGAGTTGCGCGACCTGGTCGATATGGCTCAGGCCAGCGACCTCATCGAGGCGGGGGAGTCGAAGATGATCCACTCCGTCTTCGAACTCGGGGACACGCTCGTCAAGGAGGTGATGGTCCCGCGGCCAGACGTCGTCTTCATCACGGCGGACAAGACGCTCCGGCAGCTCCTGTCCCTGGCGCTGCGATCGGGCTTCTCCAGGATCCCCGTCATCGGGGAGGACCTCGACGACATCCTCGGCGTCATCTACCTGAAGGACGTCTCGAAGCGCATCTACGACTTCCCGGATTCTGAGCGGTACGAGACCGTGGCCGAGCTCATGCGTCCGGCGACGTTCTGCCCGGACTCCAAGCCGGTCAGCGAGTTGCTGCGGGACATGCAGCTCAGCCATTCCCACCTTGTGGTGGTCGTGGACGAATTCGGCGGTACGGCGGGTCTCGCCACCATCGAGGACATCCTGGAGGAGATCGTCGGCGAGATCGTCGACGAGTACGACCAAGACGCCCCCGCAGTTGCGGAGCTCAGCGACGGTCGCTACCGGGTCAGCTCGCGGCTGTCGCTCGACGACCTGAGTTCGCTGTTCCACGTCGACATCGACGACGACGACGTCGAGACCGTGGGCGGACTCATGGCCAAGCAGCTCAACCTCGTTCCCATCCCCGGCTCCCGCGTGGTGGTCAGGGACCTGGAACTCGTTGCCGACCGCGCGGTCGGCCGACGCCACCAGATCGGCACCGTCATCGTCCGCCGCCTCAGCCCTGAGGAGCTGGCCGACGACGCGTCCCACACAGAAGGATCGCCCGATGACTGACGGATACAAGTCCGGTTTTGCCTGCTTCGTAGGCCGACCCAACGCCGGCAAATCAACTCTGACCAACGTACTTGTCGGGCAGAAGATCGCCATCTCCTCGAGCAAGCCACAGACCACCCGCCACGCGGTGCGGGGCATTGTGACGAGGGAGGACGGGCAGCTCGTCCTCATCGACACCCCGGGCCTCCACCGTCCGCGCACCCTTCTCGGCCAGCGGCTGAACGACCTGGTCTTCGAGACGTGGTCGGAGGTCGACGTCGTCGGCGTCTGCCTGCCGTGCGATCAGAGGATCGGTCCGGGCGACAAGTTCATCATCAGCGAGATCGCAAAGCTCTCGAACAAGCCCACCCTCGTCGCGCTGGCCACCAAGACCGACCTCGTGAGCAAGGAGCGTCAGCTCAGCCACCTCGTCGACGTGGGGGCTGTTGCGGAAGAACTCGGCATCGAGTGGGCCGAGGTCATCCCCTGCTCGGCCACCGCCGGGACTCAGATTGACGAAGTGCGCGATGCACTCCTCAACCTGCTCCCCGAAGGCCCCATGTACTACCCGGACGGGGAGATCACCGACGAACCCGAGGAGACGCTCATCGCAGAGCTGATCCGCGAGGCGGCCCTGGAGGGGGTGCGCGATGAACTGCCGCACTCGATCGCCGTGGTGATCGACGAGATCCTCCCTCGACCGGATCGGCCGGAGGACAAGCCGCTGACCGACATCTTCGCTTCCATCGTCGTGGAGCGCGAATCTCAGAAGGGGATCATCATCGGGCACCGCGGCGCCCGCCTGAAGGAGATCGGGGCGACGGCCCGCGAGCAGATCAACCGGCTGCTGGGGACCAGGGTTCACCTCAGCCTCCACGTCAAGGTGCTCAAGGAGTGGCAACGCGACGCGAAATACCTCAACCGGCTCGGCTTCTGACGAGCCTGATGCGCGGCCGCTCAACAGAGTTGATCGAATGTTGAGCTGTGAAGGGCGAGGTCGCGCCCTTTGTCGACCAGAAACTGTGCACATTTCTTGCGCGGAATGCCCTAGTTGGTAACTATTTGGTCACGAGGCTGTGTCGATGCATTGATACCCCAATGACGGATTCCTAGTATCAAGGCAACGGCCAATCACCCCTGGTTGTCTCTCCAACGAAAGGAAGATCACGTGAAGCGTGTTCTCAAGTTCGGCGCAGCCGCCATCGTCGGCGCTCTCGCGCTGTCTGCATGCGGTGGCGACAACACCGCTGATCGGACCACTGATCCCACGACCGCCGGCGGCGAAACCACCGCTGCCGGCAGCGAGGCCGCCGTCGATCCGGGCTCGCTCGAGACCACGATCAAGATCCTCGCCCCGTCGTACTCCGATTCGTCTGAGGCCGATTGGCAGACCATCATCGACAAGTTCAACGAGGAGTACCCGAACGTTGACGTCGAGCTCCAGATCGCGGGTTGGGAGGGCTTCACGCAGACCGTGCAGGGCCGCATCCAGTCCAACGACCTGCCCGACATCCTCAACGACAACGCGTTCGCCTCTGCGGCGGCCGAGGGGCTGCTCTACCCGATCGACGAGGTCCTTTCCCAGGAGACTCTCGACGCCATCGAGCCTTCCCTGCTCGCCAACGGCGTCGGCACCGACGGGGTCCAGTGGGCCGCGCCTGACATCGCGACCGCTCGCCTGATGGCCTACAACAAGGACCTGTTCGAGGAGGCCGGTATCGAGGCTCCGCCCACCACGTGGGCCGAACTCGAAGAGGCGTCCGCCAAGATCGTCGCCCTCGGCGACGACCGTTACGGCTACGGCATGCCGCTCGGCTCGGAAGAGGCTCAGGTCGAGTCCTCCCTGTGGCTGTGGGGCGCGGGCGGCGACTGGGTCGACGGTGACACCCTCAACGCTGACACCGAAGCCGCTGCTGAGGCGTTCGCTCAGATGAAGAAGATGCACGCTGAGGGCTACACCCAGTCGCGTCTCGAGGACAACCGTCAGGATGTCGCCACGCTGTTCCAGAACGGCCAGCTCGGCATGATGATGGCGCACTCCGCCATCGTCAACGACGCTGTCGACAAGGGCATCGATGTGGGCCTGGCCCCCATCCCGTCCAAGTCCGGCGAGGGCGTTGCGCTCGGTGTGACCGACTTCATCGTCGCGTTCAACAACGAGGACGCTGATCGCAAGGCCGCCACCAAGGCCTTCCTCGACCTCCTCTACTCCGACGAGATGTACGAGGCCTGGTACAAGGGCACCGGCCTTCTTCCCGTCACCTCCTCGATGATCGAGAAGGGTGTCTCCGAGGGCGACGAGATCGAAGCCGGCTTCCTCGAGGCTCTGCCGCTGGTCAAGTTCCTCCCCGTCGGCTACGCCGAGTGGGACGCGCTCCAGGGCGCGCTTCAGGGCGAGGCCTACAAGGTGAGCACGGACGATCCGGCCACCCTCCTCGCCCAGATCCAGGCAATGGCTGACGCTCAGGCCTGATCCCGAGCAGAATTGCGGGGTGGTGCAGTCCTCTGTGCCACCCCGCACCCATGCTCACCCCATTGACCACAACCCATCGAAGGGACGACGAAGGTGTCGTTAGCGGCTCCCCCCAAGACAGTGGAGATTGCCAAGAAGAGGCGTGGTGCCTCTCGCGTTCGAGAAGGCGTGCGGGCGCTGCCCTGGCTCGTCCCGACCCTCATCCTGATCTTCGGGGTCGTGTTGTTCCCAGCCGGCCTCATGGTGTACACCTCGTTCTTCCGCTTCAACGCCAGAGGAATCCAGCGCGGCGACGAGCCCATCGGCTTCGACAACTACACGGGCACCGCTGGTGCGTTGACGTTTCCGGGCGTACCGATCCAACAGATCATCATCAACACGCTCCTGTGGGTCGTGGTTGTGGTTGTGGTCACGGTGCTGCTGTCGCTTGCGCTGGCTCAGTTCCTGAACAAGGAGTTCCGTGGGCGAAAGCTCATCCGGCTCTTCATCATTCTTCCCTGGGCCTGCTCCGTCGTCATGACGGCGACGGTGTTCCGCTACGGGCTCGACGAGCGGGTCGGCCTCTTCAACCGTCTGCTGGTGGACACCGGAATCCTCGACACGATGCAGGCTTGGACGAAGGATCCCATCCCTGCGTTCTGGGTCTCGGTGTTCGTCGCGATCTACGTCTCCCTGCCGTTCACCACCTACACGGTCTTGGCCGGGCTGCAGTCGGTGCCAGTGGACGTCCTCGAGGCGGCGCACGTCGACGGCGCACACTCGGCGCAGCGGTACTGGTTCATCGTCCTCCCGTTGCTGCGGCCTGCGATTGCGGTGGCTGCGCTCATCAACATCATCAACGTCTTCAACTCACTGCCCATCCTACGTGTGCTCCAGGCGACGCCCGGGTACCACGACGGTCACATCACGACGACGTTGATGTACGAGTACCAGGTACGGCTGGGCCCCGGCGTCTCGTCGGCTCTGTCGGTACTCAACTTCCTGTTCTGTCTTGTGATCATCGCCATTTACCTGGCGGTTGTCAGGCCCACGAAGGAGGTGGCCTGAGCCATGGCGAAGGTCCAGTCTGAACACAAACTTCGCGGCGGCATCAACAAGCCCCCGAACCCGTGGCTCATCGCGCTCGGCGCGATCGTCATCGTCCTGTTCTTCTCGTTCCCGTACCTGCTGATGCTCATCACGTCGCTGAAGACGCGGCTTGAGGTGACGGACATCCCACCGGTGTACTTCCCCGAGCAGCCGAGGGTGGAGAACTATCTCGAAGTGTGGGAGACGTCGGTCAGCCCCGCCAGCGCTCTGCTCGCCACGGCCGTGATCGCCGTCGGAGCCACCCTGCTGGTGCTGCTCGTGGCCACCCCGGCCGCCTATTATGTGGCCCGATTCCGGTTCCCTGGCCGACTGGTGTTCCTCTTCCTCGTGCTGTGCACCCAGATGCTCCAGCCGACCGTGCTGGCGGTTGGCCTGTTCCAGCAGTTTCGAGACTGGAGTGGCTACAGCATCTGGGGGGCACTGATCCTCATCAACGGAGCGTTCAACCTGTCCTTCGCGATCTGGATCATGCAGGCGTTCTTCGCCTCCGTCCCGAAGGAGGTCGACGAGGCCGCCCTCATCGACGGCCTCGGCCGGCTCCAGACGATGTTCCGGATCTCCCTGCCACTGGTGTGGCCGGGTATCGTCACGGCCATCGTCTTCGTCTTCGTCAACTCCTGGAACGAGTACGCAGCCGCCCTGATGCTGGTTTCGAATCCCGATCTGCAACCTCTGACCGTCGCGATGCCGCGCTATCTGAGCCTTTACATCCAAGACTGGCAGTACCTCTTCACGGTGGCGCTCATCGCGATCGTGCCGGTCATCGTTCTGTTCGCCCTGATCGAGAAGCGCCTCATCGGCGGCCTGACCGCCGGGTCGGTCAAGTAGGCCCAAGATCGACACGGCGGGAATGGGCGTGAAACAGTCTCCCGTTCCCGCCGTGGCGGTGCTAAAGTCGCCGACGTGGCACGACCCAACCTGCTCCTTGGCTGCCGCAGCGAGGCCCAGAATCTCTGAGCCGGAACTCCTCGCTGCGGTGCAATGTCGTGTCCGGCGCCACACCCCAGCCCTGGAGATTCTGAAATGACTCGATTCAACACCCGCCCGCAGCCCACCCCCGTGCAGCAGCCCACGCCTATGCCGGTGCACCGCTACACGCCTTTTGTTCCAGTCGACGTTCCGGACCGGACGTGGCCGACCAAGCGCATCGAGAAGGCGCCGCGATGGCTGTCCACTGATCTCCGCGACGGCAACCAGGCCCTCATCGATCCGATGACGCCGTCGCGCAAGATGCGCATGTTCGAGCTGTTGGTCTCGCTCGGCTACAAGGAGATCGAGGTCGGTTTCCCGTCCGCGTCGCAGACGGACTTCGATTTCGTCCGTCAGTTGATCGAGGGCGACAAAGTGCCCGACGACGTGACGATCTCCGTGCTCACGCAGGCCCGTGAGGACTTGATCAGCCGGACGGCCGAGTCGCTGGTCGGCGCCCATCGGGCGACTATCCACATGTACAACGCGACGGCGGAACTTTTCCGGAAGGTGGTCTTCCGGATCTCCGAGGCCGAGTGCGTCGACCTGGCGGTCAACGGCACCGAGCTGGTGCTCAAGTACGCCGACAAGTACCTGCG
The DNA here is from genome assembly GCF_001997295.1 of Tessaracoccus flavus. NCBI lineage: Bacteria > Bacillati > Actinomycetota > Actinomycetes > Propionibacteriales > Propionibacteriaceae > Tessaracoccus > Tessaracoccus flavus. The sequence goes on from NZ_CP019605.1 coordinate 1,111,942, forward strand.
CGACGTCGAGTTCGGCTACCAGTACTCGCCTGAGATCTTCACCCAGACACCTACCGACTTCGCCATCGAGGTGTGCAACGCCGTGGGCGACGTGTGGCAGCCCAGCTCCGGTCGCGAGATCATCTTCAACCTGCCTGCCACCGTCGAGCGATCGACCCCCAACACGTACGCGGATCAGATCGAGTACTTCATCCGGCACGTCAAGAACCGGGAGCATGTGGCCGTGTCGCTGCACCCCCACAACGACCGGGGCACCGCCGTGGCGGCCTCCGAACTGGGCCAGATGGCTGGCGCCGACCGCGTCGAGGGATGCCTCTTCGGCCACGGGGAGCGCACGGGCAATGTTGACCTGGTCACGCTGGCCCTGAACCTGTACACCCAGGGCGTCGACCCGCAGGTGGATCTGTCCGACATCGACCACGTGCGCCGCACCGTCGAGTACTGCACCGGCCTGCCCGTCCATCCCCGCCACCCCTACGCAGGCGAACTGGTGTACACGGCCTTCTCCGGCTCCCACCAGGACGCCATCAAGAAGGGCCTGGAGCACCTGGAGGACGAGGCGGCACGGCAGGGCAAGACCGTGCAGGAGATCGACTGGGAGGCCCCGTATCTCCCCATCGATCCCCACGACGTCGGCCGCACCTATGAGGCGGTCATCCGCGTCAACTCGCAGTCGGGCAAGGGCGGCATGGCCTACCTGATGAAGAACGAGTTCAAGATGGATCTGCCGCGCCGCCTGCAGATCGAGTTCAGCCGCGTCGTCCAGCAGCACACCGACACGGCCGGCGGCGAGGTGACGCCGAAGGAGATCTACGACATCTTCCAGCGCGAGTACCTGACAGGCGGACCCTGGCGGCTCACCTCGGCTGGATCGACGTCGAGCAACGGCCAGTTCCACGTCAGGGCGACGGTCGACGGCCCCACCCGGCACGGTGCCGAGATCGAGGGCGAGGGCAACGGCCCCGTCTCAGCGTTCGTCGACGCCCTCGTGCAGGCCGGGGCGCACGTGCGGGTCCTCGACTACTCCGAGCACGCCCTGGATTCCGGCGGCGACGCGTCCGCGGCGGCCTACGTCGAGTGCGAGGTGGGCGACGGCGACGACGCCCAGGTGCTGTGGGGGGTCGGGGTCGACCCGTCCATCACCAGCGCCTCAATGAAGGCGATCCTCAGTGCGCTCAACCGCGCGTTCGAGCCCGCGATTCCCTGAGTCGCTGTCGTCTCCCGAGCTTGTCGTTTTTGTTCCCTGAGCTGGTCGTTTTTGTTCCCTGAGCTTGTCGAAGGGTAACGGCCGGGACCGTGGTCGCCGCCCCTGATGGCGGCGTCGACCACCCCCGGACCGTTGCCCTGCGCGACTCAGCGCTGCGTGAGCTCGTTGCCGCACCCTGGGTCGAAGAGCGACCCGCGCTCATCCGGTACGGTGGCAGGCATGCCCAAGCTCACCGACCGCGTCGCCGGTGACGCCGACTCTCTCTACGAACACTTCTCCGCCTGGGCAGAGGCGGAGGGGATCTCGCTGTACCCGCATCAGGACGAGTCGGCCATCGAGTTGTTCTCCGGTAACAACCTGATCCTGTCGACACCAACCGGCTCAGGTAAGTCCCTCGTGGCCATCGCCGCGCACTTCGCCGGGCTGCAGACCGACCGGGTCAGTTTCTACACCGCCCCCATCAAGGCGCTGGTGAGCGAGAAGTTCTTCGCCCTGTGCGCGGTATTCGGCGCCGACAACGTCGGCATGATCACCGGCGACGCCTCCGTGAACGGTGACGCACCCATCATCTGCTGCACTGCTGAGGTGCTGGCCAATATCGCCTTGCGCGAGGGCCGGGACGCCGACGTCGGTCTCGTCATCGCCGATGAGTTCCACTTCTACTCGGAGCCGGACCGGGGCTGGGCCTGGCAGGTCCCGCTGCTCGAACTGCCGCAGGCGCAGTTCCTGCTCATGAGCGCGACCCTCGGCGACGTCTCAGCCCTTGCCGACGACCTCACACGTCGTACCGGGCGACCCACCAGCCTCATCGACGACGCCGAACGCCCGGTGCCGCTCATCTTCGAGTGGTCCATGACGCCCCTGCAGGACCGCGTCATGGAGTTGATGCACGAGCAGAAGGCACCCGTCTACATCGTGCACTTCACGCAGGCGGAGGCGCTCGAGCGGGCACAGGGCCTGCTCTCACTCAAGCTGATCGACCGCTCCGATGCCGACCGTATCGCCGAGGAGATCGGCGCGTTCAGATTCGGGCCGGGCTTCGGCAAGATTCTTTCCGGTCTCGTCCGGCGGGGGATCGGTGTGCACCACGCGGGCATGCTGCCGAAGTACCGACGGCTCGTCGAGCAGTTGGCGCAGACCGGTCTGCTCAAGGTGATCTGCGGCACCGACACCCTGGGTGTCGGGATCAACGTCCCGATCCGCACGGTCTTGTTCACCGGCTTGTCCAAGTACGACGGGAACCGGACCCGGAGGTTGCGTTCCAGGGAGTTCCACCAGATCGCCGGACGTGCGGGGCGCGCGGGGTACGACACTGTGGGATTCGTCGTCGTGCAGGCGCCCGAGCACGTCATCGAGAACGAGAAGGCGCTCGCCAAGGCCGGCGACGATCCCAAGGCGCGCCGCAAGGTGGTGCGCCGCAAGCCGCCTGAGGGTTTCGTCGGATGGACCGAGGACACCTACGACAAGATCATCGTCGCGGAGCCTGAGTCGCTCATTTCGCGCATGCAGGTGACCCACGCCACGATCCTTCACATCGCACAGCGGCCGGGCGACGGTGTGGAGGCGATGCGCGAGCTCATCTGGAGCAGCCACGAGACCAGGGATCGCAAGCGTGCCCTGACGCGCCGCGCACTAGCCCTGACCAGAGGGCTGCTGCGCTCCGGCGTGCTGGTGAAGCTCGACCGTCCGGACCCGGACGGCCGCCGCTACGCCCTGGCCGACACCGTCGCCGACAACTTCGCGCTCAACCAGCCGTTGGCGCCCTTCGCCGTGGCGTCGCTCGACCTGCTGGACCGCGACTCACCGACCTACCACCTGGACGTCGTGTCCGTCATCGAGGCGGTCCTCGAGGACCCGTTCCAGGTCCTCCTGGCCCAGCAGTTCGTCGCCCGCGGCGAGGCGGTCGCGCAGATGAAGGCGGACGGGGTCGAGTACGACGAACGCATGACGCTGCTGGAGGAGGTGACCTGGCCGAAGCCTCTCGACGAGCTCCTCACCCACGCCCTCGGTCTGTATGCGCAGTCGCATCCGTGGGTGGACGCGGCCATGCTGTCGCCCAAGTCCGTGGTGCGAGACATGTGGGAGCGGGCGATGAGCTTCACCCAGCTCATCAGCGTCTACAAGCTGCAGCGTAGCGAGGGCACTGTTCTGAGGTACCTCTCGGATGCCTACCGCGCACTGCGCCAGACGGTGCCGGACGAGTTCCGGACGGAGCAGTTGGGCGACCTCATCGAGTGGCTGGGGGAGACGGTCAGGCAGACCGACTCCTCCCTCCTCGACGAGTGGGAGGCGCTCACCGATCCCGACAAGGTTGCCGCCGCCGTGGCCGCGGCCGCCGCCGGCGCGCCGCCACCACCGCCGCGGCCGGTCACGGGGAACGAGCGCGCCTTCACAGCTATGCTCCGCACCGCCATGTTCCGCCGGGTGGAACTGGCAGCCCGCGATGACGTGGACGCACTTGCGGCCCTCGAGGAGTCCACGGCCGGCCTCGCTGAGCCTGCGCTGCCGGTCGTCATGGACGCCGATGCCTGGGACGAGGCGCTGGGCGAGTACTGGGATGAGCACGACGTCCTGCTCACCGACGGCGATGCGCGAGGCCCGGGGCTTTTCCGGATCGAGAAGGGCCGAGACCGCTGGACTATCCTGCAGGTCATTCATGATCCCGAGGGCAACCACGACTGGATGATCCGCGCCGAGGCGGATCTGGCCGCCAGCGACGCAGCCGGGGCCGCCGTGGTCCGCGCACTCGCCTTCCAACGCCTCGACTGACCCTTGAGGTCTCGACTGATCCCTGAGCTTGTCGTTCCGTGGTCCCTGAGCTTGTCGTTCCGTGGTCCCTGAGCTTGTCGTTCCGTGGTCCCTGAGCTTGTCGAAGGGTTACGGCCGCGACGCTTGTCGCCGCCTGGGCCCTGGACCCTCTGGATTTGCGCTCGACGCAGGCTCTGAGCCTGGCGCCACGCTCAGAGCCCGCGTCGAGCGCAAATCCAGAGGGTCAGGCCTCTGTAGACGGTAGGCCACGAGCCTGGAAGGGCAGCGGCCTAGCGCCGTGCAGCCGCCTCCTACCCCATGTGCTGTGCGGCACCGGCCCGTCGGGGAGACTAGGCTGACGCCGAGCGGTAGGAGAAGAGATGCCCGGAACGCAGCGTGGAGTAACCCTCAGATTTCTGGCCGAGCCGATGGACGCCAACGTGCGCGGATTCGTCGATGGCGGCAAGGTGCTGGAATGGATCGACAAGGCGGGCTACGCGGCAGCCGTGGGCTGGGCGGGCACCTATGCCGTGACGGGCTACGTGGGCAACATCCACTTCATCCACCCCGTGCGCTCGACCGACCTCGTCGTGGTCCAAGCCCGCATCGTCTACACCGGCCGCACCTCGATGCAGATCGTCTGCACCGTCTCCAGCGGTGACCCGAGATCCGACGAGAGCACCCTCAATACCCAGTGCATTCTCCAGTTCGTGGCGATGGAGGACGGCAAACCCGTCGCAGTGCCGTCGTTCGAGCCCAGGGACGACTGGGAGAGGGAACAGCACGACCGCGCTGTCGAGCTGAACGGCGCCCGCCGGGCGATCGAAGAAGCCATGGCGGAGCAGACGTTCGAGGGCGAGAGCGAGGCGTGCCGAGAGACGCTTCGGTTCCTGGCTGATCCCACCGACGTCAACTGGGGAGGCAAGGTGCACGGCGGCTACGTCATGGCATGGATCGATAACGCCGCCCAGATTGTCGCAGAACGATGGGGCGGCGGCCCCGCTGCGCTGGTGTTCGCTGGCGGCGTGCGGTTCTACCGACCCATGTTCATCGGCGATCTCGTCGAGGTCGAAGCGCGTCTGCTGCTCACCGGCACCACGAGCATGCACATCAACGTGACGGTGCGGTCAGGCGACCCGCGCACCCGTCAGCTGCGCGAGACCACCCACTGCACCATGGTCTTCTGCGGCATCGACGACAAGGGCCGTAAGCGCCCGGTGCCGGACTGGGAGCCACGGCTGCCGCTCGATGTCGCCCTTCAGGACCATGCCCGGCAGATGATCGCCATCCGGGATCGACTGCTGCGTCCACTGCCGAAGGAACTGCCTGCAGACGTCTGACTGACTCTGGTCAGGCTGAGCCGAAGCGTCGCTCCCGGGTGGCGTAGTCGGTCACTGCTGCCCAGAGGTCGCGCCGGTCGAAGTCCGGCCACAGCCGATCGAGGAAGATGAACTCGGCGTAGGCGGACTGCCACAGCAGGAAGTTGGAGATTCGCTGCTCACCGGAGGAGCGGAGGAACAGGTCAACGTCCGGGATGCCAGGCTCGTCAAGGAACCGGGCGAACCGATCCTCCGTCAAGCGGTCGGGATCGAGCTTCCCATCCCTGGCCAGCCGGGCGATCTCGCGGGCGGCGTCGACGATCTCGGCGCGGCCGCCGTAGTTGACGCAGAACTGCAGGGTGAGCGTGTCGTTGTCCTTGCTCATCTCCTCGGCGACCTCGAGCTCGCGAATCACCGAACCCCACAACCGGGGCCGACGGCCGGCCCAGCGGATCCGGACCCCCAGATCGTTCAGTTCGTCCCTGCGCCGATGGATAACGTCACGGTTGAAGCCCATGAGCCACCGCACCTCGTCGGGGGAACGCTTCCAGTTCTCCGTCGAGAAGGCGTAGGCAGACAGGTACGGAATCCCGAGCTCGATGGCGCCGTGCACGACGTCCAGCAGGGACGCCTCGCCGCGCGCGTGCCCCTCGGTCCGCTTGAGACCTCGCTGCTTGGCCCAGCGTCCGTTGCCGTCCATGACGATCGCGACGTGCCGTGGCACCGACGCCCTGGGCAGGTCGGGCGCGGAGGCGCCGCTGGGATGCGGGGTGGGTCGACGGCGAGGCTCAGGCACCCTCGAAGCGTACCGGCCTACACTCGGACCCGTGCCCACCTACCGCGACCAGGCCGTGGTGTTGCGGACCCACCAGCTCGGCGAGGCGGACCGCATCATCACGTTGCTGACGCGCACCCACGGCAAGGTGCGCGCGGTCGCCAAGGGGGTGCGCCGGACGTCGAGCAAATTCGGTGGGCGCCTTGAGCCCTTCCAGCACGTCGACATCCAGTTCGCCGAGGGCAGGGGATCCCTCGAGGTGATCACGCAGGTCGAGAGCGTGCACGTCAGCAAACTGGCTGCGGACTACTCGCGGTTCACGGCGGCCGAGGTGCTCGTGGAAACCGCCGACCGGCTGGTGGCAGAGGAGTGGAGCCCCGCCGTCCAGCAGTACCGGCTCCTGCTCGGCGCTTTGCGGGCGCTGGAGACCTCGGGGATGCCCGCGCCGCTCATCGTCGATTCCTACCTCCTGCGCGCCCTCGCGATCGCCGGCTATGCGGTGGCAACCCTCAACTGCGCCGGGTGCGGGGACTCTGACGTCCGCTGGTTCTCTCCCCAGGGAGGAGGGGCGGTCTGCACCGCGTGCCGGACGTCGGGCTCCGGCGCGCTCGAAGCTGAGGCGTCCACCCATCTCGGGGCCCTCGTCGCGGGGGACTGGGAGGCAGCGACGGCGGCTGATTTGCTGACTCAGCAGAGGGTCGATGGGATGGTCATCGCTTACGCGACCTGGCATCTGGACAGAGCGCTGCGGTCGCTGCCCTACTTCGAGCACTGAAGTGCTCCCTGAGCTTGTCGTTCCGTGGTCCCTGAGCTTGTCGTTCCGTGGTCCCTGAGCTTGTCGTTCCGTGGTCCCTGAGCTTGTCGTTCCGTGGTCCCTGAGCTTGTCGAAGGGTTGCGGCCGTGGGTGTGGTCGCCGCCCTGTGGTCGGGGGCGGCGGTAGGTGGTGGGGTCGTTACCCTTCGACGGACGTTCCTTAGCTCTTGCGCTCGTCACTGCTCAGGGACCGATTCGACGGACGCTCGTCGGTGCTCAGGAGTCCGAGCAGGACTGACACACTCCGAAGACCTCTAGCTCGTGTCCCACGTCGGTGAAGCCGTTCTTCGCGGCTACCCCCGCTGCCCACTCCTCGATCTCCCGGGCGGCGATCTCGATCGAGTATCCGCACGCGCGGCAGACCAGGTGGTGGTGGTGCCCCTTGGAACACTTCCGGTAGGCGGCCTCCCCCTCGGGGGTGCGCAGGACGTCAACCTCGTCCGCGTCCGCCATCGCCTGCAGAGCGCGGTAGACGGTGGCGAGACCCACTTTCGCACCCAGCTCGCGTAGCTGATCGTGGATCTGCTGGGCGGTTCGGAACTCGTGGGCGTTCTCGAGGAGGTCTCGGATCGCGGCGCGTTGCCAGGTGTGGCGCGTGGGTGGCTTAGTGCTCGTCATAGTGGTCCCCATGCCGAGCGTGCCTGTGACCATCGTGGACGTAGTCCAAATGGTCGCCGTGCTGGATCACCTTGACCCCCGCCGAGTGGGCGAACTCGTCGTCGTGACTCTCTGCGGGTCGGTGCGGGTAGCCCCCGTGGTCCTCCACGTAGGGGATGAACCGCTCCGTCCGGCGCAGCCACTTCCCGAACACCCACGACAGCGCCAGCAGGGCGATGGCGGTCACCACGATGGTGGCACCGGTTGCGGTGTCGAGGTAGAACGATCCGACGGTGCCGCCGACGGCAGCGACCGCGCCGATGCCCATCGCCCCGAAGAACGACGACGTGAAGCCGACGAACGACTGCTGCGCCGTCGCGACCGGGATGACCATCAGGGCACTGATCAGCAGCAGGCCGACGGTGCGCATGGAGATGGTGACCGTCACTGCGGCGAGCACCACGACCATGAGGTTGAGCAGGTTGACCTTGATCCCCAGCACCCGCGAGTAGTCCTCATCGACGGACACTGCGAAGAGCCTCGGAGCGAGGCCGATGGTGAGACCGAGGATGATGACCGCCAGCACCGAGATGACCAGCACGTCGGTGGGGCTCACCGATGTCAGCGAGCCGAACAGGAAGGATGACAGCCCTGCGGCGCCCTGGCCCGCGACGCCGGCCATGAGCACCCCGGACGCGAGTCCGCCGTAGAACAGGATCGCCAGCCCGAGGTCGCCGGACGCTTTACCCCGCTGGCGCAGAAGTTCGACGGTGACCGCCCCCACCACGCTCGTCACCAGAGCCAGGGGGAGCGGGGCCCACCCGGTCATCAGCGCCAGGCCGACTCCGGCGATGGCCACGTGCCCCAGGCCGTCTCCCAGCAGTGACATGCGACGCTGGACGATGAACGTGCCGATCGCCGGCGCGATGAGACCGCTGATGAGGGCTGCCAGCAGGGCCCGCTGCATGAATGGAAGAGCGAGGATGTCGATCATCGGATCGCCCCCGCAAACGGATCGCTCAGACCCACTGGGGACTCCCAGGGAGTCGCGGGGGCGCAGTCATGGGCGGTGGGATGCTCCGGGTCAACCACCCGCCCGTCGCAGAGCGTGATGGTGCGATCCAGCATTCCCGCCAGCGGCCCCTGCTCGTGGAGCACCACCAACAACGCCAGGCCGTCGCGGGCGAAGCTCGTAAGCAGTCGGGCCAGCCCCGCCTGGCTGTGGAGGTCAACACCAGCCATCGGCTCGTCCATGACGAGCAGGTCCGGCTGCGAGGCCAGTGCGCGGGCGATCAACACCCGCTGTTTCTGGCCACCCGACAGCGCGCCGAACGGCCACCCCTTGCGGTCGGCCAGCCCGACGTGCGCGAGGGCATCGTCGAGAGCCATCCTGTCGGCGCGGGTCAGCCACTGGAACGGACGGCGGTGGGCGAGGCGACCGGACGCCGCCACCTCCCGGACGGTCGCGTTCGCGACGGCGACGGCCGAGTGCTGCGGCACGTATCCGACGCGCGACCAGTCGGTGAAGCCAGGCACGGCCTCGCCGAACAGCTCAACCGTCCCCTCCTGGTGCGGCACCAGCCCGAGGAGCGTCCTGATCAGGGTGGTCTTGCCTGACCCGTTGCCTCCCAGCAGTGCGACTGCTTCGCCCGCACCGACCCTGAGGCTGACGTCGCGGAGGATCGGCAGGCCGCCGAGGGAGACGTAGAGCCCGTCTGCCCGTAGTGGATCAGTTGCATTCATTGGCGGCGACCAGGCTTTCGAGGTTGGCGGTCATGATGCTGGGATAGTCCGTCCCCGGGGACTTGTCGGTAACCCCTTCGAGGGGGTCGAGGACTGCGGTCTTGAGGCCGAGGTCGCCCGCGATCGACGAGGCGACCGCGTCCGAGGTGAGCGTCTCGAAGAAGATCGTGGTGATGCCGTGGCGCTCCGCCTCATCGTGCACCTCGGCGATCCGCGCGGGTGACGGCTCGGCGTCAGGGTTGACGCCCGAGATTCCGATCTCGACCAGGTCGTACCGGTCAGCGAGGTACTGGAAAGCCGCGTGCGTGGTGATGAACTCGCGCCGCTCGCAGTTCGCCAGCTGGGTGGAGTACGCCTCGTCCAACCCGGTCAGGGTCTCCTTGGCCGACTCAACCGTCGCTTCGTCTACGGGGAGCCGCTCGGCGAGGGCATCGATGAGAAGGGCCATCCGCATGGGGTCCTGCCAGAAGTGTGGGTCGTCCGAACCATGCTCGGCGTGGCCCTCGTCCTCGTCGTGGGCGTCATCCTCCGCTTCGGCTGAATGGCCGTCCTCATCGTCGTGGCTGTGTCCCTCCTCGGGCAGAGGAAGGAGGTCGACGACGTCGCCCACCTCGAGCAGATTGGTGGCGCCCGACTGCTCGATGGCGGCGTCAACTGCCGGCTGGAAACCCTCGAGGTAGATGATGAGGTCGGCGTCTGGGAGGGACGCGATCTGCTGGGGGCTGAGCTCCAGGTCGTGCGCCTCGGCACCCGGCGAGGTGAGTGTGGTCACCGCGGAGTCACCGCCCAGGACCTGCTCGGCCGCCCAGGCAAGCGGATAGAACGCGGCGATCACGCTGGTGCCGGGCGTGCTCGGGCTGTCGGTTGCCGGGCTGGGCTCGCCCTGGCCGCAGGCCGTCAATGCGAGGACAGTTGCCGCGGCGACGGCGGTCAGGCGGATGAGACTGGTCATGAGAACCATTATCAACTAGTGGGAGGCGGGAATTCAACTCCGAACCGATAGCCTGGCGTCATGCTCGTCATCAACCGCTTCGCAAACCAGGACCCCAGCTTCGCCGTCGAAGCGCGCGAAGTCGTCAGCTGGTGGTCGGGGCGGCCCGGCTGCCTCGGCATCGACGTGGTGCAGAACCTCGACGACCCGCGCCTCTGGGCCCTGGTCGGACGTTGGGAGAGCGTGGGCGACTACCGTCGATCGTTCAACGGCTACGAGGCGAAGATGGTGCTCACTCCGCTCCTGTCGCGCGCCGTCGATGAGCCGAGCGCCTTTCTGCCCCCCGACGAAGTGGGCGTCAACCTCCCCCGAGGCGGCTGAAAGCAGGGGTCGTGACTTCGGCAGGTTAGACTGGGCGGTCGCCGAACCCAGGGAGAGAGATGCCGACGATTGAGCCGCTGCGGCTGCACGCGCCGAGCCGTCGCGACGCCGTCGTCGTCGAACTTCCGGTGGTCCTGGCCCCCATGGCAGGCGTCACCAACGCGGCCTACCGTCAGCTCTGCCGCGAACAGGGGGCCGGCCTCTACGTCTGCGAGATGATCACCTCGCGCGGACTCGTCGTCGGAGATCCCAAGACCAGAGCGATGCTCGCCTTTGATCCTGGTGAAGCGACCAGGTCGGTCCAGCTGTACGGCGTCGACGCCGACGTCATGGCCGACGCCGCCCGCATCCTCATCACCGAACATCAGGTGGACCACATCGATCTCAACTTCGGCTGCCCCGTGCCGAAGGTGACCCGCAAGGGCGGCGGGGGAGTGCTGCCCTACAAGCGTGACCGGCTGCGCGCGATCGTCAGGGAAACAGTCCGGGCCGCCGACGAGTTCGGGGTGCCTGTCACCATCAAGACGCGCATCGGGATCGACGACGCCCACGTGACGTTCCTCGATGCCGGGCGGATCGCGCAGGAGGAGGGCGCGGCCGCGATCGCGCTCCACGGCCGCACCGTGCAGCAGGCGTACTCAGGCGAGGCCGACTGGTCCCGGATCGCGGAGCTCGTGGAGGAAGTCGACATCCCTGTGCTGGGCAACGGCGACATCTGGGAAGCCGAGGATGCGCTGCGGATGATGGACGAGACCGGATGCGCCGGGGTCGTCATCGGCCGCGGCTGCCTCGGCCGGCCCTGGCTCTTCGGAGACCTTGCCGCCGCGATGCACGGCGAGCCGCTGCGTCACCGCCCCACCCTCGGAGAGGTGGGAGCCATGATCGTTCGCCACGCCGAATTGTTGAGCGGCATCATGGGCGAGCGGCACGGGCTGACCGACCTGCGCAAGCACATGGCCTGGTACTTCAAGGGCTATCCGGTGGGGGAGTTGCGCCGCCACTTCGCGATGGTGTCGTCGATGGCCGAGCTCCTGGCCCTCGTCGAGCAGCTGGACGCGGATGCCGAGTTCCCTGTGGGCGAGCTGGGCACCCCACGGGGCCGACAGGGTTCGCCACGCGGCAAGGTGGTTCTGCCCTACGGTTGGTACGACGACACGTCCGGCAGCGACCTCGATCTCTCCGAGGCCGAGATCGGCGTGAGTGGAGGATGAGACATGACTGAACAGGCACCCGCTCCCCGGAAACCGTTGCCGATCTGGGCGAAGATCGCCCGCATCGTCGCGATCCTGGCCTGCCTGTTCCTCTTCGTAGCCGCCTATTTCGTCATGCAGGGCGGCGACGGCGCGGCCGAATGGGAGAGGCTCGGCAGCAGCGCCTTCGGCGTCGCAGTCATGGCGGTGATGATGCTCTTCCTCGGACGCGCCCAGACCCGCAAGTAGACCCCCACGCAGCGTCCCGGACCGCCCCCAATATTCTGAGGCAAGCGCCGAACCGGTCGGCCCGCACCCAGGAGGACGCCATGGGCGATACCGCCACCGTGACCATCGACGGAGTCAGCTACGACCTGCCCGTCGTCACCGGAACCGAGGGTGAGCGTGCGCTCGACATCTCGAAACTCCGCTCCACCACCGGCCTCATCACCCTCGACGACGGTTACGCCAACACCGGATCGTGCCAATCCGCCATCACGTTCATCGACGGCGAGGCGGGCATTCTGCGCTACCGCGGCATCCCGATCGAGGACCTGGCCGAGCGGTCCAGCTTCGTCGAGACCGCGCAGCTGCTCATCTTCGGTCGGCTCCCCAACGAGGCGCAGCGCTCGGAGTTCCGGACCCTGTTGACCGAGAACGCTGCCCTCCACCGCGACATGCGTAAGCACTTCGACGGCTTCCCTGTGACCGCCCATCCGATGGCGATCCTCTCGGCCATGGTCAACGCCATCCAGACGCACGAGGTGCGCGACGAGGAGGCCACCGACCGGCAGCACTTCAAGCAGGCCGCGGCCGGCCTCATGGCGAAGACGCGCACGATCGCGGCGGCGTCCTACAAGTCGCACATCGGTCAGCCGATCGCCTACCCCCGTTACGACCTCAACTACGCCGAGAACTTCCTGCACATGATGTTCTCCGTGCCGTACCGCGACTACGAGGCCACCCCCGAGGTGGCCCACGCGCTCAACATGTTTCTCGTCCTGCACGCGGACCACGAGCAGAACTGCTCGACGTCGACCGTTCGGATGGTGGCCTCCTCGGGGGCCAACATGTTCGCCTCGGTGTCTGCCGGTGTCAACGCGCTCTGGGGACCGCTCCACGGCGGGGCCAACATGGGCGTGATCGAGATGCTCGACGAGATCCGGACCACCGGCATCAAGCCGCAGGACTACATCAACCGGGTCAAGGACAAGAAGTCCGGCGTCAAACTCATGGGCTTCGGGCACCGCGTCTACCGGAACTTCGATCCGCGGGCGCGGATCCTCAAGGACGCTGCCGACAAGCTCCTCGACGCCATGCACATCACCGACCCGCTGCTGGACATCGCGCGGGAGGTGGAGCAGGCGGCGCTCGCCGACGACTACTTCGCGTCGCGGCGCCTCTACCCGAACGTCGACTTCTACTCCGGCATCATCCTGCGCGCGATCGGCATCCCGGTCGATATGTTCACCGTGATGTTCGCCATCGGGCGCACGCCGGGATGGATCGCGCACTTCCGGGAGGTCTCCGAGAATCCGGCGCAGCGCATCTACCGCCCGCGCCAGGTCTACACCGGCGCCCAGCTCTCCGAGTGGCAGCCGAGGTCGGAGCGGTAGCGAGTAGCGTTGGTGCCGATGGATACGCCGCTACCTCGAACCCAGCAGTGGGCCGCGACCATGCACGGGCATGGCGAGGGCCTCGTCACCGCGCACGCGACGACGACCGCGCGGACGTCGCCGCGTGAGCCGCGGCGCCGCGAGGAGCGGGAGGCGCTGGAGCGTGCCTCGCTGGTGGAGGGGGCGTCACTGGCCGTGGGCGCTGGCGACCGTCTGATCTCCGAGGCGCCGGACCCGATGCGCACCTGCTTCGAACGCGACCGCGACAGGATCGTGCACTCTGCGGCCTTCCGCAGGCTCGCAGGCAAGACGCAGGTGGTCGTCTACCCGACCGACCACCAGCGCACGCGCCTGACGCACGCGATCGAGGTGGCGCAGGCGGCCGTTGCGATCGCCCGCGGCGTCGGCGCCAACGTCACGCTGGTCGACGCCATCGCGCTCGGGCACGACTGCGGTCACGGGCCGGGTGGGCACGCCTCCGAGGACGCCTTCGACGAGTTCATCGAGGGGGGATACGACCACGGACCGTGGGGTGCTGACGTCGTCCTGGCCGACCTCAACCTGACCCGCCAGACTCTCGACGGCATCCGCAACCACTCGTGGTCCCGGCCCGCGCCCGCGACGCTCGAGGGTGAAATCGTCTCGTGGGCCGACCGCATCGCCTACTGCGCGCACGACCTCGAGGATGCTGTCTACGCCGGCATCGTCTCGCTCGACGATCTGCCTGCCGTGGTCCGTGGCGTCGCCGGCACCACGCGTCGGCAGCAGCTGGCCACGTTCATCAACGCCGTCATCTCGACCACGGCCAGGACCGGGACCGTCGGGATGGACCAGACCACCGCCGAGGCGCTCGGGGAGTTGCGCCGCTTCAACTACGAGCGCATCTACACCCGCCCTGAATCGGTGGCGCAGTCGGTCACCGTCGTCAGGGTGCTTCGCGACCTGGTCAACTACTACCTCGAGGCGCCGTCAGCCATGCCTGCGGAGTACCGGCACGACGACCTGGTGCGGGGGGCCGTGACGTACGTCGGGGGGATGACTGACCGCTTTGCATTCGAGCGCGCCCAGCACCTTCTGGGCTGGGATCCGAGGAAGTTGCCGCGGGGAATCGGCCGCTGCGCCTGAGCAACTCCGCCGACGGGCGCCGTCCGGGGCCGGGTATGGTGGGCGCGTGGCAGGGCGGATCAACGACGAGGACATCGCCGCGGTCCGCGAGCGCAACCGGATCGACGATGTGGTCGGGGGCTACGTGGCTCTCCGCAACGCCGGGGGCGGCTCCCTCAAGGGGCTCTGCCCGTTCCACGACGAGAAGACCCCCAGCTTCACCGTCACTCCCTCGCGCGGTTTCTACTACTGCTTCGGCTGCGGCGAGGGTGGAGACGTCATCACGTTCCTCCAGCGGCAACAGAACCTGAGCTTCACAGAGGCGGTGGCGGTCCTTGCCGACAAGGCGGGCATCGTGTTGCGGGTCGAGGACGACGGCGCGCCCGGGCAAGCGCCGGGGATGCGCAAGCGGATCCTCGAAGCGAACGAGGCCGCACAGGAGTTCTACGCGGCCCAACTCGAATCGCCCGAGGGCGTCGAGGCCAGGCGTTTCCTGCACGGCCGTGATTTCGACCGCGCCAACGCGTTGCACTTCGGTGTCGGGTACGCCCCTCGGCACGGTGGTGCACTGCGCCAGACCTTGCGCGACAAGGGCTTCACCGACGACGTCCTGCAGGCCGCAGGTCTGGTGCGGCAGCACGGGCGCGACTTCTTCACCGGACGGGTGCTGTGGCCCATCCGTGACTCGGCCCAGTCGGTGCTCGGCTTCGGTGCCAGGCGCATCTATGACGATGACCGGCTCCCCGCGAAGTACATCAACACCCCCGAGTCTCCGGTCTACAAGAAGTCCCACGTCCTGTACGGCCTCGACCTCGCCCGCCGCGAGATCGGGCGAAAGTCCCAGGCGGTCATCGTCGAGGGCTACACCGACGTGATGGCCGCGCATCTGTCGGGGGTGGAGACAGCCGTCGCCTCGTGCGGCACGGCCTTCGGCGAGGACCATGCCCGTCTGCTGCAGCGCCTGATGGGTACCTCAGACGGCCTCCATGGTGAGGTGATCTTCACTTTCGACGGCGACAAGGCCGGACAGGCCGCCGCGCTCAAGGTCTTCAAGGGCGATCAGAACTTCATCGCGCAGACCTACGTCGCCATCGAGCCCAGCGGGCTCGACCCCTGCGACCTCAGGATGCAGCAGGGCGACGCAGCGGTCAGGGAACTGGTCGCGCGCCGCGTGCCGCTCTACCGCTTCGTGATGTCCAACATCGCGAAGAGCTACGACCTCGACCGGGCCGACGGCCGGCTGGCCGCAGCACGCGAGGGTGCCGAGCTGCTCAGCGCCATCCGGGACCAGTCCCTGGTGAACCAGTACTTACGCGAGCTGTCGGGGGTCCTGGGAATGGACCTCGACGAGGTCCGCCGGGAGGCGTCGCGCTCGCGCCAGCGGACCGTCACCCACTCGCGGGATGACGAGCCGCCGCAGGAGCGACCCGCCCCTGACCCCGCCTGGCCCAGCCCGAGCGACCCGTCCCTCAGGCTGGAGCGCGACACTCTGAAACTCATGCTCCAGCACCCAGTGACCTTCGACACGGCGTGGAACGGGGTTCGCGAGTCGGATTTCACGCATCCCGGCTACGTCGAGGTGTTCCGCCTTGTCCGGGACGTCGAGTTCGCCGACGGGTGGACCGATCGGCTCCGCGCGTCCGCCGGAGGCGAGCTCGTCCAGCAACTGCTGGTGTCCCTACTCGTGGAGCCGGTACTCCGCGAGCCCGACGAAGCGTACTCGCTGGCCCACACGTCGCGGCTACGGCTGGTGCAGGTCACGCGGGAGATCGCGGATGTGCGGTCGCGGCTCCAGCGGACGGACCCCGTCAAGGACGCGTCCGGACATCGGGCACTCTTCGCCCAACTCACCGAGTTGGAGATGAAACGCAAGAAACTACAGTCCGTAGGACTAGGCTGAGATACCAGGGTGAGGGCCCGTGACAAAGGCCCAGTTTGCATTCGCTCACTGCAATTGCTTAATCTCTCTTCATGTCGAGACATCGTGGTCTCGCCGACCTTCAGGAGAAACATGTCCCAAGGCCGTATTGCGGATCCGTTGGATCCCACCGAATCGCGTCAGGCGTTTGTGTCCGTCGCGGAAACCCCCCAGTACCTGAAGCTGCGCTCCAGCTTCCGCAACTTCGCCTTCCCGATGACGCTGGCGGGTCTCGTCTCTTACTTCACGTTCGTCCTCCTGTCAGTCTTCGCCGAGGACTTCATGGCTCAGCCCTTCCTGGGCATGGCGGGTCTCAACACGGGCTTGATGATCGGGTTCCTCCAGTTCGCCATCGTCTGGATCTGGACGGCCATCTACGTCAACTACGCCAACACCCGCCTTGACCCGATCTCCGCGGAGATCAAGGACGAGCTCGTTGCGAAGGGGGCCGTGTGATGCTCCTCGAGACCAGCTACGGCAATCCCTGGATCAACATCGCAGTCTTCGCCTTCTTCGTCGTGGCGACGATGGCTGTCGTGATCGTGGTGAGCCGCCAGAAGACCAAGGCCACCGACTTCTACACGGGCGGGGCGAAGTTCTCCGGGCGCCAGAACGGTCTGGCCATCACGGGCGACTACCTCTCGGCCGCCGCCTTCCTGGGCGTCACGGGGGCGATCGCACTCTACGGGTACGACGGCTTCCTCTACTCCGTCGGGTTCTTCGTGGCGCTGCTGCTGGCGCTCTACCTCGTCGCCGAGCCGATGCGCAACACCGGCAAGTACACGATGGCTGACGTGTTGAGCTTCCGGATGGAGCAGAAGCCCGTCCGGACCGCGGCGGCCACCTCCACGCTCGTCATCTCACTTCTCTACCTGCTCGCCCAGATGGCGGGTGCGGGAGGCCTCGTCGCCCTGCTCCTAGGGGTGACCGACCCCGCCATGCAGGGTGTGGTGATCGCTCTGGTGGGCGTGCTGATGGTCGGCTACGTGCTGATCGGCGGCATGAAGGGCACCACGTGGGTGCAGATGATCAAGGCGGTACTACTGGTGTCGGGCGCTGGAGTGATGACGTTCCTCGTGCTCATGGGGGACGCCTTCAACCTCAACCAACTCGCGCTGTCGGCACAGGAGGCGGCCAGCAACGAGTTGTTGCGCCCCATGGAGCAGTACGGCACCAGCATCTGGACGAAGTTGTCCTTCGTGTCCCTGTCCATCGCGCTGATCCTCGGGCCCTCGGGTCTGCCTCACGTGCTCATGCGCTTCTACACGGTTCCGACGGCCAAGGAGGCCCGCCGGTCGGCCGTGTGGGCGATCATCCTCGTCGGCGTGTTCTTCCTGTTCACGCTGGTGCTTGGGCTCGGCGCGGCGAAGTTGGTCGGCCAGGAGACGATCATGGCGGCGCCCGGGAAGCAGAACTCGGCCGCACCTCTGCTCGCGCTGGAACTCGGCGGTGAGATCTTCATGGGTGTCATCTCCGGCGTGGCGTTCGCCACGATCCTCGCCGTCGTGGCGGGCCTCACCATCACCGCGTCGGCCTCGTTCGCGCACGACGTCTACAACTCCATCCTCAAGGATGGCAAGGCCGACCCGGCCCAGGAGGTCAAGGTGGCCCGGGTGACGTCAGTGGTCGTCGGTGTGCTGGCCATTCTCGGCGGCATCCTTGCCAACGGGCAGAACATCGCGTTCCTCATCTCCCTGGCCTTCGCGGTCGCCGCCTCGGCGAACCTGCCCTCGATCCTCTACACGCTGTACTGGAAGCGCTTCACGACGCGCGGTTCGGTGTGGTCCATCTACACGGGGCTCATCTCGGCCACGCTGTTGATCATCTTCTCGCCCGCCATTTCCGGCGCGCCGTCGGCGATGCTGGGCGAGGGCGTCGACTTCGCGTTCTTCCCGCTCACCAACCCGGCGCTGGTGAGCGTGCCCTTGGCGTTCCTGGCGGGCTACATCGGCACGGTCACGTCGAGGTCCACCGGCAACGATGAGTTCGCGACCGAGATGGAGGTCCGCTCCATGACGGGAGCAGGCGCTGGCGAGGCGATCTCGCACTGAGCTAGGCACCCACTCGCCAGGCGGCGGCGCCCCGTTGGGGCGCCGCCGTCGTCCGCTCCCGATCCAGGACATCTCTTGCCGCCCCGATGGCCTCCTTCTCCCAACGGTGAATGGTCGACGTTGTCGCCCTGAGTCTCCGGGCGGTCTCGGCGAGCGTCAGCGGCTCACATCCGATGCCGAAGCGCAGCTCGAGGACCTGGCGGTGATGCGGTTCGAGAAGGTCGAGGAAGTCCACGCCGGGCCCGGCGTGGGCGACGTCGTCAACCCCGGACGATAGGTCGGCCTCCTGCACGTCGTCGATGCTGACCAGCCGGGTCTTGGCACGGGTGACCGCCGCGGCCGATACCCCTGCGGCCTCGGCCGCCCGAGCGAGGCCGACGCTGACACCCTCCGCCGCGAGGTCGTCGGCCAGCCGAGAGGCGCGGTGCGCCGCCCGCCGGTCGGCCCTGGACGATGCTGCGAGACCCACCCTGTACTCACTGGCGTCCAGGAGGGCGTGCTTGATGCGCGTGTGCACCAGGGTCGTCCACCGGGTGCCCCGCGAGTGGTCGAACCGGCGGATAGCCTCGGCGACGGCGAGGCAGGCGTCCTGGAAGAGCTCTTCCACCGGGGCTCCGGTGCGCTGAGCGTGGGAGCCCGCGGCCTGCATCGCCATCTTCACCCCGACCCACCAGAACAGCTCCGCGGCCTCGCGTCCGCGCCGCGCGACGGCCTCGAGCGACTCCCAGTCGTGATTCGACGAGTGGGTGGCGAGAAGATGCTCCGCGTACACCCCTGCCTCGATCGCTCGTCCGATGGCCTCGTCACGGCCTCCGATGACCACGGTGGGCAGCGTCTGCGATGAAATGTGCATGCCGTCAGCGTGCAGGGCGAGTGGGGCAGGAGGAGGCCCAATCGGCTCACTGTGGATAACTTCCGCCTGTCGGTCCTTGACAGAGCCGGGCATGATGGAGCCATGTCGATCTTCAAGCGTTCCGCCGCCCCCTCCGCCGACCTCACAGGACTGACGGAAGTCCTCGGAGCGCGCGCGGACGTCCTCGCGGCCGGATCCGGCGACCGTGTCTCGCTGGTGGGGACGCGTGAGCACCTGGCTCTGCGCCGCGGTGATCAGTGGCGGGTCTGGCGGTGGGAAGAGGTGGGCAGCGGCTCCTGGAACGGTGAGGCGAAGGTGTTTCGCTGGCGCACGGTGACGGGGGAGCGCTTCGAGGCGGCCCTCGACGAGGTGGGACGGCTGCCTGACCTCTTCCGCGAGCGGGTCCAGGCGTCGACGTTGGTGACCTCGGTGGTGGATGCGCAACGCGGCCAGGTCCAGATTGTGGGTCGTCGCGGCCTCGGCAGCGACCCCACCATCCACTGGTACGCCGTGCCATCCGGTGGGGCGGACCTCAACGACCCGGCAACGAAGCAACTCGTGGTCGAGGAGACCGACCGCCTGGCCGGGGAATACCTCTAGCCAGCGCGATTGGCATCGCCCGGCCACGGTCTGCTAACGTTCTACATCGCGTGGGAACGCTAATCCCTGGTAGCTCAATTGGCAGAGCATCTGACTGTTAATCAGAGGGTTACTGGTTCGAGTCCAGTCCGGGGAGCCAACCCAAACCCCCTCCCTGAGGGGGTTTGTTTTTTCTGGCCAGGGTGAGGGACCGCTCGAGCGCAGTGCTCAGCGTGTTTCCTCGCTGAGACCGTGCGCCGAGCGGTCCCTCACCCGGTCAGGATGACCCGAGCCTCATCAGGACAGCGCGTCGAGGTCGCCGAGAAAGTCCTCCGCCCAGCGGTCGATCGTGTAGGTCTCGACCTGCTTCTTCAACGCCCGCATGCGGCGTTGCCTCGTCCGCACGGGATCGGTGGCCGCCTGCATGAGAGCAGCCTTCATGCCGTTGAGGTCGTAGGGGTTGACGAGATAGGCCTGCTTGAGTTCCAGGGCAGCTCCGGCGAACTCGCTCAGCACCAGCGCGCCGTTCGTGCTGGGGTGGCAGGCGACGTACTCCTTCGCGACGAGGTTCATCCCGTCCCGCAGGGGGGTGACCACCATCACATCCGCGATGCGGTACATGGCCGCCATCGTCGATCGCGGGTAGCCGGCGTGCCGGTAGACGATCGCGGGGCGGCCGACCCCGCCGACCTCGGAGTTGATGCGGCCGACCAGCAGGTCGATGTCGTCGCGGAGACGCTTGTACTCCTCGACCCGCTCCCTCGACGGCGTTGCCACCTGCAGGAACACGGTCTCGCTCGGGTCGAGCTTCCCCTCCTGGAAGAGCTCCCCGATCGCACGGATGCGCTGCCTGAGCCCCTTGGTGTAGTCGAGGCGGTCGACGCCGAGGAGGATCTGCTTCGGGTTGCCCAGTTCCTCCCGCAGCGCCTCGGCCTCGGCAATCACCTCGGGGGATTCGGCCAGGTCGGCGAAGCCCTGCGTGTCGATGGAGATGGGGTAGGCGCGCGCGACGCACGTGTGGTTTCCATCCACTCGGACGGTGTCGCGCTCGATCTTCCGGTTGGTCCGGGTCCGCACAAGCCTGAGGAAATTCGACGCCCCGCCAGGGACCTGGAAGCCGACGAGGTCGGCGCCCAGCAGCCCCTCGAGGATCTCGCGGCGCCAGGGGAGCTGGGAGAAGATCTCCACCGGCGGGAAGGGGATGTGCAGGAAGAACCCGATCTTCAGATCGGGGCGGAGTTCGCGCAGCATCTGCGGGACGAGCTGAAGCTGGTAGTCCTGCACCCAGACCGTGGCGCCCTCTGCGGCGGCTTCGGCGGCGGCGACGGCGAAGCGACGGTTGACCGCGCGGTAGGAGTCCCACCACTCGCGGTGGAACTCCGGAAAAGCGACCGTGTCGTGGTAGAGCGGCCACAGAGTGGCATTGGAGAATCCCTCGTAGTACTCCTCGTACTCCTCGGAGCTCAGCGGCACCGGGACGATCGAGTAGCCGTCGTGCTCGAACCCGTCGATGATCTCGTCCGGAGCGCCGTGCCAGCCGACCCAGGCTCCACCGCGCTGCCGCATGACGGGCTCCAACGCGGTCACCAGGCCGCCGGGGAAGTGCGCCAATCGGTCTGTCCACCCTCGTTCGTCACTCGATCAACGGGCAGCCTGTTGGCCACCACCACGAAACTTGCAGTCTCGGTCATGTGTCCTCCTGATTCGCTCCCACCCTACCGAGTTGCTCTGGGCAGCACGGGGACACCTAGGCACTTGCGCATGGCATTGTGGATGCATGAGCACCTGGCGATCCGTGACCCCCCATGCGACCGAGTTCCTCAACGCCGCTGCGGCATCCTCCGAGGGGGTGCTGCTCGCGCTGGACTTCGACGGCACGCTTGCCCCGATCGTTGAGGACCCGCTCGACTCGCGCTTCTACGAGCCTGCGGCCGAGGCGCTGGGCGATCTGGGGCCTCGGGTAGGGAAGATCGCCATCATCACCGGCCGTGGAGTGGCAGTGGTCCGTGATCTGGGGCAGCTGCAGGGCCGTCGAGGGCTCGACAATCTGGTGGTCCTCGGCCAGTACGGTGTCGAGCGCTGGGATGCGGCGACGGGGGAGGAGACCTCCCCGGAGGTCCCGTCGGAGGTGCAGGCCGTTCGTGCCGAGGTGGATCGCCTCGTCGCCGAGTGCCCGTACCGCGGCGTGACGGTCGAGGACAAGGGGAGGGCGCTGGGGATCCACACCCGGCGCAGCGATGATCCCGACGGCGCGTTCCGGGATCTCAAACCGAAGCTCCGTACCCTCGCGGAGGAGCGTGGGCTTGTGCTGGAACCGGGGCGCAACGTCTTGGAGATTCGGGCGTCGTCGACCACCAAGGGGCAGGCGCTGTTGGAGCTCGCCGACGGCATGGGCGCCACCGCCGTCGCCTTCTGCGGCGACGACCTGGGAGACCTGCCGGCCTTCGAAGCACTCGCTGAGCTACGAGGGCGCGGCGTGGTGACGTGCGCCGTGGTGAGCGGTTCGGACGAGCAGCCAGAAGTGGCGCGGCATGCCGACGTCCTCGCCGAGGGCCCCCAGGGAGTAGCGGACTGGCTCGCCGAGCTGGCCAACCGACTGAATTGATCTCGTCAACACCCATTAGTTGACAGATGGGCGCCGAGGCTACGGTGACTGGAACAACAACACCGACACGGCGGGCCACCCGGACGGCCGGACCGCAGTCGTGCCGCTGGACGTGTCGACGATGACGTGGGGTCCGATCTTCTTCACCGGCAGCGAGGCGAATGACGTCATCCGCAAAGGGCCAGACGGTTCGCTCTACCTCCCCACCACCGATCCCTCCGGAAAAGCCGCTACCGGCGCCACGAGGACCGGCCGATCCGGCTACGTGACCGATCAAGGTGGGGCCTGGCGGTTCGTCGATGACGGCACGGGCCAGATCCACACGTTCGACGTCGCCCTCAACGGGTCTGACATCCACACGTTCAACTCACGCCGGGTTCTGACGTCGACCGACGGCGGGAAGTCGTTCGCGGAATCCCTGACCACCAGACCGGAGAACACAACCGACTGGACGCGGTTTTACTGGGGGGTTGCCGCCGGAGGCAAGGTCTACACCTCGGCCCACCACACCGCAGGCCTGTATCAACAGACCGAGGTGTTGAGCCGCGGGTCCTGGTCGTCCATCAGGGAGAGCCGGATCGGTTCCCTGTTCCCCAACAGGACGGTCGAGTTCAAGGACAACATCGTCTCGGGAAGTACCACGATCTCCTCGTTCAGCGGATCCAAGCTCGCCACCTATGTGGATGGGTTCTCGCGCTCGGATCCGGCAACCGGGTTCACGGTCAACGTCCTCGACTTCTACGTCGACGACCAGTCCGGTCACCTCTACGTGCTGTACAGCGACGGGCTCATCAAGCGGACCTCCGACGTGAAGAGCTTCGAGGTGATTGGGAACGCCGGCCCTGGATTCCACTCGATCGCGGTGCGTGATTCTGTGATCTACCTGGGCGGGGACCGCGGCAGCGTGTGGCGCTCGGACGTGGCGGTGGATCAACTCAAGCCCGGAACGGTCACCGACGCAGCCCCCACCAAGGGCAACGGCAAGGGCAAGGCGAACGGGAAGAGGTCCCGATAGCTGACCGCAGTGCGCAGAACACCAGCCCTGCCTCCTCGATGGCGTCGCCGTCCGGGAGGCAGGGCTGCGTGGTGCGGTGGGGCGTGCGGGGCTCGAACCCGCGACGGGCGGATTATGAGTCCGCTGCTCTAACCGGCTGAGCTAACGCCCCGAAGCGGGTCCAGACTAGCGCGAGCCCGCCGTCCCTGCTGGGTGCCTGGTTGCGCTGAACCCTAGAGACGGGGGTTCGGAGAGGGAGCGCCTGGACCCGTCTGGTCACCGCTCGGCTGGTTCATCGACGGGCTGTCCGAGTAGGGGCCGCCATCCTGCCCGGGCGAGGGCTCGGGCGAGCCACTGCCCTCACCGCTTTGACTCGGCTCCCCCGATTGGGGCTCGCCAGATCCAGACCCCTCGCCACTGGCCGGCGACGGAATCGGTTGTGGGGCATTCACCGGCGGCTGGTTCTGGAAGACGAGAATCGCCAGCAGCAGCGCCAGGAACGTCAGCAGGACCATGAGCAGGAAGCTCGTCAGCACCGTGATCCAGCCGGCGCGATCCTTGCGGGTGGGCCAGGCCAGCGGCCACTGACGGCTGGGGCCGGGCGCGGTCTTGTCGATCCAGTGCAGCCGGTAGTCCGGGCCTGACGGTTCGCTCAACGGGGGAGTGCGCGACAGGTCGATCGCCTGAAGGACTCGGTCAGCCTCCTGGACCGCGGCGAGTGAACCGTCGAACGCGAGTGCCGCCCACGGCGCCTGCGCAGAGTGCTGCCCCAACTGCGGTGCTGCGGCGGAATCGCGGTACCGCACGCCCATCCTGCCGTCCTGCTGGCCCTCGCCTCCGCGCGCCACCACGGTGTCGATGTGCATGGCGTTGATCTCGCCCGAGAACCGGGCCCGCGCGGCTGGGTCGGCGGCGGCGCCCTCCGAGAGGAGCATCAGCATGACGGAGTCGCCGCCGTCCTCGTGCGCGCTGAACGTCACCCCGGCCGGACCGGCGGTCAACCGGGAGTCGAGCCAGAAATCGCCGACCTTGAGAGGATCGGCCTCCCGCAGTGGGAAATGGGCGGCCAGCGGCGCCGGTACGGCGGCGTGCCCGTCCGGCCCCGGCTGCGGATTTTCCTGCTGCGTCATCGCCACCAATCAAACCACGACGGCCAACTCCTACGCTCATCCGGCGCCCTGGCAAAGACCTGGGACGGTCGGAGAGGGGCGCTATCGTAGAGCGCGGGTCCATCGAGCTAACCAAGGAGTCCGCGCGTGAGCACTACGCCGATCGAAGAGCAGCCCCTGCCCGGGGGCGTGGCCGACGCGGCCCAACTGCTGGGCAAGGCGATCAGCCAGGTGCAGCGCGTCATCGTCGGTCAGGAACACATGGTCCAGCAACTGATGGTGGCGCTCCTGGCCAAGGGCCACTGCCTCCTCGAGGGCGTCCCGGGTGTCGCGAAGACGCTCGCGGTCCGCTCGTTCGCGACCGTGGTGGGCGGCGACTTCGCCCGCGTCCAGTTCACCCCCGACCTGGTGCCCTCGGACATCGTCGGCACGCGGATCTACTCCGCGAAATCCGAGACCTTCGAGATCGAACTCGGCCCGGTCTTCGTCAACTTCGTCCTCGCCGACGAGATCAACCGTGCTCCTGCCAAGGTGCAGTCGGCCATGTTGGAGCTCATGGCGGAGAAGCAGGTGTCCATTGGCGGCGTGACGTACCCCGCACCGAAGCCTTTCATCGTCATCGCCACGCAGAACCCGATCGAGTCCGAGGGCGTCTACCCGCTACCGGAGGCCCAGCGCGACCGATTCCTCGTGAAGGTAGACGTCCCCTACCCGCGCGGCAACGAGGAACTGGAGATTCTGCGCCGGATGAGTGTGTCCCCGCCGGAGGCGGAACGGGTGCTCAACCCGTCGCTCGTCCGGCATCTGCAGGACATGGCCTCCAACGTCTTCGTCCACAACCTCGTGGCCGAGTACATCGTTCGGCTCGTGCTGGCGTCGCGCACCCCGTCGGAGTTCGGCATGCCGGACCTCGAAGGAGTCATCCAGATCGGCTGTTCGCCCAGAGCGACGCTGGGTCTCGTCGCCGCCGCGCGTGCGCTGGCGCTCATCAACGGCAGGGACTACGTCCTGCCCACCGACGTCCAGGCCGTCGCGAAGGATGTCATGAGCCACCGCATCGTTCTGGGCTTCGACGCTGTGGCGGACAACGTGTCGACAGCCGACGTCGTGGAGCGCATCCTCGCGATGGTGCCGGCCCCGACGCCCGTGTGGAATGAGCAGCAGCGGCAGGCGAGCCATGAGGCCCACGCCCACCAGCCGGGCCGCTCGTAGCAGACCCTGATCCCGGTGACCCAACCCGACTTCACCCTCAACGGCCCTCCCAGCGGGCCGCCGCTCCCCACGCCCGACGACAAGACCGGCGCCGAGTGGTCCGTGCTCAGGCCCCCGTCGGGCCCGACGATCCCGCTCAACAGGCTGGCGCCCGAGGCCGCGCTTCGCCGCCTGGAGCTGACGATCGTCCGCAGACTCGAGGGCTTTCTCCACGGCGACCACCTCGGGCTCCTGCCCGGCGCTGGTTCGGACACCAACGACGCCCGCGTCTACCAACCGGGCCAGGACGACGTGCGCAAGATGGACTGGGCCGTCACCGCCCGCACCACGGTGCCGCACGTCCGAGACACCATGGCCGACCGCGAACTGGAGATCTGGGCCCTGCTGGACGTGACGCCGTCGATGAACTGGGGCACCGAGGGCGTCACCAAGCGCGACCTCGGGATCGCGGCCATCGCAACGATCGGCTTCCTCAGCCAGAAGATGGGCGACCGGTTCGGGGGCATGATGATGCTGCCCGACCAGGTCAAGCGACTCCCCGCGAGGTCCGGACGCACCGCCCTGTACGGGTTGCTGCGCAAGATGCTGACCGAGCCCATCGTTCCCGACCACGCCGAGGGCGACCTGCAGCTCGAGGACGGGATCGAGCAGATGACCCGCTCGCAGCGCCGGCGGGGGATGCGCGTGATCGTCTCTGACTTCCTCACCCCCGGCGACGCGGAGCTCGATCCCAACGTGCCGCCCGCCTGGGAACGTGCCGTTCGGCGCCTGGCGGTGCGCAACCAGGTGTTGTGTGTCGAGGTCGTGGACCGCCACGAGGTTGAGTTCCCCGACGTCGGCGAGATGCTCATCCGCGACCCGGAGACCGACTTCTCGCGTTACATCAACACGTCCGACGACGCCGCCCGTCGTCGCATGGACGCGGCCACCCGCGCCCAGCGCGAGCGGATCAAGGTCGCCCTGCGCCGCGCCGGGGCCGGTCACATCCAGCTCCGGACCGACCGCGACTGGGTGGCCGACATCGCCCGCTTCGTGCTCAACTACCGGCGGGTCGCCAACATGCTGCACCAGCCGCCCCAAGGGGTGAGCAAGTGATGTGGGGCTGGGTTCCGGAGTTCCAGAATCCCGAGCGGCTGTGGTGGCTGCTGCTCCTGCCGGCGCTGATCGTCATCTACCTCATCCTGCTCAGGCTGAAGGGCAGGGTCGCGCTGCGGTTCACGAACACCGGCGTCCTCGGTCGCGTGGTCGGGTCGCAGCGTCGCTGGACCAGACACCTGGCCGTCGCGATGTCGCTCTGTTCTCTCGTGGCGCTCGCGTTGGCGTACGCCAACCCGCTGGGGACGGAGAAGCAGCCGCGGGAGCGCGCCACCGTCGTCATGGTCATCGACGTCTCGTTGTCCATGTCCGCCGACGACGTCGCCCCCAACCGGTTGAGCGCCGCGAAGCAGGCGGCGACGGACTTCGTCCAGGGACTGCCGACCAGCTACAACGTCGCGGTGGTCTCGATGTCGGGTTCGCCCTCCATCGTCGCGCCGCCGCTGACGGACCGCGGCGCGATCGAGCGCGCCATCGGCGCCATGGAACTGTCCGACGGCACTGCGATCGGGGAGTCGATCACGTCGGCGCTGCGCGCCGTCGACCAGGCCCCCGCGGGCGACGATGAGGACGAACCCGCGCCCGCCATGATTGTCATGCTCTCCGACGGCACGAACACCGAGGGCCCGGAGCCCGCAGCCGCCGCGGCGGCCGCGGCCGAGCGGGACGTCCCCATCTACACGATTGCCTACGGCACGCAGAATGGATTCGTGGACATCGACGGGCAGCGCGAGAACGTGGCGCCCGACGTCGAGGCGCTCCGGGAGATCGCGCGGGCCACCGGCGGGGAGTCCGTCCAGGCCGACGACGTCGCGTCGCTGAACGACGCCTACCGCGACATCGGCTCGGTAGTGGGCTACGAAGAGGTCCGCAAGCCGATCACCGCCCAGTACGCGTTCTTCGCGCTCGGCTTCGCCGTCGTCGCAGCGCTGGGGGCCGTCATGATGGCGGCGAGGTGGCCACGATGACCCCGCTGGCGCTGGAGTTCATGGCTCCCAACCGGCTGTGGGCCCTGCTGATCATCGTGCTCATCGCCGCGCTCTACGTCGTCCTGTCCGGCCGCACGACGCCGCGGCCGATGAGTTCGCGGCTGCGGCTGGTGGTCCCGAAGGACGCCGCCTGGAAGCGCCACGGGGCGGTGCTGCTGGCGCTGCTCAGCTTGGGCGCCCTCATTGTCGCCTGGGCGATCCCCATGGACTACGTGAACAAGCCCCGAGATCGGGCGACGATCGTCGTCGCCGTCGACGTGTCATGGTCGATGGAGGCCGAGGACATCGACCCCAACCGGCTGGTGGCGGCTCAGACGTCGGCCAAGGCCTTCGTGGATTCGCTTCCGGAGCGCTTCAACGTGGCGCTCGTGACCTTCGCCGGGACCCCGGACATCGCAGTACCGCCCACCGTGGACCGCGGGGCCGTCGCCCGGGCGATCGATGCCTTTCAACTGGCCCCCTCCACCGCCGTCGGGGAGGGCGTCTACCGCAGCCTCGAAGCGCTCCGACAGGTGCCGCCGGATCCCGACGACCCCGAGGCCGTACCCCCGGCCGCGATCGTCCTGCTGTCCGACGGCGCCACCAACATCGGGCGCAGCTCCGCCGGCGCCGCGGAGGCCGCGAAGGCCGCAGGCGTGCCGGTCTACACGATCGCCTACGGCACGGATGGCCCCAACGCGTACGTCGAGCAGGACGGGCAGCGGCAGCGCGTCTCCGTCGACCACTGGGAGCTGTCCGAACTCGCCCGGCTCTCGGGCGGCCAGAAGTACTCCGCCGAGAGCAGCGGCCAGTTGCGCGAGACCTACGAGGCCATCCGCCGGTCCGTCGGCACGGAGCGGGTGCCGGCTGAGGTGACGGACCGGTACGCCGGTCTCGCCATCGTCTTCGCGGTGTTGTCGGCCCTCGGGGTCATCTCATTGGGCGCGAGGTGGCCGTGACGGTCACCGAGAACCTCCGCAGCGTCCGGACGCGGATCGACGACGCCTGCCGCGCGGCGGGGCGGGACCCGTCGTCGGTCACGCTGCTGCCGGTCTCGAAGTACCACGGGATCGACCAGATCCGGGAGGCACACCGCGCCGGGTACGCGCTGTTCGGTGAGAACCGGGTGCAGGAGATGGCGGAGAAATCCGAAGCCCTCGCCGGCGAGGGGATCGGGTTCGCCGTCATCGGCCGCGTCCAGACCAACAAGGCCAAGCAGGTCGCGGAGCTGGCCGCCGAGCTGCACTCCCTCGACTCGCTCCGACTCGCCACCGCGCTGCAGCGACGTCTGCAAGGCCTCGGCCGCCGGCTGCCCGTCCTCGTTCAGGTGAACACCTCCGGGGAGCCGCAGAAGGGCGGGATCGAGCCCAGTGAGGCACCGGAGTTCGCCAAGCAGCTCGCGGGGCTCGATGCGCTCGTACCGATGGGGCTCATGACGATGGCGGTCAACAGCCCCGACCGTGCCGTCGTGGCCGCCTGCTTCGCCACCCTGGCCGCTGTTCAGGCCGCGCTGCGCGACACCACCGGCGGTGGCTGGGACGAACTGAGCATGGGCATGTCCGGAGACTTCCCGATCGCCATCGAGCACGGGGCGACGACCGTGCGCCTCGGCACCGCGATCTTCGGACCGCGCGGGTAGCGGGCTAGCCCAGGTTCTCGATCTCCAGACGCGGGACGTCGGGGCTGTGCGGCATTCCGAAGACCTGTTCGAGGAACGACACCTGAGATTCCAGGCTCTGCCTGCGCGCGGCCATGGTGCGGAAGCCGTGGCCCTCGCCGTCGAACATCACCAGCGCCACCGGAAGCCCCGCCTGTCGTACGGCCTGCGCCATCTGCTCTGCCTGGTTTGGCGGCACCACTTTGTCGTCCAGGCCCTGCAGGATGAGCATGGGAGTCGAGAGGCTCTCGAGGTGGTTGATGGGGGAGCGGGCCTCATACACGTCGCGCCCCTCCGGCCACGGGGCGACCAGACCGTCGAGGTAGCGCGACTCGGCCTTGTGGGTGTCGGTGGCCAGCGTCGGGAGGTAGCCGATGCCGTAGCGGCTGATACCGGCCGCGTACACGTCGGAGCTGACGAGCGACTTCAGGGTGGTGAAGCCGCCGGCGCTGCCGCCGGTGATCGCCACCCGACGCGGATCGATGCGGTCGCTGACGGCGCGCACGGCGGCCTCGGCGTCGGCGACGTCCAGCACGCCCCACTGCCCGCGGAGCCGGTCGCGGTAGGCGCGGCCGAAGCCGGTGGAGCCCGAGTAGTTCACGTCGATCACCGCGAAGCCACGCGACACCCAGAACTGGATCTGGGGGTCGTAGCTCGCGGTGGTCATGGCGGTCGGGCCGCCGTGGGTGAGGACGATGAGCGGCGGGGCCGCGGCGTCGGGGAGATACAGCCAGGAGTGGACGGGTCCTGCCGGCCCATCGGCCCACACCGCCTCGGGGGTGACGGCTGAGGCGACGGCGTCGCGTGCGCCGTCGATGATCTCGACCTGGCCGTCGCGACGGATGGCCACGAGGGAGGGGGGCCGGTCGGCGAACTCCGCGACGGCGTAGATGGTCTCACCGTCGGTCGCGATCGAGTCGATGTCGGTGGTGCCCGGGAGTGGGTGCCGCACGGCCCCGGTGCAGTGGTTCCACACCGCCAGGCGACCCCTCCCGTCGGCGTACTCCACGGAGGCCAGTTCGTCACTCCCGACGGCGCAGGCGACCGCCGGGTTCAACACCCAGGTGGGGCCGCTGCAGTCGTGGCCGACCTCCCAGCGAGCCCCGCCGTCGATCCGCCAGTTCCAGAACCCGTTGTCATCGGCCACATGGGCCAGGCGCCCGTCCTCCAGCCAGAGTGGGAACTGGGCCGACACGCCGCGCGACGCGGCGACGGCACGGGCGTCGGTGGGGTCGTCGAGGGAGGCCACCCAGACCTCGGCGGTGTCCCAGCTCATGTCGGGGTGGCGCCACTGGTACCAAGCCACCTGCGCTCCGGCCGATGCGATTCCCGCGTAGAAGTCGGCGCCCGTGGCGACGACCCGTCCGCCGTCCTCGTTCGGGCCGGTCAAGGACAGCTCGACGACCTCGGTCCGCGGCTCAGGGTCGGCCTCGTGGTCCTCGCGGACGGCGAGGAGCCTGCCTCCCGCAAGGTGCAGACCGCCATAGACGAAGCGCTGCTGCTCCGGCGTCACGGGCCGGGGCTGACCGTCCTCGATGAGCCAGACGCGACGGGTGCGGTCGTCGACGTAGGCGACGTGCGTGTCGCCGACGCTGTACGCCCCGCCTCCGTACTCCATCGCACGCGACCGCACCGACGCCTCGGGGGTGAGGTCCGTGACGACGCCGTCGGCCCACCGCCGGACGGTGCTGCGGCCGTCCTCGGCTGCGATCGTCGCCAGCCAGAAGACACCCTGGCCGGTCACCTGAACCTGGGAGATGGCGTCGGGGTAGTGGAGGACTGAGTCAAGGCTGAGCGGTTGGCGCATGCCTCTTTCCTACCGTCGGCGTGGGGGCGGCACAAGTCGGCCATTGCACCGGGGACCACCGGTGATGCACAATGGGGTCACACCTGGCCGGGCCTGATCGCAGGGGAAGGCAATCCGGCCCGACCAGGAGGTACCCATATGTCTGCTCGTCTCGACACGAACAGCAACTCGCAGGCGCGCGGGATGATCTTCGTCCACTCCGCGCCTGCCGCGCTGTGCCCGCACATCGAATGGGCCATCGGGGCCGCCCTGAACGGGCGCCCCACCCTCACCTGGACCGCGCAGCCCGCCGAGAGCGGCTCGCAGCGCGCCGAGCTGTCGTGGGCGTCGCCCATCGGGACCGGTGCCGCGATCGCGAGCTCTCTTCAGAAGCTGGGCCGCGTGCGCTTCGAGGTCACGGAGGAGCCGTCGGCCGGCAGCGACGGTCAGCGCTACTGCTTCACCCCGTCGCTGGGCGCCTTCTCGGCGGTGGTCGGCGTCCACGGTGACATCCTCGTGCCGGAGGACCGGCTGAAGCACGCCGTCGCGACGGACGCCCTCGGCGGCGAACCGATCTACAAGGGGCTCGAACGTCTGTTGGGCGTCCCCTGGGACGAGGAGCTCGACGTCTTCCGCCACGCGAGCGAGGACGCGCCCGTGCGCTGGCTGCACCAGGTCGTCTAACGCCAACCCGGACGACGGCACGCCAACGACAATCAGCGACGCCCGCGAGATCTCGCGGGCGTCGCTGTATTTCGCTGGTGTGAGCGAATTGCGATTGGCGTCTTGGTGTGCCGGTTGGCGTCGGTGAGGGCTCAGCTCAGTCCGTGATGTTCTCGTTGGTGACCACGACGGCGACGTTGTGGCCGCCGAAGCCGAACGAGTTGTTGACCGCGGCGAGGTCACCGTCGGGAAGCTGCCGGTTCTCGGTCGCGACGTCGATGCCGAGGTCCGGCTCAATGTTGTCGACGTTGATCGTGCCGGGCACCACCCGGTTCTTCAGCGCCAGCACGGTGGCGAGCGTCTCGAGCGCGCCGGCGCCGCCGAGCAGGTGCCCAGTCATGGACTTGGTCGAGTTGACCACCACGTGCTCGACGTCGCGGCCGAGCGCGTTACGGATGGACCCTGCCTCAGTGATGTCCCCCTGCGGGGTGGACGTGCCGTGGGCGTTGACGTGGACGATATCGGAGGCGCTGAGCCCTGCCTCGCGGAGGCCCTTGACCATGGCCTGCGACTGCCCGTACCCCTCGGGGTCGGGCTGGACGATGTCGTGGCTGTCGGCGGTCATGCCGGCGCCGCGCAGCGTGCCGTAGATCTTCGCGCCACGGGCCTGTGCATGCTCCAGCGTCTCGAGCACCAGCATCGCCGCGCCCTCGCCGAGGACGAACCCGTCGCGGTCGACGTCCCAGGGTCTCGAGGCCCGTTCGGGTTCGTCGTTGCGCCGCGAGAGGGCCTGCATCTGGCCGAAGGCGCCGATGGGGAGGGGGTGGATGACGGCCTCGCCGCCGCCGACCATGACCACGTCGGCGCGCCCGAGGCGGATCGTGTCCAGCCCCAGCGAGATCGCCTCGTTCGACGAGGCGCAGGCGGAGATGGGCGTGTGGATCCCGGCGCGGGCACCGATCTTCAGGCCGATGTTGGCGGCTGGGGCGTTGGCCATCAGCATCGGGATGGTGAAGGGGGAGACGCGGCGCACGCCCTTGTCCTTCATGACATCCCACTGCCCCAGCAATGAGTGCAGGCCGCCGATGCCGGTCGCGCTGCACACGCCGAGGCGGTCTCGGTCCACGGGGTTGTCCTCGCCGAGCCCGAATCCCGCGTCGGCCCAGGCCTCAAGGCCAGCGACCATGACCAACTGCGTCGAGCGGTCCAGCTTCCGGGCCTCGATGCGGTCGATGATCTCGGTGGGCTCGACGGCGGCCCTCGCCGCGATGCGGGTGGGCAGGTCCGCGGCCCAGTCCTCGGTGATGAGGGAGACGCCCGAGCGCCCGGAGAGCAGGGCCTCCCAGGTGGACGGGGCTGTACCACCGAGAGGGGTGGTGGCGCCGATGCCGGTGATCACGACGGTGGTGGACATGAGGCTCCTCTAAATGATGGATGAGTGGGAGCGGCGGGGCGTGATCCGCCCCGCCGCAACGCGATCAGTTGGTGGCGCGCTCGATGTAGGCGACGGCGTCGCCCACGGTCTTGAGGTTCTTGGCGTCCTCGTCGGGGATCTCGACGCCGAACTTGTCCTCGCAGCCGTAGATGATCTCGACCATCGAGAGCGAGTCCACGCCGAGGTCGTCGACGAACGACTTGTCGAGCTGGACGTCCTCGGTGGCGATGCCGGCGATGTCGTTGACGATCTCAGCCAGGTCGGCGCGGATCTCTTCAGTGCTAGCCATGTCTGGCTCCTTCTCTAGTGAGTGTGCGGTCAGGGCAGGATCACGGTCTGGCCGGCGAACACGAGGCCCGCTCCAAATCCGATGATCAGGGCGCTGTCGCCGCTCTTGGCCTGCCCGGATTCGAGCAGGCTTTCCATCGCCAGCGGGATCGATGCCGCAGACGAATTACCCATGGTGACGATGTCGCGGGCGACCACGACCTCCTCGGGCAGCTTGAGGTGGCGCAACATGGAGTCGGTGATCCGGTTGTTCGCCTGGTGGGGGATGAAGCAGTCGAGCTCGTCGGGCGTCAGGCCGGAGGCTTCGAGCGTCTCCTTTGCCTTCTCCACGATCGAGGTGGTGGCCCACTTGAAGACCTCGCGACCCTCCATGTGGATGAACGGGCCCTTCTCCTCGGGGCCGACGGTGCGCCAGTCGTCGATCTCGATGACCGCGTGCGCCTCCGGCTTCGAACCCCAGATGGTAGGGCCGATCGCCGGCTCGTCGCTGGGGCCGATGACGACCGCGCCTGCGCCGTCGGAGAAGAGGAAGGCGGTCGAGCGGTCGTCGATGTCGGTGTAGCGCGAGAGCACCTCGACGCCGAGCACGAGCACGTGCCGCGCCGAGCCCGAGCGGACCATCGATTCGGCCAGCCCGACGCCGTAGCAGAAGCCTGCGCAGGCTGCCGAGAGATCGAACGCCGCAGGCGCGGGCAGCCCGAGCTTTTCGGCGATGATGCAGGCCAGCGCGGGCGTCTGCATGAAATGGGAGACGGTCGACACCAGGACGGCGTCGATGTCGGAGGGCTGCAGCCCGGCCCGTTCGATCGCCTTGGAGGCGGCCTCGAGGCCGAGCGTCTCCGCGTCCTCGCCGTCGGCGGCCCAGCGGCGCTCCTTAATGCCGGTGCGCTGGGTGATCCACTCGTCGGTGGAGTCGATCATCGTGCACAGCTCGTCGTTGGTGACGACGCGGCTGCCGCGGGCTCCGCCCACGCTCATCAGTCGAGCGTGGGTGGCGCCGGTGGAGGTCTTGAGGGTCATGTCGCTCAGTTCTCGTCGTTGTGGAAGGTGGAGTGGGTGCGGCAGAACGCCCGCGCGTCATCGAGCTGGTCGGGGGAGTCGAGGTTGAACAGCTCCACGCCGGGAAGGTTCCGCTTCGCGATTCCGGTGAGCGTGCCGGCGGGCGTCAGCTCGAGGATGCCCGTCACCCCCAGCTGCGTCATCGTCTCCATGCAGAGATCCCAGCGGACCGGGTTGGCCACCTGGTTGATCATCCGCAGGAGGGCGTCATCCCCGTTGGTGACGACGGCCCCGTCTCGGTTGGAGATCAGGCGCGTGCGTGGTGCGGCGGAGGCCACACCCTCGGCGACTCGCGTCAGGCGCTCGACGGCGGGCTCCATGTGCACGGTGTGGAATGCGCCGGCCACGCTGAGCGGGACCAGCCGAGCCCGTCGCGGTGGGTTGTCCGCGAGGGCTGCGAGCTGTTCGACGGTGCCCGCGGCGACGATCTGTCCAGCGCCGTTGTTGTTGGCGGGGGTGAGGCCGGCCTCCTCGATGGCGGCCAGCACCTCGTCCGGCTTGCCGGCGACGACGGCGGTCATGGAGGTCTCGCGGAGCGCTGAGGCCTCAGCCATTGCCTGCCCGCGCTCGCGGACCAGCTTGATCGCGTCGTCGTCGTGCAGCACTCCGGCGAGTGCCATCGCCGCGAGCTCGCCGACGGAGTGACCGGCGACGACGTCCGCGAGAGAGGCGAGGTCGGCCGACAGGGCGCGGGCCGCCACGAGACTGGCGGCCACGAGGAGCGGCTGCGCCACGGCGGTGTCGCGGATGGTCTCGGCATCCGCCTCCGTGCCGAAGTGGGCGAGGTCGAGGTCGGTGACGCCCGACATCTGCGCCACACGTTCGGCGGATTCCGGGTCCTGGAGCCACGCAGTGAGGAAGCCGGGGGTCTGGGCGCCTTGACCGGGCGCGACGATTGCAAGCACGAGATTCAGTCTTCCCGGCCCCCGCGTCGGAGGCGGGATCGAATGTCACGAAATTATCACGCAGCGGTTTGTGGAGTTCTGACAAGCCCTCTCGAGCTAGCAGCCCTGAGAGGGGGGTGACGCTTGTCGGGTGCACTGAATCACGCCGGTGTTGCCCGGCGTCGGCGGTTACGGACCGCGCTCAGTCGTGGAGCCGGCCGAGCGTGATCGCCATGCGGAGGATGTAGGCCTCGCGTGGATCGGCTGGGTTGTAACCGGTGACCTCCTGGATGCGCTTGAGGCGGTAGCGCACCGTGTTGGGGTGGATGAACAGGGCGCGGGCGGTCGCCTCCATCGAGGAGCCGCAGTCGAGGAAGCCCACGCACGTGTCGAGGAGTTCCTTGTGCGCGGCCAGGGCGGGGTAGAGCTCCGAGGCCAGGACGCGGCGGGCGTGGCCGTCTCCCGCCAACGCTCGCTCGGGAAGGAGATCCACCGACAGCAGGGTCCTCGGGCCCTCCGGCCAAGCCTTCGCGGCGCGGTAGCCCGAGGCGGCGGCGCGGGCCGAACGCGGTGCCCCGGCGAGCGTCTCGGCTGTCGGCCCGACGACGATTGGACCGGTCGCGAAATGCTCCTGCAACTGCGCGATGCGGTCACAGGTCTCGACCGGCTCGGTGACCCCCGCGCCCCCGATGATGCACACCAGGCGGTCGCCCTGCGGGGCGGCCAGGACGTCGAGCGAGAGCTTGGCGGCGGCGCGGCGGAGCGCATCGATGCTGCCGTCCTCCGCCATCCCGCCGATTGCCACGACCACGCGGGACTCTGTGTTCCAGCCAAGGGTGGAGGCGCGCGAGAGCATGGATTCGTCGGTTTCGGCACGCACCACGGCGTCGACGATCGTCGCCTCGATCCGCGAGTCCCAGGCGCCGCGCGCCTCCGCGGCGCGGGCATAGATCGCGGCGGCGGCGAAGGCGATCTCGCGCGAGTAGTGCACGATCCCCAGTTGCACCGGCTGGCGGTCCCCTCGCGGCAGGAGGTGCTGGAGTTGTTCCTCCAGGACCTCAGTGGTCGTGCGCACCAGGTCGACGGTCTGCTGGAGGGAGATCCGTCGCGCCATCGCCCGAGGGGCGGCTTCGAACACCGTCTCCGCCTTGAACTCGGCACCGGAGAACCACGTGACGAATCCGTCGATGCCGGCGCGGGCCAGGATGCCGATCCACGACCTCGACTCCGGGTCCAGCTGACCGAACCACTCGTGACGCTGGGTCATGGCGGTCACGGTCGCCGTGTTGATCTCAGAGGTGGCCGCGCTCAGCCGTTTCAGCAGCGCCGTGCGGGCGCGCGACGACGAGATGAGGGCGGGCGCTGTGCCGGGGCGGTGATCCATGGCGTCAGCCTAGTGCCCGCGATCGGTGCGGCTAGGCTGTCGCTATGGCGCGCAGGGTGTTCGTGATCGGGATGGGCCCCGGAGGCTTCGGGCAGCTGACGCTCGACGCCGTCGACGCGATGAACGAGGTGGACGTCTTCCTCGTGGGCGACCACAGCGACGACGCCCCCGACCTCGTCTGGCTGCGCAGCGAGGTGATCCGCCGTCACGTCGCCCGTGCTCACCGCGTGATCACGGTCCTGGATCCCGGCCGGGACCACCCACCGCCGGACGACCTGGACGATGCGCGGCTGGCCACCTACGGGCAGATCCTCGGCGGGCTGTCCGACGACCTCACCGTGGGTTTCCTGGCCTGGGGGGACCCGGTGACGTACGACTCGATCCTGCGCGTCGTCGATGCGCTCCGATCCGCCCACCCGCTCGAGGTGAAGGTAATCCCCGGCGTCAGCGCGCCGCAGGTGCTCGCGGCCGCCCACCAGATCGCACTGGACGGACGCGCGGTCCACATCACGACCGGTCCAAGGCTGTTGTCGGACTACGACCCGGGGCTGGGTGATGTCGTGGTGCTCAACGACCCCGACCTCACCTGCCGGGGATTGGCGGAGGAGTTCCCGGACCTCGAGATCTTCTGGGGTGCCTTCCTCGGCACGGAGGATCAGGTGCTCGCCAACGGCCCCCTGCGACAGGTACTGCCGGACCTCGTGGACCTGCGGGACAAGCTGCAGGCCCATCACGGATGGCTGAACGACACCTATCTCCTGCGTCCGTAACGTGGGCGGTCCCACGCGTTGGACGTCGCTGGGTCTAGGTTGACCGCGTTCCCCCGACCGGAAGGCACCAGCGATGCAGCAGCTCCAGGACATTCTCGATTCAACGGCCTCATTCGTCTGGGGCCCGCTTTTCCTCATCCCTCTTCTCCTTCTCACGGGGCTGTGGCTGACCGTGCGTCTGCGCGGGATCCAGTTCCGGACCCTCGGGTCAGCGATGAGGCTGGCGCTCTGGGAACGCCATGACCATGACGCCGAGGGCGGCGACATCTCCCATTTCCAGGCGCTCACCACCGCGCTCGCCGCCACGGTGGGCGTCGGCAACATCGTGGGCGTCGCCACCGCCATCTCGATCGGGGGACCGGGGGCGCTGTTCTGGATGTGGGTGACGGGCCTGGTCGGCATGGCCTCCAAGTACTCCGAGGCCTTCCTGGCCGTGCGGTTCCGCACCGTCGACGACAAGGGCGAGGTCTCGGGCGGCCCGCAGTACTACCTCAAGAAGGCGCTCCCCGGACAGTGGGGTGTGGCGCTCAGCATCATCTTCGCCGTGTTCGCGGTGCTGGCGAGCTTCGGCATCGGCAACATGACCCAGGGCAACGCGGTGGCGGCCAACATGGAGGACGCCTTCGGCGTGCCGACGCAGATCACCGCCATCGTCCTGGCCGTGTTCGTGGGCCTCGTCATCCTTGGCGGGATCAAGGTCATCGGGCGGGTCACCGCAGCGTTCGTGCCGATCATGATCGTCCTGTACGTCCTGGGAGCGCTGTTCATCCTGGCCGTCAACATCACCGACGTGCCAGGTGCCTTCGCCCTCATCTTCGGGCAGGCGTTCACCGGGCAGGCTGCCACCGGTGGCGCCATCGGCGGACTCATGATCGCCATCCAGATGGGTGTTGCCCGCGGCATCTTCTCCAACGAATCGGGCATGGGCTCCGCTGCGATCGCGGCGGCCGCCGCGAAGACCACGCACCCCGTCCGCCAGGGGCTCGTCTCGATGACGCAGACGTTCATCGACACCATCATCGTCGTGAGTTGCACCGGCCTCGTGCTGGTCACCACCGGAGTCTGGGAGGCCGACGCGAACGCCGCGGTGCTGACCTCCATGGCGTTCAGCACCGGGCTCCCCGGCAACTGGGGGCAGTACATCGTGGCGCTGGGCGTGGTGATGTTCGCATCCTCGACCATCCTCGGGTGGTCCTACTACGGCGACCGGTGCGTCGAGAGGCTGTTCGGGGCGCGCGCGACGCTCGCCTACCGCATCGTCTTCACGCTCGTTGTCTACGTCGGCGCGACGATCCCGCTCGGCATCGTCTGGTCGTTCGCCGACGTCATGAACGGTCTGATGGCCCTGCCCAACCTCATCGGTCTGCTCATCCTGTCCGGACTCATCGCCCGCGAGACCGCCCACTACCTGAAGAACGATCCGAAGCTTCGTGCCGGACGCACCGAGGTGGACGACTTCATGGCCGACCAGGTGCGGGAAGCCTAGGTGACGCCGTGAAGGATTCAATGCGCCCGGGGATCACCGGAACCCTGTCGGTCACGGTGGATGAGTCGCTGACCGTTCCGGAAGTCAGCAGCAAGTACCCGCGGTTCGCGGAGATGCCGCAGGTGTTCGCCACGGGGTACATGGTCGCCTTCGCCGAGTGCACGGCGATGGAGGCGATGGCACCTCACCTCGACGAGGGGGAGGACTCCGTCGGCATCGGCGTGGACATGACCCACACCGCCCCGACGCCGGTCGGCCTGACCGTGACCGCGGTGGCGGAGCTCGTGGAGGTGGACGGCCGAATCCTGACCTTCACCGTGACGCTCAGCGACGACGCCGGACCCATCGGCGAGGGACGCCACACGAGGGCGGTCATCAACCGCGAGAAGTTCGATGCCGGCGTCCAGAGGCGGCGCGAGTCGATCGAGCGATGACCGACCCGGCCGAGGCCCTGCGCGAGTACGCGTTCTGGCTGGAGCGTGAGCGGGCAGACACCTACCGCGTGCGCGCCTTCCGCGACGCCGCAGACCTGGCCGAGGCCATCCCCGAGCCAGATCGTCCGAGGACGGAGGCGGGATGGCGGGAACTGCCCGGGTTCGGTCCCAAGACGGCGGCCGTCGCCGCCGCCGCCTGCGCTGGTCGGGTGGCTGACTCGCTGGCCGCCCGTCGCGAGGCCGGGGGCACGTCGCTGGACCCGCGTGGCGACGCGCTCCGGCGCCAGCTACGGGGCGACCTCCACACGCACACCACCTGGTCGGACGGGGGCTCCTCCGTCGCGGAGATGGCGCGGGTGGCCGAGAGCCTCGGGCACGAATACTTCGCCGTCACGGACCATTCGCCCCGGCTTCGCGTCGCCAACGGCCTCAGCCGTGAGCGGCTGCTGGCGCAGTGGGACGAGATCGACCGGGTCCAGGCCGGGCGCAGCGTCCGCATCCTGAAGGGCATTGAGGTCGACATCCTCGCCGACGGCGGCCTGGACCAGGGCCCGGACCTGCTGTCGCGTCTCGACGTCGTCACCGCCAGCGTCCACTCCGACCTGCGCGCCGATTCGGCCGCCATGACCGCCAGGATGGTCGCCGCCGTCGCCAACCCGGTCACCACGGTCTTGGGGCACTGCACCGGCAGGAAGCTCAGGAAGGACGGCTCCTGGCGACCCGAGTCCGGCTTCGACGCGGAGATCGTCTTCGCTGCCTGCGCGATGTTCGGGGTGGCGGTGGAGATCAACTCGCGGCCGGAGCGGCAGGATCCGCCGATGGAACTCATTCGCCTGGCCGGCGAGGCCGGCTGCCTGTTCGCCATCGATTCGGACGCGCACGCGCCCGGCCAGTTGGACTTCCTCACTTACGGCGCCGCGCGCGCCGCCGAGGCCGGAATCGACCCGGACCGCATCATCACGACCTGGCCCGTCGCGAAGCTCCTCGATCACGCGCGGCGACACACCAAGCCCTGACCTGCCCCCGGGCAATGCCGCCGATCCCTTCCGGCAACGGCCGGAGCCGGTTACGCTGAACCGAAACCACTGTCTACGTGGAGGAGGAAACCATGCCTGACTGGCCTATCTGGGTATGGGTGCTGATCGTCGTGATCGCGCTCATCGTCATTGTCGCCATCGTGGCCGGAGCCAAGGAGAAGCAGGTTGCGGACCGTCAGCGAGCCGAGGAGCTCCGCTCCAAGGCGACGCAGGAGGAGCACCTGCTCGGTAAGCGCCGTGAGAGGGCCGATGAACTCGGGTCGCAGGCTGAGGCCGCCCGATCCGCGGCCCTGCTCGAGGCCGAGCGAGCGGAGCGGCTCCGTGAAGAGGCAGAGGCCGCCGAGGAGCGGGCCGCCTATGCCACTGAAGACGCCGAAGTCCTCATCACAGAGGCTGACCGCAGCCACGCTGACTACGAGCGGGCCGAGAAGGAGCACGACGAGATGATCCGTGAGGCAGACCGTCGGGATCCTGACGTGCGCACCGACCGGGACGGGAACCGCATCCTCGGTGAGGACGACCACCGGGGCGTCGATCCTGACGGCGACGGCCTTCTTGACCGTGACCCCGACGAAGACGTCCGACTCCGAGACGCGGGGCGCCCGATCGACGACACTCGCGACGCCGGACTCCACCGGGACGACCACGCCGACACGGACGTCGACCTCGGCAGCTCGGACCTCGACGACGACGGCCCCGCCTACGACGACCAGGGCCGTCGGCTGGACCCATACGGCAACCCGGTCGAGGACTACCCCGACGACGACAGGAGGCTCTGACATGGTCGACGAATCAACAGATCAGCCGCTCGGCGAACCGCTTCGCGAGGTATCCGACGAGCGCATGGACGACGGCTACCGCCGCGACGAGTTCGGGTTCCGCATCGACGACCAGGGCCACCGGGTCGATGAGGAGGGCAACCGGATCAACGCCGACGGCGAGAAGATCGACATCTACGGAGACGGGGAGGGCGGCGACATGCCCGTGCCACCCATCCCACCGAGGCTTCACCAGTAGCCCCGTCGCCATTCGTCACCACCACCGCGCCCCCCGGAATGCCCGGGGGGCGCGGCGCTGTCTGGACCCCCACCGGGCACCTGCAGTGCGTAGTAGGGTGGTGAACCGACACGCTCACACGATGTGATGCCGCTTGCTCTACCGAGAGGAACTTTCGTGAGTCAGAACGAGGCCGGACCGATCCTGAATGGTCTGCCCACCAATCTGCCGGACATCGATCCCGCGGAGACCGCCGAGTGGCTGGAATCCCTCGACGGGGTCATCGATGCCGGAGGCCGGAACCGCGCCCGGTACGTGATGCTGAAGCTCCTCGAGCGGGCACGCGAGCGGCACATCGGAGTGCCTTCGTTGACCGGCACGGACTACGTCAACACCATCCCCGCAGCCAAGGAGCCCGCCTTCCCGGGGGACGAGACCCTTGAGCGTGGCATCCGCCGTCTCCTGCGCTGGAACGCCGCCATCATGGTGCACCGCGCCCAGCGCCCCGGCATCGGCGTCGGCGGACACATCGCGTCGTACGCGTCGTCCGCCACCCTCTACGAAGTCGGCTTCAACCACTTCTTCCGCGGGAAGGACCACCCGGGCGGCGGCGACCAGATCTTCTTCCAGGGACACGCGTCGCCGGGCATGTACGCCCGCGCCTACCTTGAGGGACGACTCGACGAGGTCGACCTCGACGGCTTCCGGCAGGAGCACTCCCACATCGTCGACGGTGAAGTGCGTGCACTGCCGAGCTACCCGCACCCGCACCAGATGCCCAAGTTCTGGGAGTTCCCGACGGTGTCGATGGGCCTCGGGCCCCTCAACGCGATCTACCAGGCGCAGTTCAACCGCTACCTCCACAACCGCGGCATCAAGGACACCTCCGACCAGCGCGTCTGGGCCTTCCTGGGCGACGGCGAGATGGACGAGCCCGAATCGCGCGGCGTCCTGCAGCTTGCCGCCAACGAGGAGCTCGACAACCTGACGTTCGTCGTCAACTGCAACCTGCAGCGGCTCGACGGCCCGGTGCGCGGCAACGGCAAGATCGTCCAGGAACTCGAGGCCTTCTTCCGCGGCGCGGGCTGGAACGTCATCAAGGTGGTCTGGGGCCGCGGGTGGGACCCGCTGCTCGCCAACGATCACGAGGGCGCACTGGTCAACCTCATGAACTCCACCACGGACGGCGACTTCCAGACCTTCAAGGCCAACGACGGCGCCTACGTGCGCAAGTTCTTCTTCGAGCGCGATCCACGGACCGCCGCCATGGTCAAGGACTGGACCGACGACGAGATCTGGCGCCTGACCCGCGGCGGGCACGACTTCGCCAAGGTCTACGGCGCCTATAAGGCAGCCACCGAATTCACCGGTGCGCCGACGGTCATCCTCGCCCACACCATCAAGGGCTACTTCCTCGGCAAACACTTCGCCGGGCGCAACGCCACGCACCAGATGAAGAAGCTCGCCCTCGACGACCTCAAGAGCTTCCGCGACCGGGTGGACGTCCCCGTCTCCGACGCCCAGTTGGAAGAGGACCCCTACCGTCCTCCGTACATCCACCCGGGGGCCGACGATCCCCGCATCAAGTACCTCCAGGCACGCCGCGCGGAGCTCGGCGGGTACCTGCCGGAGCGACGTGGCGACCGCAAGTTCATCTCGCTGCCGGGGGACAAGTCCTACGAATCCTCGAAGAAGGGTTCGGGCAACCAGCAGGTGGCCACCACGATGGCGTTCGTGAGGCTGCTCAAGGACCTCATGCGCGACAAGGAGTTCGCCCCCCGCGTCGTGCCGATCATCCCGGACGAGGCGCGTACGTTCGGTATGGACGCCTTCTTCCCCACGATCAAGATCTACAACCCGCACGGTCAGAACTACACCCCGGTGGATAACGAGCTGTTCCTCAGCTATCGGGAGTCGAAGACCGGCCAGATCCTGCACACCGGCATCAACGAGGCGGGCTCCGTCGGCGCCTTCACGGCGGCCGGCTCGTCCTACGCCACGCACGGCGAGCCGATGGTGCCGATCTACATCTTCTACTCGATGTTCGGCTTCCAGCGCACGGGTGACGGCCTCTGGGCGGCGGCCGATCAGCTGGCGCGCGGCTTCCTCATCGGTGCCACGGCGGGGCGCACCACGCTGACCGGCGAGGGCACCCAGCACATGGACGGCCACTCGCCGCTGCTCGCCTCCACCAACGCCGCGGTGGTCTCCTACGACCCGGCCTACGGTTACGAGATCGCACACATCGTGCGCGACGGACTGCGTCGGATGTACGGGGAGAAGCCCGAGGACATCATCTACTACCTCACTGTGTACAACGAGCCCATCGTGCAGCCCGCCGAACCTGAGGGCGTGGAGGTCGAGGGGATACTCCGCGGCATGTACCTGCTCAAGCCCGGCAACTTTGACGGGGTGGGGGAGGACGCCCGCCGCGCCCAGATCCTCGCCTCCGGCGTCGGCGTGCCGTGGGCCCTCGAGGCACAGGAACTGCTGAAGGCCGACTTCGGGATCGTGGCCGATGTCTGGAGCGTGACCTCCTGGGGCGAGCTCCGCCGCGAAGGCCTTGAGGCCGACGAGGCGAAGTTCGCCGACCCGACAGGGGAGCACGACCCGATCTGGGTGGAGAAGAAGCTCGCCGACGCGCCCGGGCCT
Organism: Tessaracoccus flavus; assembly: GCF_001997295.1. Taxonomy (NCBI): domain Bacteria; kingdom Bacillati; phylum Actinomycetota; class Actinomycetes; order Propionibacteriales; family Propionibacteriaceae; genus Tessaracoccus; species Tessaracoccus flavus. The sequence continues at coordinate 1,156,281 of NZ_CP019605.1, forward strand.
GTCGTCGCCGTCAGCGACTACATGCGCGCAGTGCCGGACCAGATCCGCCAGTGGGTGCCGGGCGACTACACCACTCTCGGTGCCGACGGCTTCGGCTTCTCGGACACCCGCGCCGCCGCTCGACGCTTCTTCAAGATCGACGGCCCGTCCATCGCTGTGGCTGTGCTGCAGCGGCTGGCGGCCGCGGGCGAGGTGCCGATGGAGTGGGCCACGAAGGCCGCCGAGAAGTACCGGCTGGACGACGTCACGGCCGGCTCCTCCGGCAACGCCGGCGGGGACGCCTGACACACTCGAACCGGACGGGGCCGATCACACACGATCGGCCCCGTCCGGCCTGTCCGTAGCGGTCCGCGGTGGCCTAGAGCTGGCCCCCCGTGCGAAGTCGCGGCCCATCTGGCAGGCTTGGAGCGTGGACACCGAAGGACTCACTGGAGCCGAACTACTTGCACTCGAACCCGGATTGGTGGTGCAGGAGCTCGGCTGGGATGAGGATGTCGACGCCGATCTGCGTGACGACATCATGGATGCCATCGACGCGGAGATGGTCGATGAACCGCTGGAAGCGGTCGACGTCGTCATCTTGTGGTGGCGCGACGACGACGGCGATGTGGCCGACGGACTCGTGGACGCGATGACGGACCTCACCGACAAGGGCATCATCTGGCTACTGACGCCCAAGGTCGGCCGCTCGGGGTTCATCGACCCGAGCTCGGTCGCTGAAGGGGTGACCATTGCGGGTCTGTCGTTGACCAGGACGGCCAACGTCGCACCCGACTGGCAGGCGACCAAGGTGGTCCGTCCCAAGAACACCAGACGATGATGGCACGCATCGGAGTCATGACCTCGGGCGGAGACGCCCAGGGGATGAACGCTGCGGTACGCGCGATCGTGCGTAGCGGCATCCACTCCGGTGCCGAGGTCTTCGCGATCAAGGAGGGCTGGGCCGGCGCCATCGCCGGCCAGGATCACATCGTCCAGCTCGGATGGAGCGACGTCTCGGGCATCCTCAACAAGGGCGGCACCGTCATCGGCACCGCGAGGTCGCTGGAGTTCATGACCCGTGAGGGCCAGCTCCAGGCCGTTGCCAACCTCATCGCCAACGGCATCGACCGGCTGATCGTCATCGGAGGCGACGGGTCGCTCACCGGAAGCCGCCAGCTCTGCCTGTCGTGGTCCGACTACGTCGAGCAGCTGCTCTCCGAGGGTCGGATCACGAGCGATCAGGCCGCAGCGCACCCCGCGCTCCACATTGCGGGCATCGTCGGCTCGATCGACAACGACATGGTCGGCACCGACATGACGATCGGCACCGACTCGGCGCTCCACCGGATCACCGAGGCCATCGACGCGATCAGCTCGACCGCGGAGTCGCACCGCCGCACGTTCATCATCGAGGTCATGGGCCGCCGCTGCGGCTACCTAGCCCTCATGAGCGCCATCGCGGGCGGCGCCGACTACACCTTCCTGCCGGAGTCGCCCCCACGCGACGGCTGGGAGGAGCGGATGATCGATGTGCTGGCCAGGGGCCGGGCCGCCGGTCGCCGCGATTCCATCATCATGGTCGCGGAGGGCGCCGCCGATCGGTCCGGGCAGCCCATCACCGCCACCACCATCGCGCAGGTGCTGCGGGAACGCGCCGGGGAGGAAGCCCGGATCACGATCCTCGGCCATGTGCAGCGCGGTGGCACCCCGTCGGCGTACGACCGGTGGATGGCGACGGCGTGTGGTGTCGAGGCCGTGCGTCGGGTTCTCGAGGCCGAACCCGGCAGCGAGCCGGTGCTCGTCGGGGTGCACCGCGACGCCGTCCACACCACGCCTCTCGTGCAGGCCGTCGAGGACACCCACCGGATCGCCGGGCTCGTTGCCGACGCCGAGTACCAGGCCGCCGTCGAGGCCCGCGGGCATGGCTTCACGACGATGATCGATGTCTACCGGATGCTCATCGAGGCGGAGCCGTCGGTTCGCCCGACGCCCGGCGCGCGTCGGATCGCGATCATGCACGCCGGGGCTCTGGCGCCCGGGATGAACCAGCTGGCTCGGGTGGCGGTCCGATCGGGGCTCGACCGCGGCTACACGATGCTCGCCGTCCGTGGAGGGGTCCCCGGCCTCATCGCCGGCGACGTCGACGAGGTCACCTGGTCCGACGTGGAGGGCATGGCCAACACCGGAGGCGCGGCGTTCGGTACGCGACGCTTCGTCCCGGCTGAGAGCGACCTGTACCAGATGGCGCGCACCATTGAGCAGCACAACATCGACGCCCTGCTCGTCATGGGGGGCTTCCACGCCTACGCGACCGTGGACATGATGGAGCGCGAGCGGCGGCGCTACCAGGCGTTCGACATCCCCATCGCCCTGTTGCCGGCCAGCATCGACAACAACCTGCCCGGCTGGCCGATGGCGGTCGGTGCGGACACGGCACTCAACACCGTCGTGGACTCCATCGACATGGTGCGGATGTCGGCCTCCGCGAGCAAGCGGGCGTTCGTCGTCGAGACGATGGGCCGTCAGTGTGGCTTCCTACCACTGGTCGGTGGCATCGCCGGGGGTGCGGAGAAGGCCTACCTTCCCGAGACTGGCCTCAGCCTCGCGGAGTTGTCCACCGACGTGGAGGCGCTCGTCGATGCCTTCGAGAGTGGCCGTACCTTCTACCTCGCCGTGATGGGCGAGGAGGCGAGCGAGCATTACACGTCCGATGTGGTGGCGAAGCTGTTCGAGGCCGAGGGCCGTGGGCTGTATTCGGTTCGTCAGGCCGTCATCGGACACGTCCAACAGGGCGGCACTCCTTCGCCCTTCGATCGGATCAACGCGACGCGGCTGGCCTACCAGGCGGTCGTCAACCTGGACGGACAGCTCAAGACCGGTCGCAGCGACTACGTGGCGGCTTCGAGCGCAGCACCGACCCTGCTGGCGCCACTGCGGACCGTCACCGACGCGATGGACTGGGACAACCAACGCCCCCACGAACAGTGGTGGCTCCGCCTGCGCTCCGTCTTCGACCAACTCAGCCGACGCCCCGGCCAGGAGTAACCAACCGACAGCTGCACTCTCCCACGTTTCCCTGAGTAGCGGCCATGAGGGACGAGTGGCCGCGAAGGTCTTATGGTCTGTCAAGTGGTGTGGGGGAGGTTGTTGAGGTCTGTTTGGAGGGCGGTCCAGAGGTCTCGGGTGACGTGTCGTTTGAGTGCTCGGATGGCTTCGGAGCGGGTCTTTCCTTCGGATACTCGGCGTTGGATGTAGGTCTTGGATCGCGGGTCGGTTCCGAGGCGTCCGATGACGACGCGGTGGATGACGCTGTTGGCTTGCCGGTCGCCCGAGCGCGACAATCTCCACCGGCTGGACTTTCCCGATTGAACGGGCAGTGGTGCCACGCCGACAAGTTTGGCGAACGCGTCACCGGAGGTGATCCGGCCGGGGTGACCGGCGGTGATCAACAACTGGGCAGTGGTCACTGGCCCGACATGATGCTGGGCCAGCAGGGTCGGCGCGATCGGGGTGAGGATCCTGAGCAGTTGCGCATCGATCTCGACGATGGCCCGATCATGGTCGAGGCAGGCACGGGCGAGGTCCCTGAGGGCGAGTTTGTAACTGTTGACAGGGTCGTGGAGACGAGTCAGGTCGGGACGCCACGCGGCGATCCGGGCCAGTTTCTGGGCCGAGTTCAACCCCCGCACCTGGTCAGCGAGGTCGTCGGGACAGGTCACCAGCATCCCGCCTACACGGCCCCAGGCCCGCTGCCTGGAGCTCCGGTGATGGGCCCGCAGCACCATCAACGGTCGTAGCGCGGCGATCGCGGGATGATAGTGCTTGGCTAGGCCCTTCTGGGTGCCGGCCGCCGCCGCGGTCGCCGCCCGGTACGCGTCGAGCTCATCGGTCTTCCCGTGCCGGGCCCGGTCACCTCGTTCGGTGTGGTTGATCTCGATCACCTCGATCCCGGCAGCATGCAACACGGCGCTCAACCCGGCACCATAGGTGCCGGTCTGTTCCACCCCGGCCCGCGAGACCCTGCCATGACCCACAGCCCAGTCCAGCAACTCAAGATAGCCGGCCGGGGTGGCCGGGAACTGCTGGTCAGCCACCGGAGCACCGGTCGCCGCATCCACCAACGCCGCGTGATGGATGTCCAGATGGGTATCGATACCCACCACCACCGATCCTGATGGGGGGTTGCGGTGACCGCGCGTGTGTGATGTCTTGTACATGTTGCCTCCCTCAAGGCTTGTCACTATCAGCCGGGAGGGATGGCTCAGCAGGCCGGGGACCGGAGCACTACAGAGATGAGCCCCACACACGCGGGGCACGGTCTTATCAAGCTACCGCCCCGGCCTGACCCATCCCCCAACCCGCACGCGGGGTCAGACACCGGCCCGGATCTCCCAGGGATCAACGAGGCAGGGCACATCGCTGCAACGCCCTCCAGGGCAGTATCGAAGACAGCCACCACCACAAGACCACCGGAAAGCCCGGCACCCTCATCCTTGCTGATCCCCGGGAAACCCGGTACCCCCAATCCTCTCTGTATCGAAGGGCTCGCAACAGGCCCCCTGTCGAAGGTCAGCGCAGCCGTGTGGCACCCTTCGATACGGTCGCTCGTTCCTCGCTCCCTACTCAGGGCGACGGTGGGATCGTTCTCTCGTTACTCGCTCCCTACTCAGGGCGACGGTGGGATCGTTCTCTCGTTACTCGCTCCCTACTCAGGGCGACGGTGGGATCGTTCGCTCGTTCCTCGCTCCCTACTCAGGGCGACGGTGGGATCGTTCTCTCGTTCCTCGCTCCCCACTCATGGCGACGGTGGGATCGTTCTCTCGTTCCTCGCTCCCCACTCAGGGCCACGGTGGGAACAACCGCGTCCCGTGCGCAGACTCAACTCGACGGTGACGTGGCGCAGGCGATGACCTGCACGCCGAAGGTGTCGGCGGCGGCGCACTCGATGGCGGTCAGCTGGGCGAGCGCGGGGGAGTCGTCGGGGACAGCGGATGGGATGGTGTCGCGGAAGAACAGCGTGCTGCCGTCGGAATCGCGCCGGATGAGCGTGAACTCGACCTTGTTCGGTACGGAGTCGCTGGTGCGGGTGCCCGTGAAGTTGCAGGACACGGCCTCCCCGGTGGGGTCGGTCTGAACGTCGACGGCAAGCGATTCGGCGACACCCGTATAGCCCTGCCGCTGGTCCGCCACCAGTGCGAGGCAGGCGTCGTTGAGATCCTCCTCGACACTCGTGAGGACCACCGCCTGGATGCGCGTGTCGGTGGTCAACTCCCTCAGTCGGACCAGTCGGCGCTCGTCCTGCACCACTTCGTCGGCGTAGAGCCTCCAGCCTGGGGGCACCGTCAGCACGGCACCGTCGAGATCCAGGGGAACCCCCGCCGCGGGACTCACGGAGGGTGATGCTGACGCCGACGGCACGGGCGGGGCGGGCGTGGTCGTCCCAGGGCTGGCCGCAGCACTGGGCGGGGACTGCGGTACGTCCGTGGCAGGCAGGGAGGCAGACGGAGCGGGCGAGGGGTCGGAGGACCGACTTGCCGCGCCGCCCGGAGGCACGGGGGGCTCGGTGCGGGGAAAGGGCCCCAGGATCAGGTAGAGGGCGCCGACGACGATCGCCAGGACCACAGCCAGCGACACGATTCCCAGCCAGACGCCGCGGCCGGGGGTCGCGTCGGTCGTCGGGTCCGTGGCGGATCGGCGGGGGTGCGACGTAGGAGACGGGGGCGACACGGGAGACGCTGCTGATCGACGGGGGGTCGGGGTACCCGGGAGAGATTGATCGTCGGGAGGTAGGCCGCGTCGTCCGGTCAACGTCAGCCTCCTCTCGACACCTCAGGGGTGGGCGCAGAGGGACTCGAACCCCCGACTCCCTGCTTGTAAGGCAGGTGCTCTAACCAACTGAGCTATGCGCCCGGCGCACCAACATTAGCCAACTTTTCGTCAAGAGCAGTAAGGGAAGTGGTCGGCCAGATCCGCCGGTGCCTTCATCGCGGTGGCCCAGCCGCAGAAACCCGAACTGGCGAAGCCGTTGTGTGCCTTGTAGATCCACCCGTCGCTACCGAGCCTGAACAGCGCGGTGGCCATGACGATCTCGTCGTCGGCGCCAGCGATCGAGAAATCGACGGCCGTCCACGAGGTGTCGGCGGCCGACCTCTCGCATCCCTGGATCACGGCGTCGGAACGGTTCGTGCCTGAGCGCAGGAGCTGCTGCGACACGGGGCAGGGGACGGGACTGAGGTGGACGATGTTGTTGAACACGTACTTGGTGGTCGTTTTGAAGCTGTCACCGTCGGCCTCGACGACGGTGGCGAAGATCATGGAGCGGCACGCGTTGCCGCCGGTCCACGAGGTGTCGCATTCGGTCTTCCACAGGCGGCCGTCGACGTCGTGGACGCCGGGCGTCACCAGCGGACTCCACGCCTCCCAGGTGGCCCGCGGGCTCTTCTTGTAGGTGAGGTTGTTGAAGGCCCACCCTGCCCGCTCCACGTAGCGGCCGCCCTCGAGGACAACGGTGTAGGCCCAGATGTCAGTTCGGCAGCGCTCGACGTTGGAGGAGTACATCTCGCACTCGGTGTTCCACAGACGACCGTTGTGGTTGTGCTTGCCCGGTGTGGTGTAGACGTCTACAGCCTGGGCCGGAAGGGCCACGACGGCGGCGGCGACACCCAACACCAGTGCGAGGAGCAGGCGCACGAAGCGCTGAGATCCGCGCTGTGATCCGATCGGCTTCATAGCTCGGGAGCGTACTGCTCAGGTCCCGTGGGAGCGAAGCTCGCCCTGAAGGGATCGTTGAGGGTTCAGCCCAGCTTGGCGCGGACCAGCGCGGCGATCTGCTTTCCCTCGGCGCGGCCGTCGGCTCTGGCCCCGACGGCTTTGACGAGAGCGCCCATGTCCTTCATCGTCGGGGCGTGTCCGAGGTCGGCGACCGCCTCGTCCACAAGGGCAGCCAGTTCGTCCTCAGTCAGGGGAGCGGGGAGGTACGCCGCCAGGAAGTCCGCCTCCGCGGCCTCCTTCTCGGCCAGCTCTGCACGGCCGGCCTCGGCGTAGATCGCCGACGCCTCCCGGCGCTTGCGCATCTCGCGGGTGATGACAGCCAGTTCTTCGGCGTCGGACAGCTCGCGGGCCGAATCGCCGGCGACCTCCTCGACCGTGATCGCGCCCATCATCATGCGGATGTTGGTCTTGGCAGTCTCGTCCTTGGCGCGCAGCGCAGCGGCCAGATCCTGCTTGAGTCGTCTCTTCGTGGCTCCCATGGGGTTCCCTTCTCTCACGCACCATTGTGGCAGGCGCCGTCAGCGCCGGTAGAATGGTCGATTGTGGCTAGCGACGATCTTTCAACCCGCATCTCTGACCTCGGTCGGTCCCTCGATTCCATCGAGGCGGTCGCCGACCTCCCGAAGCTGCGCAGCGAGATCGGTGAGTTGGAGCAGCAGGTAGCGGCGCCCGATCTGTGGGACGACCAGGAGAACGCGCAGCGGATCACGTCGCAGCTCTCAGCCAAGCAGGGGGAGGTCGATCGTCTCGTCAGTCTCCGCTCCCGGCTCGACGACGCGGAACTCATGCTCGGCATGGCCGAGGACGAGGGCGATGCCGAAACCCGCCAGGAGGTGGCGGGCGAACTGGAGCGCCTCGCCCGCGACATCGCAACGCTCGAGGTCCGCACGCTGCTGTCGGGCGACTACGACCCCCGCGACGCCCTCATCACGATCCGTGCCGAGGCCGGCGGCGTCGATGCCGCGGACTTCGCCGAGATGCTCATGCGCATGTACCTCAGGTGGGCCGATCGTCACGGCTACGCCACCGAGGTCTACGACACGTCGTACGCGGAGGAGGCGGGATTGAAGTCGGCCACCTTCGCCGTCAAGGCCCCCTTCGCCTACGGAACCCTGTCGGTCGAGCAGGGGACGCATCGTCTGGTGCGGATCTCGCCGTTCGACAACCAGGGCCGCAGGCAGACGTCCTTCGCGGGCGTCGAGGTGCTCCCCGTCACGGAGGAGACCGACCACATCGACATTCCCGAGGCGGAGCTCCGCATCGATGTGTTCCGCTCGTCCGGTCCCGGTGGACAGTCCGTCAACACCACCGACTCGGCAGTTCGCATTACTCACCTGCCCACCGGCATCGTGGTCAGCTGCCAGAACGAGAAGTCTCAGCTGCAGAACAAGGCGGCGGCCCTCAGGGTGCTCCAGTCACGGCTCCTCGAGCGCGCGCGCTCCGAGCGCGAAAAGGAACTGAACGCCCTCAAGGGCGACGGCGGCAACTCGTGGGGTGCCCAGATGCGTTCCTACGTCACCCATCCGTACCAGATGGTCAAGGACCTGCGCACTGAGCACGAGGTCGGCAACCCCGACGCGGTCTTCGACGGCGACATCGACGGCTTCATCGACGCGGGCATCCGCTGGCGTAAGAAGACCGAGGCTCAGGCGTAGGCCCACGCGTGTCGCGCTAGGCGCGCTTGATCGGTTCGCCTAAACTCTCCACGACTGAGATTCTCTCAGGTTCTTCCCCAACCGCCGGAGTACCCACGTGATCACGTTCGAGGACGTCACCAAGTTCTATCCCGGGCAGGAGCGCGCCGCTTTGCGCAACGTCAACCTGGAGATTGGCAGAGGCGAGTTCGTCTTCCTGGTCGGGCAGTCCGGCTCCGGCAAGTCGACCTTCCTGAGGTTGATCCTTCGGGAGTACCGGCCGACCCGGGGCACGCTCTACGTGGCCGGCAAGAACCTCACCACCATGAACCAGTGGAAGGTGCCGGCGCTGCGGAGACAGATCGGCACGGTCTTCCAGGATTTCCGGCTCCTCCCGGGGAAGTCCGTCTACGAGAACGTGGCGTTCGCGCTGCAGGTGATCGGACGTCCCGCCAAGGAGATCCGCCGGATCGTCCCCGACACCCTCGATCTGGTGGGTCTCACCGGCAAGGAGAACCGACCCTGCGAAGAGCTCTCTGGCGGCGAGCAGCAGCGCGTCGCGATCGCCCGCGCGTTCGTCAACCGTCCGAAGATCCTCATCGCGGACGAGCCGACGGGCAACCTCGACCCCGAAACGTCGGTGGGCATCATGAAACTGCTCGACCGCATCAACCGCGCCGACACCACCGTGATCATGGCCACCCACGACTCGTCCATCGTCGACCAGATGCGCCGCCGGGTGCTCGAGCTTCGCGAAGGCGAGCTCGTGCGCGACCAGGCCAAGGGCATCTACGGAACGGCGTGAGGGAGTAGCCGATGAGACATTCACTCCGCGAGACCTGGTCAGGTCTCAAGCGCAACATCGCCATGACCATCGCGGTCATCGTCACGATGGGCGTGTCCCTGTCCCTCCTCGGTGCCGGTCTGCTGACCGCGATGGAGGTCAACCTCGCCAAGAGCAGCCTCTACGACAAGATCGAGATCTCCGTGTTCCTCTGCACGGAGAAGTCCCAGGGCGGACGCTGTGAGGCGGGCAAGGGCACCACCGACGCCCAGCGCGAGCAGATCCAGCAGACCTTGGAGTCCAACCCCGAGGTCTCGGAGGTCGTGTACCAGTCGAAGGAGGAGGCGTTCGCGGAGTTCCAGCGCGTGTTCGCGGAGTCTCCGGTGGTGGCGTCGCGGACCGCCGAGGACATGCAGGACTCCTTCAGCATCAAGCTGGTCAACCCCGAGAACTTCGCCGGCGTCGTGAGCGAGGCGAAGGGACTCCAGGGCGTCCAGAACGTCCAGGACCTGCACACGGTGCTCGAACCCATGTTCAAGTGGCTGGGTGCTCTGCAGTGGGCCACCATCAGCATGAGCGCGCTGCTGCTGCTGGCCGCGGCGCTGCAGATCGCCAACACCATCCGCATGGCTGCGTTCACAAGACGCCGCGAGATCGGCATCATGCGCCTCGTGGGGGCGTCGAACATCTACATCCTGCTGCCGTTCCTGCTTGAGGCACTCATCGCCGGCCTCATCGGCGTCCTGATCGCGGCAGGTGCGCTCACCGCTGGCTTCTATGCCATCATTGTCCAAAACGCTCAAACCTCAATCACGGCTTTACCATGGATTGGGTGGGGCGACCTCATCACTGCAATTCTTTCGGTTGCGGCGGTGGGTGTCGCCTTGGCGGTCATCCCAACGTTGCTGGCCACCAGAAAATACCTGCGCATCTAACCCCGCAAGGAGGCAAAGCGTGAACCGGGACCTTCCCCGTCGCCCCGCAGCTCGTCGCATGAACCGCATCGTCCGTGGCATCGTCGCCGCGGTGGCTGCAGTCAGCATGATCGGCGCCACGTGGAGTCCGGCACTCGCCGACGAGTTGGACGACCGCCAGCTCGAACTGCAGCAGGAGTTGGCCCAGCAGGCCGCCGCCATCGAGGATGCCAGCGCGGAGCTGAACTCCGCGATCAGTGCCCACGAGTCGGCACGCGCCCAGCTCGCCAGTGCTGAGACTGCCCTGGCAGCGGCGGAAGTGGAGCAGCGCGCGGCTGAGGAACTAGACGCCCAGCGCGCCGCAGAGCTCGCCGACGCGGAGAAGAAGTTGGAGCAGGCGAAGGCCGACGTTGCAGCCGCCAAAGCGGCCCTGGATTCGGTGAACAACCGGATCAACGAGGAGATCCTCGTCACCACGCAGCAGAACCACGGTTTCCTCAACCTCGTGCTGATCTTCTCGGATGTGGACACGTCCAACCTCAACCAGCGCGCGCAGCTCGCCGAGACTCTCTTCGACTCCTCAGCGCAGGAGCTGGACGAGCTGGAGATGCGGCGCCTGGCGCTCGAGGACGCAGAGCTGGCGGCGACCGAGGCCGAGAAGAAGGCGGAGGAGGCCCGCGTGGCCGCCGCCGAGCAACTCACCGCCAAGCAGGAAGCCGCAGCGCAGGCAGAGGCCCTTCGTGTTGAGGTGGCCCGCCTCGTAGAACTGCGTGACGCCGCAGAGACCGCCGCAGCCCAGCAGCTTCTCGCCGAGCAGGAGCGCGAGGCGCAACTCCGCGCGGAGAGCGAAGCGGTGGAGGCGCGTATCCAGGCGCGCATCGAGGCCGAGCGCAAGGCCGAAGAGTCCCGCATCGCAGCTGCGAAGGCGGCGGCGGAGAAGGCCGCCGCGGACAAGGCCGCCGCAGACAAGGCTGCACGTGAGGCCGCGGCGAGGGCAGCCGGGAACAGCGCCCCCAAGCCCAGCACCACTTCAAAGGCCCCCGCCAAGAAGCCGGCGGCCGCTGCTCCGGCGCCCCAGGCTAAGCCCGTACCCTCGTCGATCCTGCAGCGACCCGTCAACGGTCGGTTGTCCTCGCGCTACGGAATGCGGCTCCACCCGGTGCTCGGCTACCGCAAGCTCCACGACGGCACAGACTTCGCGGCCGCCTGTGGCACCCCGCTCCGCGCTGCCGCCGACGGTGTCGTCGCCGAGCGCTACTACAACGCGGGCTACGGCAACAGGCTCATGATCGACCATGGGAAGATCGGCGGCTCGTACGTGACCACCGGGTACAACCACGCCACGCATTACATCGTGTCGGTGGGGCAGCGCGTGCAGCGCGGCCAGGTCATCGGGTACGTCGGCACCACCGGTTACTCGACAGGCTGTCACCTCCACCTCATGGTGTGGGAGAACGGCAAGGTGGTCAACCCGATGGCCAAGTGGTTCGCCTGAGCTGTCTGCCATACTGGGCAGATGCCCAGGGAGACCGGACGGAAGCTCGTCGCACAGAACAAGAAAGCTCGGCACGACTACCAGCTGGGGGACACCTACGAGGCTGGACTGGTGCTCACCGGCACTGAGGTCAAGACCCTGCGCCTTGGGCGGGCCACTCTGACCGAGGCGTACGTCTCGGTGGACGACCACGGCGAAGTGTGGTTGATCAACGCGCACATCCCGGAGTACGAGTTTGGCACCTGGCGCAACCACTCGGCACGACGCACACGCAAGCTGCTGCTCAACAAGCGTGAGATCGCCAAGCTCTCCCGTGCTCTGAGCGATTCCGGTCGGACGGCGGTGCCGCTGTCGCTCTACTTCAAGGACGGCTACGCGAAGGTGGAGATCGCCGTCGCCACCGGCAAGAAGGACTGGGACAAGCGCCACGATCTCGCGGAGCGCGACGCGAAGCGTGAGGCGGAACGGGCCCTGGCGTCCAGGAACCGCTACCGCCGCTGAGCTGCGGCTACAGCTGTCTTCCGAGCGTCGTCGGATCGGTCCCTGGGCAGCTCGCGAGGAACGAGCGAGCGTCCGTCGAAGGGTAACGGGCCCGATGGTTCGACGCCGCCCCGGACTGCGGGTGCGGCCACAGATGCAGTCGGGCTCCATCGACCGAGTCCTGGGCACGGACCTGGATCAGGGCCGAGCCAGGGCACGTCCAGGGTGGGTCCCGGTTCCGCCGGGCGGACATCGGGGCCATTCTTGAGGTCATGAACAACTTCCTCGTCAACGACCAGCAGCGCGACCGCGCCGTCGATCATCTTCAGGCCTGCTACGCGAACGGGTCGTTGGACGAGGCAGAGTTCGACCGTCGGCTGGACGCCGCTCTCAACGCGCGCGACCGGGCAGAGCTCAACAGATCTCTCCAGGGGCTGGCCCGCATCGCGCCCCCTGCCCCGCTCACCCCACCGCTCCGCAGACCAGGCCAGCCGACGTCGGGCGAGAACCTGGGCGCTGGGCTCGCCCATCTCTCGGGGCTCTTCACCTGGGTGATCGGGCCCGCCATCGCCAAGGCCGTCGCCACCCCCGGTAGCAGGATCTGGTGGGAGGCCTCCCGGGCGCTGAGCTTCCAGCTCACCGCCGCCCTTGTCGGAATCGCCTCGCTGGGTGTCGCCGTCGTCCTCGGCTTCGACGGGCTGCTTCTTCTGGGCTGGATGGGTTGGTTCTTCGGTACGATCATCGCGTCGCTGAGGGCCTTCAACGGGAAGTCCGGAACGGGTCAGTTCGACCGGTTCCTCGTCATGCGCGAGCAGCCGCAGGTCGGGGCGCTTGCCAGGACGCGCTAGACTGAGGCAGTGACAACTCAACAGGGGGTGACTGGTTTCGACTTGGGACGGTAGTTCCAGGGGAAGCGGGTCGAGAATCCATGCTCATCTCGTAAACGATGCATGGAAACCAATAAGTGCCAACTCAAACCGCACTAACTTCGCTCTCGCTGCCTGATCAGTGATCGAAGGGTCAGCCCGGATGCGCCTTCCGTCCGGTTCCTGGCCTCATTCAGAAGGCTTGCTGAGTGGCCTGTGTTTCAGGGGCCACTCGGGACTTAACTGAGACTGGGTCCGTTTGCGACATGCCGACGTGAGTGCAAGGACCGAGAAAACGCCTAGTCGGCTGCACCCGGAGAAGCCCTGGTTCATCTCTTAAGGACGCGGGTTCGATTCCCGCCACCTCCACCACCCCTGAAGGGCCGTCAGTTCGCTGGCGGCCCTTGTTGCGTTGAGCGGGTCCCACTCCCCGGGACGCCCCTCCGGTTGGCGGGTCACCCGCGCAAGAGACGACCTGGGTCTATGTCAGCGGCAGCAGCGTTTTGCGAGGGTTGTTGTCGGGAGCGCATCAGCGTTGTGCGGCTCCTGAGAACCGAAGGCGAACCTCATGTCCACCACACTCCCACGACTACTGTCCATCCCCGTCGCGCTGCTGATGACGGGTGCCAGCCTGGCGACGGCGACGTCCGCAACGGCAGACGAGGGCGACAACCGGCCGGCTGTGACTGCCAGCGGCACCGCGGACGGCGACGATGTCACTATCGCCTACACCATCAACAGGGGTGGAACTGTCGGGGGTGGAAAGACCCTTTGGTCCATACGGCAACCGGGATCTCGTAACGCCAACAGGCAGGACGAAACGCCAACGGGTTGGACCAAACGCCAACCGAGGAGCGCGAACGCCAACGGACAAGGCAGAACGCCGACGAGGATCAGCGACGCCCGCGAGACATCGCGGGCGTCGCTGAGCATCGGGGGCGCGAGCCGATATCGGTTGGCGTTCGGCTCTGGCGGTTGGCGTTTCGGCCTAACGGTTGGCGTTGGGGGCGCAGCGTTGGCGAACGCGGGCGTCGGTTGGCGGTTGGGATGCCTCGGCCCGCTGCTCGCCGTCGCTAGTCAGGGCAAGGGCGGGCGGGCGTGGCTAGAGTGGAATCGTGCAGCACACAGGTGCCCTGGCGGCAGGTCAATTGCTCGTGGCGACCCAGCCGGGTCGCGGCGGGTACTTCGACCGCTCCGTGGTGCTGATCCTGGAACACAACCTCGAGGCGACGGTCGGTGTCTGCCTCAACCTGCCCACCGACACGCCTGTCGCCGACGTCGTCGCTCCGTTCGCCGACAAGGCCAGCGTTCCGGCCGTCATCTTCGAGGGTGGCCCCGTCAACAATGAGATCGCCGTGACGCTCGGCGAGCCCGCCACGCCTGAGTCTCCGCCGCCCGGATGGCAGCAGATCGTCGGTGACATCGGCGTCGTAGACATGAGCTTTCCCCCCGAGCTGATCGACACGTCGTTCGCTCAACTGCGCGTCTTCGTGGGCCTGGCCAGCTGGGCGCCGGGCCAGCTGGAGGCGGAGTTGATCCGTGGCTCGTGGTTCCGCAGCCACGCCCGTCCGGAGGACGTGTTCGGCGACCCGGAGGGCATCTGGAGGCGCGTCCTGCGACGCATGGGAGGCGGTGCCGGTAGGTGGTCGACGTGGTCGGACGACCCCACCCTCAACTGACGAGCTACCACCCGATGGCTACCATGGGGTCGGATGCAAGGAGGCCCAGTTGAGCGAGGCGCGAGCGAAGTCGAGAATCCTCGTCATCGATGATGACGCGGCTCTGTCCGAGATGCTCCAGATCGTCCTGCGCCAGGAGGGCTACGAAACGGTGCGCTGCGCCACCGGCTCTGCCGCCATGGCTGAGTTCCGGCAGTCGAAGCCCGACCTCGTCCTGCTCGACCTCATGCTCCCCGGCCGCGACGGCGTGGCGGTCTGTCGCGACATCCGTGCTGAATCCGGCGTCCCCATCGTCATGCTCACCGCCAAGTCGGACACCTCCGACGTCGTGGCGGGCCTCGAAGCCGGCGCCGACGATTACGTTGCCAAGCCGTTCAAGGCCAAGGAACTCATCGCCCGTATCCGCACCAGGCTCAGGCGCAATGGGGGTGACGTCGGCACCGACGTGCTGAGCATCGGCGACCTGACCATCTCCGTGTCGTCGCACGTCGTGAAGCGCGATCAGCAGACGCTGGCGCTCACACCCCTGGAGTTCGACCTGCTGCTGGCCCTCGCCAAACGCCCGACGCATGTTTTCACGCGTGAGGCGCTGCTCGACGAGGTGTGGGGGTACCGCAATGCCGCCGACACGCGTCTCGTCAACGTCCACGTCCAGCGGCTTCGGGCGAAGGTGGAGAAGGATCCGGAGAAGCCCGAGATCGTGATCACGGTGCGTGGCATCGGGTACCGCGCCGGTGAACCGTCCAGGTAGGCGCGCGTCCAGGCTCCGCCAGCTCTGGTGGAGCTCGTTACCCCTACGCGTGCTGATCTCGACCCTGGGGCTGTCGATCGTGGTGTTGGGGCTCGCCGGCCTGGTGCTGCTGCAGCAGGCGACGGCCGGCGTCGTCGCGTCGAAGCGGGACGCGTCGCTCAACGAGGCCGCCGGTGTGTATGCCTTCATGCAGGCCCAGCTTAGAACTCCCGAGGAGCGGGGCGTCGCCGTGCATGAGTCTCTCAACCGTCTCGCGGACCTCGCCGACGCCCAGACCACCCAGTACCGGGTGGTGATCCAGGGACCGACGTCGAGCCTCGTCTCAGCGGGGATTCGGGCCGAATCGGTGCCCACCGAGCTTCGCGAACGCGTGGAGCTCGGGGAGGGGATGTTCATCACCCCGACGGAGGTGGTCTATTCCGATCCCGCCGCCGTGGCGGAGCCTGGCTGGGCCATCGGTACGTCCCTCATCGGAGCCACGGGTGAGCGCTACCCGATCTACTACATCTTTCCGATGACCGCCGAGCAGCAGACTCTGGGCGTGCTCCAGCGGGCCGTCGTCGGCACAGGGTTGGCCCTTCTCGCAGCGTTGGGCCTCATCTCGTACCTCGTCACCGTCCAGGTGGTCCGACCGGTGCGGAGGGCAAGCCAGACCGCGCTGAAGCTCGCCTCGGGGGAGCTGGGGGAGCGGGTGGCGGTGCGCGGCACCGACGACCTCGCCTCCCTCGCCAAATCCATGAACCGGATGGCCGCGCAGCTGCAGCAGAGGTTCCGGGAGTTGGAGACGCTGTCCACCCTTCAGCAGCGATTCGTCAGCGACGTGTCCCACGAACTGCGCACGCCGATGACCACGATCAAGATGGCCTCTGACGTCCTTCACGAGGGTCGCGGCACCTTCGACCCGCTGACGGCACGGACGGCCGAACTGATGAGCCTCGAGATCGACCGGTTCGACGCCATGCTGGCGGACCTGCTGGAGATCTCCCGGTTCGACGCCGGGGCCGCCGTGCTGGCGCTGGACGAGACAGACGTGGGCGCGCTGGTGGAGGCCGAGATCAACGCCAACCGACGGATGGCCGAGAAACTGGGCGTGGAGGTGACCGTCGACGTGCGTACCCAGGACAATCAAGCGGCCGTCGACTCCAGGCGGATCCGGCGGATCCTGCGCAACCTCATCACCAACGCCATCGAACACGCCGAAGGTAAACCCGTGCGGGTGACCGTCGCGGCCGACGACGTCTCGGTGGCGGTGACGGTCAGGGACTACGGCGTCGGTTTCGAAGCCGACGACGCCCCCCACGTCTTCGATCGCTTCTGGCGCGCCGATCCCAGCCGCACCAGGGTCGTCGGGGGCTCCGGCCTCGGGTTGGCCATCGCCATGGAGGACGCACGGCTCCATCGAGGCTGGCTGACCGCCTGGGGTAGGCCCGGGCGCGGCGCTCAGTTCCGCCTGACGGTACCCCGGGACCCCGACCACGAACTGACGGGATCCCCCCTCCCCGTCGCGCCCGACGACGACGTACCCGCCGAGGTGGCCCGATGATCCGATCGTTGATTCTGTGGCTGACGCTCGCCCTGCTCGTCGGCTGCACCGCCATTCCGACCGCGGGACCGGTCGAGGAGGTGCCCCATTCCGCCGAGCCGGGTGGCATCGACATCGCGCCTGAGCCGCCGGCCGAAGGCGTCCCACCGGTCCGGCTGGTCGAGGGGTTCCTGCAGGCGATGGCCGTGCCCGAGGGCGATTACGCCATTGCGAGGGACTACCTGACCGAGGAGGCGGCCGCCGACTGGGGCCCCGACGGCGAGATCACGATCTACGAGGGGGTTGTCGCTGGGAACGCCGAGGGAGCGGCCATCAGCGGAATGCAGGTGGCGACGCTCGATGAGGCAGGGCGGTACACGGCTCAGGATCTGCCCTACCAGCACGACTTCGGACTGGTTCGCGTCGACGGTCAGTGGCGCATCGGGTCGCCGCCGCCGGGGCTGATTCTCTCCCGCTACCTCTTCGAGCGTTACTACGCGCGGTTGACGCTGTATTTCATGAGCAGGATCGGCAGCCACGTGGTCCCAGATCCGATCTACGCGCACGAAACCCTCGCCACACCGACGGCTGTCGTGGAGGGACTGCTCGGCGGTCCACCGTCGTCGCTGGCCCGCGTCGTCACGAATGCCCTGCCCGATGGTGCCTCCCTGGGGTCGGATGGGGCCACCATCGACACACGCGGCGTCGTCACAGTCGACCTGACCGGGCTGGACGGCGACATGCCGGACGACGCCCGCCGCCGGCTGGGCGCGCAGTTGCTGTGGTCGCTCACGTCCCTCCCGCGCGTCACAGGGCTCGTCATCACCCGCGATGACGTCACGTTCACACTGCCTGGTGCGACCGCGGCCGGCGTCCTCGAGCTCGCTGCCCAGCAGGGCTACCAGGTCCTGTCCCGCGCCTCGACGATCGACCTGTTCGGAGTCCGCGAGTCGGTGCCCGGCCGAATCCCCGGCGTCGGAGGCTTTGAACGCTGGCAGGGGGTCGAACTGCCAGCTGCCGACCTGGCCGTGTCCCTGGACGGTTCCAGCGTCGCGCTCATCGAGGAGCGCCGCGGCGACGTTGCCCTGGGCCCCCTGACCGGGGAGCTCAGCCCCGTTCGCGTCGGGCTACTCAACCTTCGTTTGCCCCAGTACTCGCTCGGATCGCTGTGGGTGCTGGGTGACAACGTCGGCGGTACCCCGACACTGGCGATCGTCGACCGGACCGGCCAGGTGGCCCCTGTGTCGCTGGACCTACCGCAAGGGGCACGCATCCACGAGTTCGCCGTTTCACCGACCCGAGCCCGGGTGGCGCTGGTCCTCCAGGTGGGTGAGGAGCGACAGCTCGGCGTCGCCACGGTGATCGGTGCCGAGCCGGCGACCGTGATGAACTGGCAGCGCATCCCTGCTCTGAGTTCGTCAGGGCAGGCGATCACCGACATCACGTCGGTGGCGTGGCAGTCGGAGACTGGCATCGCGTTCACCGGGTCGGTGGCGGGGCTGAGGTCCGTCTACACCGTCCAGATCGACGGGTCCCACCTGGAGGATCTCGGGTCCGTGACGGGCGGGATCGCCGAGTTGGCAGCCATGGCGCGGCTGGGCGGCGGCGCGATCGCCGTGCGCACTCCGGCTGACATCGCATGGCGGTACGAGGCCCGCACCCGCTGGACGAGGCTCGGGGAGGGCATCAGCGCCATCGCGTACGGCGGCTGACGGTTTCGCTCTGCGGCTGTGGATATCGGGATCCGACGGGTGGCGGAACCGATGATGCACGGGTGAGATCTCTCCTCGATGCTGCCGCTGACCTGCTGCTGGGTGCGTCCTGCCCCGCGTGTTCCCGCCCCGGTTGGGGGCTCTGCCGTGACTGCACCGAGGCGCTGGTGATGCCCGTGCGAGTCCTCGACCGCGGACTTCCGGTGCCGCTTTATGCGGCCTGCCCGTACCGGCCGCTGCTGCAGCGGGTCGTCCCCAGCTACAAGGACGACGGGGCCCTGCACCTGGCAAGGCCACTCGGGTCGCTACTGGCCAGGGCGGTCGCCGCGCACGACCTGCCGTCCGGCACACGGTTGGTTCCCGTGCCGT
Organism: Tessaracoccus flavus; assembly: GCF_001997295.1. Taxonomy (NCBI): domain Bacteria; kingdom Bacillati; phylum Actinomycetota; class Actinomycetes; order Propionibacteriales; family Propionibacteriaceae; genus Tessaracoccus; species Tessaracoccus flavus. The sequence continues at coordinate 1,175,240 of NZ_CP019605.1, forward strand.
CGTTGCCGGCGGCGGTCAGAGCCCGGGGTTTCGACCACGCGGCCGCTCTCTGCGCGGAGGCGGCCCGCGTCAGCGGGATCCCAATGGCGCGGAGGGTGCTGCGGCGGTCGGGGCGGGGTCGGGACCAGCGTGGCCTCAGCCGCGCGGCGCGTCAAGCGAACCTGGCTGACTCGATGTTGGCCCGCGACCCAGGGGTCCCCGTCCTCCTCATCGACGACGTCGCAACCACGGGTGCCTCGCTGCGCGAGGCCCTGCGCGCCCTGCAGGCCGCCGGAGTGGTCGTGGTCGGGGCCGCAGTCCTGGCCGATGCCGACGATGCCCGATCCGGACAACGCATTCGACGACACTTACTGGTCAAAGGCTGACGGCGACTTGGCGGTAGCGGTAGCGTTGATCCATGGACGACGCCGCAGGCCCATTTTCTCTGGCCTGCGGTGTTGTGCATTCCGTGGCGGGACACTCCCGCGCGGAAAGGAAGTTGGGCCACAGGCCCCACGACTGACGGAGGAACCATGGACATCGTCGTCACAGGTCGACACTGCTCGATCAGCCCCGAACTCAAGGAACTCGTCACGGATCGTCTCGCCTCGGTCGAGCGATTGCGCGACCGGGTCATCCGCGTCGAGGTGGAGTTCCACGCGTCGGAGGGAACGAAAGACCCATCTGACTCGGTCGAGGTCCAGTTGACGTTGCGGAGCAAGGGACCCGTGGTCCGCGCCGAAGCGACGGCGAACGACAAGGTGGCCGCCTTTGAGCAGGCCTACGACCGGTTGAAGACGCAACTGCGCAAGGCCGCCGACAGGCGCAAGACCCATCGTGGCCTGCGGGCCGGCGCGATCCCCGAGTTCCAGCCCCCGGCCGAGAGCACCCCTGAGGCTGACGACTCCGGCGTGGAGACGCAGAACGTCGCCGGCCTGGTGGTGACCGGGGATGGGCCGCTGGTGGTGCGCGAGAAGGAGTTCGACAGCTCCCCGTTGACCCTGGCGCAAGCGCTCGACGAGATGGAACTCGTGGGCCACGACTTCTTCCTGTACCAGGACGCGGAGTCCGGCAAGCCGTCGGTGGTGTACCGGCGGAAGGCGTACAACTACGGTGTGATCCACCTCAACGTGAGCTGACCACGCACGACTCGCCCCGGCCACACGGCCGGGGCGAGCGTGTCTTTCCGGCGCGCGTTAGGATGGCACGCGGTACCGCCGCATCATGCGGCCTTCTCGAACAAAGGACTTGTCCCGTGGGATTCATGGATTTTCTGAGCGGCCTCGGCTCCGGAGCCCAGCTCCGAAAGCTGCAGAAGGTGGCCGATCAGGTCAATTCCATCGAGGAAGAGTTCCAGGCGATGTCCGACGCCGAGCTTCGCGAGGAGACCGATCGGTTCCGTCAACGCATCGCCGACGGCGAGAAGCTCGACCTCATCATGCCGGAGGCGTTCGCCACGGTGCGCGAGGCGTCGGTCCGGGTCCTCAACAAGCGCCACTTCGACGTCCAGCTGATGGGCGGTGCCGCCCTGCACTGGGGCAACATCGCCGAGATGAAGACCGGTGAAGGCAAGACGCTGGTCGGCACCCTGCCGTCGTACCTCAATGCGCTCACCGGCAAGGGCGTGCACGTCGTCACGACGAACGACTACCTCGCCAAGTACCAGTCCGAGCAGATGGGCCGTATCCACCACTTCCTCGGTCTCGAGGTCGGCGCGATCCTCGCCAACATGACCCCGGACGAGCGTCGGGTGGCCTACGAGTGCGACATCACGTACGGCACGAACAACGAATTCGGCTTCGACTATCTGCGCGACAACATGGCGCTGCGCAAAGAGGACCTCGTGCAGCGCGGCCACCACTACGCCATCGTCGACGAGGTGGACTCCATCCTCGTGGACGAGGCCCGCACGCCGCTCATCATCTCCGGGCCGGCCGAGGACAACCACGAGTGGTACCCCGTCTTCGCCAAGATCGCCCGCACCCTCGTGCGTGACCGCGACTACGAGGTCGACGAGAAGAAGCGCACCATCGCGGTGCTGGCCCCCGGGATCGAAAAGGTCGAGGACAGGCTGGGGATCGACAACCTCTACGAGTCGGCCAACACGCCGCTCATCTCGTACCTCAACAACTCGATCAAAGCCAAGGAACTCTTCAAGCGCGACAAGGATTACGTGCTGGCCGGCGATGAGGTGCTGATCGTCGACGAGCACACCGGCCGCACGCTGGCCGGCCGCCGCTACAACGAGGGTCTGCACCAGGCGCTGGAGGCCAAGGAGGGCGTCCGCATCAAGGACGAGTACCAGACGCTCGCCACCATCACGCTGCAGAACTACTTCCGCATGTACGACAAGCTCGCGGGCATGACCGGTACGGCCAAGACGGAAGAGTCGGAGTTCCAGAAGATCTACGGACTCGGCGTCATCCAGATCCCCACCAACCGGCCGATGATCCGTGAAGATCAGCCCGACCTCATCTACCGCACCGAAGAGGCGAAATACGACGCGATCGTCGCCGACGTCGTCCAGCGCCACGCCGCCGGGCAGCCCGTGCTGCTCGGCACCGCCTCGGTGGCCAAGTCGGAGGTCCTGTCCGCTCTACTGAAGAAGGCCAACGTGCCCCACCAGGTGCTCAACGCGAAGCACCACGAGCGGGAGGCGTCGATCGTCGCCGAGGCGGGGCGCAAGGGCGCGGTCACGGTCTCCACGAACATGGCCGGCCGCGGTACCGACATCATGCTGGGCGGCAACCCGGAGTTCCTCGCAGACCTTCACCTCCGGAAGGCGGGACTCGACCCCCTCGAGACCCCGGAGGAGTACGAGGCGGCCTGGGGCGAGACGCTCGCCCAGCTCGAGGAGCAGGTCAAGGCCGAGCACGACGAGGTCGTCGCCGCCGGCGGCCTGTACGTCGTCGGCTCCGAGCGGCACGAGTCGCGGCGCATCGACAATCAGTTGCGGGGACGCTCGGGCCGTCAGGGCGACCCCGGTGAGAGCCGTTTCTACCTCTCGCTGAGCGATGATCTCATGCGCCTGTTCCGCCCGGAACTGCTGGAACGCGCCCTCCTCATGATGAAGGTGCCCGACGACGTCCCGATCGACATGAAGTCGGTGTCGAAGTCCATCGAGAGCGCCCAGAAGCAGGTCGAGGGCCAGAACTTCGAGATGCGCAAGAACGTCCTCAAGTACGACGACGTGCTGAACCGCCAGCGCCACGCCATCTACGGCGACCGGCGACGGGTGCTGGACGGGGCGGACGTGTCGGAGCAGCTGCGGGCATCCTGCTCGCGCGTGGTGGCCGACGTGGTGCGTTCCCACACCTCCGACATCCCGGAGGAATGGGATCTCGACACGATGATCACCGAGCTGAAGACCCTCTACCCGGTCTCCATCTCCCTCGACGAGTTGTCCGAGGACCTGCCTGAGCAGGACGAGATGGTGGAGATGTTCGTCGAGGACGCCTCGGAGGCCTACGACCGCCGCGAGGCGGAGTTGGGCGCCGACACGATGCGCGAGCTCGAGCGCCAGGTCCTGCTCACCGTGCTCGACCGGAAGTGGCGCGAGCACCTCTACGAGATGGACTACCTCCGCGAAGGGATCGGGCTTCGGGCCATGGCGCAACGCGACCCGCTGGTCGAGTACCAGCGCGAGGGCGGCGACATGTTCAACGCGATGATGGAAGCCTTCATGGAGGAGGTCGTCGGGTACCTGTTCAACCTTCAGGTCAACCCGCGCCAGCACGCCGAGCCGTCGCTCCAGGTCGGTCTCATCACGGAGTCGGACGGCAGCCCGGTCGACGTGTTGGGCAAAGTGGGAAGCGACGAGCCCCAGCCGGAGCCGGAGGCCGACGACGAGCAGCCCGCGCCTCTCGCCAAGGGCCTTGAACGCAAGCCCGACCGTGACCTCAGCTACTCCGCTCCGGACGAGAGCGGCACTGCGACCCGCACCACTTCCGGTCAGGTCAAGGTCGAGCCGAAGACCGGACGCAACCAGCCCTGCCCCTGTGGCTCGGGCAAGAAGTACAAGATGTGCCACGGCCGCCCCGGAGCAAGCAACTGAACCACGCCAACCACCGCCGCCCCTGGAAGCCCAGGGGCGGCGTGGCAGTTGCGGCCGTTACCCTTCGACAAGCTCAGGGATCAGCGAACGCGACAAGCTCAGGGATCAGCGATCGCGACAAGCTCAGGGATCAACACACGGGACAAGCTCAGGATCAGGAACGGGTGCCAGGGACTAGGGCGTGTTGCTAAAGGATTCGGGGACGGTGAATGCGCGAGTCTGGAGTCATGTCGCGCGATGCCATCAGACCCGTGGACATGGTGGACGCGGTGCTAGTCACGGCGGCTAACCTACCCGGCCCCCTTCCCACCCACCTTCGGGAGTGCATGGCCATAGACCCGACCGAATCCTCCCCTGGGGTGCGCCAGGCACCCGGCCCACGCCCGGGCGCGACTGAGGCAGAGTCGGTTGTTTCTGGAAGGCCGAAGCCGCACCACAACCCTCGCCGGCGAGCCGGGACGTGCCTCCACCCATACCCGCCTGGACACCCACGTCGAGGCCCCCATGGGAGGATAAGCTCGGTCACACGCCGACGCAGGGGATCCGATGACAACGCACACCACCACGGCCGGCCGCCAGCCATCCGAGACTCCCACGGCAGTCCGCGGGATTAGCGCGCTGCGCCACCCCGTGGTCTCCGGCGGGCTCATCGGAGTCATCGGCGGGACAGCCTTCCTCTTCGCCGGCCTCCTTGGGGTGTCCTCACCGACACAGGGCCCACTGCGCGGGCTGGCTGCCGCCCTGGCCACCTTCACCCTTGCAGTGATCCTGTTCCGCCGCAGGGTCCTCCCCGAGCTGCGCCCGCCTGCACCGGGGGCGGCACGTGTTTACGGGGTCGCCGTCGTCGTAATGCTCCTGCTGATGCCGGTCACGCGCCTGGTCGCTCAGGCCTTACATGCCCCGACGGCCCAGAGCGCTTTGGTGGCCGCCGTCGTCGGCGCGCACTTCCTCCCCTTCGCTCGGGTCTTCCATGCCCCGGTGTTCTGGTGGATCGGCGGGTCCATGGTCGCCCTCGGCCTCGGCGGGGCACTCCTGGCGGTCCTGGGCATGCACGTGGCCGGGCCCGCCGGCGCCGCGGCGGCCGGTGCGGCGATGCTCGTGATCGTGGCAGTGCAGGCGTTCCGACAACACGCCCCGGGCACCACAGCAGCCACAGAACAGTCTGCCGCGTGACCCAATCCGGGCTCACGCCCTAGGCGGCCTGGAGGGCGGCGGGCTCGAGGATGATCAGTTCTGTGCAGCGCCACTTCTCGGCGACCGCGTCGAGCCGGAGCACGCACGTCACCCATCGTCCGGCGAGCTCGACTTGGACGCTGGCTTCAACCGCGCCGGAGGAGGGCATCTGGGCCCGGGCGCGGCCGATCCGGACGCGCCGGTAGCGGCCGGAATCCACGCGCGAACTCAGGTAGGAGAACGCGCCCGGAGCCATGCACGGGCGGACCTGGTGCAGAGGTCGGCGCCCCATCAGTGCCTCGACGACCGCGTGGATGAGCCCCTGCACTGCGGGCGGGGGCGGCACAACTCGCGCGACGGCGGCGTTGGGCAGGTGGACGACGGTCGGGCGGCGAGGGGCGACGGAAGTGCTCATGACCGCGACGCTAGGAGCCGGACCCTTGCCGTCAGCTACGCCGGGCAGCCACCGACAACACGATCGCGGCAGAGGACAACACGGCAACCAGGTGGGACAACACCTGAGCCCGGGTGGGCAACACCCTCGACGTCAGCCGCCGAACATGAGCAGCAGACCCCCGACGGTGAAGACCACCATCATGCTCAGCAGCGGCAGGTGGACCGCGACACGGCGGCTTCTGGTTCTGAGCGCGATGTCATGAGTGACCAGCACCCCGATCGCGTGGCCCCCGACGATGAGAACAACCTGCGCGATGGCGACCGCTGTCGGGAAGGCGAACAGGATGGTCGAGGGTGCGGCTTCCGCGCCCCCGAACAGGTCCCAGCCTCGGGCCAGCGGATCGCTGAAGCGCAACAGCGTGCGCTGGCCCTCCAGATACAGCATGGTCCCGTAGTGGGCCAGCGCGTAGCCGACGACAAGGGGGATGAGACCTGGGGCGAGGTCGTCGGCCGTGAGGTCGCGGTACGGGAGCGCACCGAGCCTGAAGAGGCCGTAGATGAGGCCGATGCTCGCGACGAGTCCGGCCAGCCCGAGGGGCCAGTAGACCGCCTGATCGAGTGCCTGGGTGGCCCGGACCCACCAGGCGGAGTTGGACAGTGCGTCGAAGAGCGTGCCGCCGAGGATCACGGCCGCAACGAGCGCCAGGTGCCGGGGCGCGCGCCAGGAAGCGAGATTGCGCAACGGATTGATGGCCAGGAGCGTCCCGGCTCCGTCCCGCGCCCAGGGGGAGAGCCGCGCCGTCGAGGTGGCGTAGGCCTCGAAGGGATCAGCCCTGGCGATCCAGCTGGGGCCTCGCACGAGCACGCCGATGACCAGCCAGGCGAACCACAGCGCGGTGAAGATGCGCAGCACGGGCAGCGTGGCCCCGTCGGGCTGGACTAGTTCGAGGTAGAGGAAGGCGAACAACGCCACTGCTGCGGGTGCCCAACTCTCCCCCGTGGTGCGCTCGTTGAGCGTCTCCCAGCGGGACAGCAGGAGCCGGATCGGATTGGTGCGCCGATAGACGGTCCCGAACAACAGCGAGACGGGGACGAGCCCGACCCAGATCAGAACGAAGACGAAACCGAACACGGGATTGTCGATCCGGTCCACCCCGAAGAGCAGCGCTGCCGCCGCCAGCCCCCAGAGCGCGATCGAAACGATGCGCAGGGACCACACGGCGGCGGGGGCATCGACCACCCTCGTCAGTCGGGGTAGGGGAGTGCCACTGCGCTCGGTGAATCTCGGGGACTTCCACGCGAACAACGCCACCCAGAAGGTGAGGACGAGGACGAGAGCGCCTCCGGCCAGGACGAGCTCGAAGGGCAGTGGCAGGTCGCTCCGCGAGGCGATTCCGTGGAGGGGTGTCACTTCACGACCAGGTCGGCCCAGATGGCGTCGGTCACGTGGGACTCGAGCTCGTAGGTGCCGGACATGGTGGCGTCGAAGACGATGTCGGTCGGAACACCCGCCTCGAGGTCCTGCTCGATCTCGTAGCCGTGGAGATGGGCGCGGTCGTCGATGGCCGACGTGATCCGCAGCGTCACCTCCGCGCCCAGCGGGACCTCGACGCGGACGGTGGGTGCGGGCGGATCGGTGACGACCAGCTCCACCGTCTGCGGCTCGGCGGACGGTGCGCTGCAGGCGGCAAGCAGGCCGACGAGCAGGATTACTACCAGGCGGAACACGTGCTTCATCGGCACCGAACCTACTCCCTTTCTCCATCGGTTGCACTTACGCTGGAGGCATGAGACGTCGACTGGTTTTCATCCCCATCGCGCCCGACGAGATGGGCGCGCTGGCTGGGCGCTCGGAGCTTGTCGACCGGACCGCCTACTCCGTGACTCCCGAGCTCCTGGAGGAGCTCGGCTACGGTGCTGAGGAGACGGAGGACGCTGAGTACGCGGCACTCATCCTGGCCTCGGTGGCTGGCCTCGCCGCGCACGGGACCCGGCTGATCGTCGTCGCCGAGGTGGACCCCGCCTCGGTGGAGCCGGGCGATGACCCGACCAACGGGCAGGTATGGCTACGGTCCTGCCCACCCTCGGCCATCACGGCCTGGTTCGCAGACGAGCCCGGCGTCGACGTGGCCGACGCGGCCGCGATCTCGAAGGGCATGACGATCGACCAGGCCTGGGATCAGCCCGCCGTGCAGGACCTGCTGCACAATCACGATCTGCTGTGGAACGACGTGGTCGAATACCGACGGGAGGGCTGACATGCCTCGATCCATCTGGAAGGGCTCGATCTCGTTCGGGCTCGTCTCCATCCCCGTGAAGCTCTACGGTGCCACCGAGGACCGGGACGTGAGTTTCCGCCAGGTGCATTCGGCCGACGGGGGGCGCGTCCGTTACCAGCGTGTCTGCGAGAAGTGCGGGGAGGTGCTCGCCTACGCCGACATCGCCAAGGGATATGAGGCCGCTGACGGGCGCATCGCGATCCTGAGCGATGAGGACTTCGAGAACCTGCCGCTGCGCACGCTCAAAAGCGTCGACGTGGTGCAGTTCGTCGACCAGGACGAGGTCGACCCAACGTACTTCCAGCGCACCTACTTCCTCGAGGCAGAGGGGCCGGGGCAGAAGCCGTACGTGCTCCTGCGGGAGGCGCTGGCCAAGGAGAACAAGGTCGCCGTCGTGAAGGTGGCGCTGCGCAGCCGGGAGTCTCTCGCGTTGGTCCGCGCGAAGGACGATCTCCTCTTGATGCACACGATGTACTGGCCGGACGAGCTGCGTGACGGGGACTTCGCCTCGCCGTCGAGCGAGGTGACCGTCACCGATGCCGAGATGGAGATGGCTAAGCTGTTGATCGGGCAACTCGAGGGGGAGTTCGACCCGGCGGAGTACACGGACTCCTACCGGGAGGCGCTGCTCGAGGTGGTCGAAGCGAAACTCGCGGGCACCGCATTGCCCGAGCAGTCCGACACGTCCGCCCCCACGGGCGACGTCGTCGACCTCATGGCGGCGCTCAAGGCATCGGTCGAGGCGGCCAAGAAGCGCCGCGAGGACGCGTCCGCCGCGAAGGCCGGTTGATGGAGCCGACGACGATCTCCTTCCACGAGGAGGACGACGCCGAGGCCACTATCACGGCGCTCGCTGGCGCGGGATTCTATGTCGAGGCCGATCGGGAGCGCTTCCTCGGGGAGGACGATGACGAGGAGGTCGTCTACCTCGTCCTGACGGACGCCGCCGCCGACGAGGCGCGCGGGCTGGTCGTCGGCGACGGCTTCGTGATCAGCGGGTGAGCCAGTCGGCGGCGCGCCGCTCGATGCCGTCGAAGGCCTCGCGGATGAAGGGCTCCACCTGTGCCTCGACCTTCTTGCCGATGAGCGGGATCTTCACCTTGACGTCTCCGGTGTAGTGGCCGATGGTGCGATCCCCCTCCGGGCGCAGGACACCGCGCGCATCGACGTCGACCGGCATGCCGGGCACGTCCACGTCGACGGTCCCGTGGGCAACGCCGTCGGGACCGGGATCGGTGAAGCGGAACGTCTGGTTGAGCTGGATGGTCTCCCCGACGAACTTCGTGAGCTTCTCCGGAACCGGCATCCGCATGGAGAGCAGCGTTGCGTCCGCCCGAACCTCCACCCTGTGTTCGGTGGCGCCGGCGTGCCTCGCGACGTCGGAGATGAAGTCTTCATTCCTCAGCAGTTCGACCACGCGGGCCGGCTCGGCGGGGTAGGTCTGCTTGTAGTCCAGTTTCATGCGTCCAGCCTATCCGGCCGCACCGAATGATCCGCCGGCCGCGGACCTCATCCCGCTGAGGGGTCCGTCCCCTAGGATGACGGCATGAGAATCGATCTGCACACGCACTCAAGGGTGAGCGACGGAACAGATACCCCCACCAGCCTCGTCATGAAGGCCTTCGAGGCGGGCCTTGATGTCATCGCGCTGACCGACCACGACACCTTCGGCGGTGTGATGGAGGCGCAGGAGGCGGGCAAACGGATCGGGGTCAAGGTTCTCTGCGGCATCGAGATGTCCACCGAACACAACCACCGGCCCGTGCACTTGCTCGGTTACGGCTGCGACCCCTTCGACCGAGCGCTCAACGCCGAACTGGCCAAGATCCGGTTTGCGCGCACGGACCGACTCCCCGCGATGGTCAAGGCGTTGAGCGATGAGGGACTGGAGATCACGTTGGACGACGTGATGGCCGCGGCGAACGGGGCGCCGACGATCGGGCGACCCCACGTCGCGGATGCCCTCGTGGCGAAGGGCTACGTCGCGGACCGGGATCAGGCGTTCGCGGAGTGGCTGGGGGAGGACCGTCCTGGCTACGTCTACCGCTACGCGAGCCCTCTGGAGCACGCGATCGACCTGATCCACGCGGCCAAGGGAGTCGCGGTGCTGGCGCACCCCTGGGGTCGCCAGGGCAAGGACGCGTTGTCGGCGCCCTACATCGAGTCGCTGGTCCAGAGCCACGGGCTCGAAGGGCTCGAGGTGGATCACGAGGACCACGATGTCGACACCCGCTCGCTCCTGTTCGAGATGGGGGCGAGGCTGGGGTTGGTGCGGACAGGCTCCAGCGACTACCACGGGACGGGAAAGAAGGGCCACCCGCTCGGCGCCAACCTGACGCGGCCGTCGGCCTACCGGGATCTCGTCGCGCGGATCCGGCGCCGAGGTGGCGTGGTCTGAGTCTGGCGACGCGCTAGGCTGGGGCGGCCAGATTCCCCCGCACCGAGGTAGGTAGCCGATGTCCGACGAGGGCATGTTCGATACAGACGCATCGCTCGCACGTTCCACGCGCCGAAGCTTGGAGATCGAGGCCGAGTTGGGCACCGACCCGAGCCGGTTCCGGATCCTCACCGGCGACCGGCCCACTGGAAACCTCCACATCGGGCACTACTTCGGCTCGCTGGAGAATCGGGTGCGCATCGCGCGGATGGGCGTCGAGACGATGGTGCTCATCGCGGACTACCAGGTGATCACCGACCGCGACGGGGTCGGCCCGATCCGCGAGCGCGTGTACTCGCTGCTCGCCGACTATCTGGCCGCGGGGCTGGACGAGAACGACGTGACAATCTTCGCTCACTCTGCCGTACCCGCACTCAACCAGCTCATGTTGCCGTTCCTCTCGCTCGTCACGGACGCGGAACTGCGCCGCAACCCCACCGTGAAGGCGGAAACCGACGACACCGGCGACCGCCCCATGTCGGGGCTCATGCTCACCTACCCCGTCCACCAGGCCGCCGACATCCTCTTCTGCAAGGCCAACCTGGTGCCGGTCGGGAAGGATCAGCTGCCGCACCTCGAGCAGGCCCGCGTCATCGCGCGGCGGTTCGACGAGCGTTACGGTCGGGCCGACGAGTCGCAGCCGGTCTTCCCGGCCCCGGAGGCGCTCCTGAGCAAGTCCGGTACCGTGCTGGGTCTCGACGGCACCAAGATGAGCAAGTCAAAGAACAACACCATTGAGATCGGCATGTCCGCGGATCAGACGGCCAAACTGCTCAAGCGTGCCGTGACCGACTCGAACCGCACCATCACCTACGATCCGGTGAACCGTCCCGAGGTGTCGAACCTCGTCAACCTCGCCGCACTGTGCCTGGACCGGGACCCGGTGGATGTAGCGGCCCAGATCGGCGACGGCGGTGGCGGCGGGCTGAAGAAGCTGGTCACGGAGGCTGTCAACGAGAAGTTCGCCCCGATCCGTGCCCGCCGTGCGGAGTTGGTCGCGGACCCCGGGCACCTGGAGCGGGTGCTGGCCGACGGAAACGCTCGGGCCAACGCGATCGCCGACGCCACGCTCGACGAGGTGCGCACTGCCATGCGGATGAGCTACTGAGCCCTGTGACGTACGAGAGAGGCCGACCCCGGGCGGGGTCGGCCTCTCTCGTACGTCACAGCTGTGGCGTCGTCTCCGGCTGCACGTCCACGCCTCCGCGGGTACGGCGACGGCGACGGCGCGGCTTGCGCTCTCCGTCGGCGGAGCCGACCGACTTCTCAGCGGGATGGTCCCCAGCGGCCTCCGTGGAGCGACGGCTGCGGCGGCGTCGACCCTCCTCGTCGGGAGCGCGTCGCTTGTCGACGGCCTTCTCGCGAGCGGCGGGCGCGCCTGGGAGGCGCCCCTTCGTGCCCTCGGGGATGTCGTGGTCCTCGAAGAGGTGTGCCGACGACGAGTAGGTCTCGACGGGGTCGGGGATGTCCAGGCCGAGCGCCTGGTCGATGAGCTTCCACCGGTTGACGTCAGCCCAGTCCACGAGCGTGACCGCGATGCCGGAGTTACCCGCACGGCCCGTCCGACCGATGCGGTGGACGTAGGCCGCGTCGTTGTCCGGGCATTCGTAGTTGATGACGTGGCTGACACCCGTGATGTCGATGCCACGGGCGGCGACATCAGTGGCGACCAGGACCTTGATGGTGTCGGCGCGGAACTTCTTCAGCGCGCGTTCCCGGGCCTGCTGGTTGAGGTCGCCGTGGATAGCGGCGGCCGCGAAGCCACGATCGACCAGATCGTCGGTGAGACGCTGGGCCGAGCGCTTCGTCCGGCAGAAGATCATCACCTTGGTGGTCTGACGGCCCTGCAGGATGCGTGAGACCAACTCGGGCTTGTCGAGGTCGTGGGCCTGGTAGATGAACTGCTCGATGTCCGGCACCGTCATCTTGGCGTCGTGGCCCTCGGCCCGGATGTTGACGGGCTTGTTCAGCGTCGCGCGCGCCAGGGCCATGATGGGCCCGGGCATGGTGGCGGAGAACAGCATCGTCTGGCGGTCCTGCGGCGTCTTGCGGAGCAGCCGCTCGATGTCGGGCAGGAATCCGAGGTCGAGCATCTCGTCGGCCTCGTCCAGGACGAGGACCTGGATCTCAGCCAGGCTCAACGCGCCCCGGTCCGCGAGGTCGAGGAGCCGGCCGGGCGTGCCCACTGCGATGTCGATGCCCTTGTCGAGGGCGTCCAACTGCTCGTCGTAGCCGGTGCCGCCGTAGATGGTCAGGACGCGCATCTTGAGGTGCTTGCCGGCGACGTCGAGGTCGCGGCCCACCTGCAGGGCCAGCTCGCGCGTGGGACACACGATCAGCGCACGGGGCTTCCCGTGGGCTGGCTTGACGCCGTCGGAGAGGGTGACCATGCGGTGCAGGAGGCTCACGCCGAACGCGAGCGTCTTGCCGGTGCCGGTGCGTGCCTGCCCGATGAGGTCGGTGCCGCTCAACGCGAGCGGGATGGCCAGGGTCTGGATGGCGAAGGGGTGGACGATGCCAACCTCCGCCAGGGCCGAGGTGATGGATTCGTGGATGCCGAGGTCGGCGAATGTCTCGTCGACCGCAATCTCGTTGTCGCTCAGGGGTCAAACCTTCGTAAGAGAACTCGGGCGCGGTTGGCGCGGCCAGAGGCGGGGCGCTGCTGCTCCGCGATGAGAGAGTCTATCGCACCGCCTCCCGAGGGCCGATTCAGACGGAACCGAAGCCCACCGTGCGGGCGCTCGGGGAACCCAGATCGAGGTAGCCGATCTTGCGAGCGGGCACGAGGACACGGCGCCCCTTCTCGTCGACGAGCTCGAAGAATCCGTCCGACTGGAGGGCATCGTGCAGCGATGAGGCCACTTCGTCCGCAGTGGCGGCGGTTTCGATGACGACCTCGCGGGGTACGTCGGTGATGCCGATCTTGACTTCCATGCCGCCACTCTAGCGGCCGGACTCAACCCTCGATGCGGGCCAACGCGACGGTGACATTGTCCTTGCCCCCCTTGGCCACCGCCCACCCGACCAGCGCATCGGCGAGAGCGTCCGTCGACTGGGCGCGGCTCGCCTGCTGACGGACGAGATCGGCCAGGTCGGCGGGATCGCTGGCGTAGTTCCAGAGGCCGTCGGTGCACAGGAGGAGCCACCCCGGGGCGTCGACGGTGAGAGTCGTGACGGCCGGGGTCGCATCGGAGGACTCCCGGCCGAGCCACCGCGTGAGGGCGTGCGAGTGGTGCGACTGCTCCGCCTCCATCCGCGTCATGCCGAGCATGATCCGCGCCTGCGCCAGGGAGTCGTCGGTGGTGAGGGACTCGACGCCGCCCGCGTCGGGGATCCAGTAGGCGCGGGAGTCTCCGACGTTGCCGACCGAGACCGACCGCCCGTCGATGACAGCCGCGACGAGGGTGCAGGCAGACGTCTGGTCGCTGGCGTCGACGACCGAGCGCTGAGCCGCGGCGAATGCGTGCACGAGGGCCTGCTCGGCCACCTGCCCCTTGGAGTGGCGGGTGACCAGTTCATCGACGACGGTTTCGGTGGCGACCAGCGACGCGACCTCGGAACCGTGGGCGGTGGTGACCCCGTCCGACACGGCCAGGACTGCCGCGTGACTGGGCTCGGAGCGCACAGCCAGCCCGAGGGCGTCCTCGTTGGTCTCGTGCCTCAATCCCACATCACTGGCGCCTGCCACCCAGGGGGCGGGCGACCGCAGGTAGTGGGCACGCTCGGCGCTGGAGCGGGGTGCGGAGTCGACCATGGGCGATCCTTCGGCGAAGTTGTGGGTAGGGCAATCTTGTCACGAGGGCGGCGCCGGGAGCGACGGGCTCGACGACGTGGGTTCCTGAGCCTGCCACAGGTCGCCAAGGTCCTGCACGCGGGCCATGACCTTGGCGGGGCTGGTCCGCAGGGTCGAATCCGGCTGGAGGGCGGCCACTTCGTCCCAGGTGAGCGGCGTGGCGACCGACGGTGTGTCCAGCCCGCGGACCGAGTAGGCCGTCACGGTGTTGCGTGCCGCGTAGTTCTGGGCGAAGTCGACGAAGATGAGGCCCCCACGCGCGTCCTTGCTCATGGTGGCCACGAACAGCTTGGGGTGGGCGGCAGTGAGGTGCCTGGCCAGCGCCTGCGCGAAGGAGTAGACCTCGGAGGCCGGCGTCGGCTGGATCGGGACGCTGAGTTGGAGGCCCTTGTTGCCGGACGTCTTGGGGAACGCCTCGAGCCCCAGCTCGGCCAACGTCGTCGCTGCGATGATCGCGCCCCTCGCCGAGTCCTCTGGGGTGATGCCGGGACCCGGGTCGAGATCGATGATGAGCGTCGTGGCGCGAGGCTCGTCGGGGCCGTCCAGGATCACCCCGCCATCTCCCTGCGTCGCGTCCACGAAGCGCCACTGCGGTGTGTGCAGCTCGATCGCCCGCAGGTTGGCGAGCCACACGAGGTCGGCCCGCTGGCGTGCGGTGACGTAGCTGATGGGCCCCGACGACGTGGCCACATCCACTGTGCGGACCCACTCCGGGGTGCCGGCGGGAGCGTTCTTCTCGTAGAAGGACGGCGCGCCTGCACCGTCGGGGAAGCGCACCCGCGTGATCGCCCGGTCGCTCAGATGCGGGAGCATCACCTCGGCGATCTCGAGGTAGTACGAGATCAGTTCACCTTTGGTGAAGCCGTTGGGGAACAGTGGCTGGTCGAGGTTGCTGAGGCTCAGCTGCACGCCGTCGACCTCGGTGGCGATCCGTTCACTCATGGAGCAACCCTGCCACGGGCCGGCGTGAAAACGTCGGAGGTTCCTGGAAGCATGGAGTCCATGAGGAACCGCCTGCTGCCCCCACGCGTCGCGGCAGTGCCGACGCTCACTCCGGAGCAGACCAGCGCGGCCCGCGGCTGGTCGGGCGTCCGCGTCGCGGTCGGCGGGCCGGGCACTGGCAAGTCGGTGGTGGTCGCGGCAGCGGCGGCTCAGCGGGTGCGGGCCGGAAGCTCGCTCGACCGGGTGGTCGTGCTCGCGCAGTCACGTGCGGCGGCGCAGACGCTGCGCCGGCAGATCAGCCGCCAGCTGCCGGGCGCGCAGACCGCGGCCAGCGTCACGACGATCCACGGTCTCGCGCTGGGCCTTCTCCAGCGCTACTGGCCGCACGAGGACAGCGCGTGGCGGCTGTTGCGGGCGCCCGAACAGGAGACCCGCATCCGCGAGCTGTTGGAGGGGCTGCCCGCTGAATTCTGGCCCGAGGAGGCGCGCGCCGCCGCCGGCACCCGAGCCTTCGCGCGGCAGCTCCGCGAGGTCCTGGCGCGCGTGCGGCAGCTCTCCCTGGATCCCTCGACCGTCGAGGCCATGGCGACGCACGACGGGGACGACGTCTTCGCGGCGGCCGCGCGCTTCATCGAGCTCTACCTCACGGTGGGTGATTTCTCCGCCACCCTCGATTACGCCGAGCTCATCTACCGGTGCCGGCTGCTGCTGACCGAGCCCGAGGTAGCCGACGGCATCCGCGCCGCCTTCGACGCTGTGATCGTCGACGACGCGCACGAATCGGACCATGCGCAGGTGGGGCTGCTGAGCGACCTGGCGGGGTTGGGACTGCCACTGTTGGCGGTCGGTGATCCGCACCAGCGCGTGGGCGGGTACCGGGGAGCGAGCGCCACCGCGATTGCTGACCTCGGTTCGCTGCCCGGCGCCGAGGTCATCCCGCTCGGCGGCGGTCATCGTGGATCGAGCGCGGTCGTCGATGCGCTGGCCCACCTCTCCGCACGTCTGGACGGGCGCGGGGCTGCGCCTGTTCCAGCGCCCGCAGCCGGTGGCGGCGTGGTGGCCGCGGGGGTCTTCGACGACGAATCAGCCGAACTCGCGCACGTCGCGGCGGAGCTTCGCGAGGCCGTCGCCAAGGAAGGCGCGTCATGGCAGGACCTGGTGGTCATCACCCGCGCGGGCCGGGGTCAGCTCAGTGCGGTCGCCACGGAACTGATCCGGCTGGGCGTGCCGGTGGACGTCTCCGGCGATGAGATCGCGCTGGCCGAGCAGCCCGCGGTCGCGACGCTTCTGCTCGCCCTTCGAATTGCCGCCGACGGGGGAGCCCCCGAATCAGACGACGCCCGGCTGTTGCTCTCCTCCCCGCTGTGCGGGCTCGACGGCGTGGCGCAACGACAGATCGGTCGGGCACTGCTGGCCCGCCACCGATCGCTCGGCAACTCGGCCGCCCTCCTGGGCCGGTGCCTGGCAGACCCGAGCCTGCTGGACGGGATGGACAGCCCTGAAGCAGAGAGGGCCCGAGCTCTGGCCGCGCTCCTCGAGCGGGCCGCGACCCTGACCGGGAGCGATGCCGAGGTGCAGGAGGTCCTGTGGCACCTGTGGGACGGCACTGAGTGGCCGGGGCAGCTGCGCGAGCAGGCACTCAGGGGCTCCCGGCGCGCGAACGCCGATCTCGATGCCGTCGTCGAGCTCTTCGAGCAGGCGGCCAGGGCGGACGACCTACGCGGCGCCTCGGGCATCCGTACCTTCCTCGCCGAGGTGTCGGCGCAGGAGATCCCGGCGGACACGGGCCGCGAGCTGACGGTCTCCGGGCGGGGCGTGAGGGTGCTGACAGCCCACCGCACGCGCGGGCTGGAATGGGAACGCGCCTGGGTCATCGGGGTCCAGGAGGGGCTGTGGCCACGCCTGATCCGCCAGGGCCTGCTGCTCGACGCGGACCGGCTGGGTCCGGCCGGGCTTGCGCCGCCGGGGCAGAGCTCACAGTTGCAGGCCGAGCGACGGCTCTTCTACGTCGCGGTGTCGCGGGCCCGCCGCGAGGTCCGCGTCAGCGCCGTGCAGGGCGTCGATGGCGAAGGGGGCAGGCCGTCGCGGTTCCTCGGTGAGCTCGGCGTGGATGTGGAACGGGTCAACGGTAGGCCGAGCCGGCTGCTGTCGGCCGCGTCGCTTGTGGGGGAGTTGCGCCGGACTGTCTCGGACGAGGAGGTCTCCCCGGGGCTGCGCCGAGCCGCTGCGGTCCGGTTGGCACGCCTCGGCTCCGTCACCACGCCCGACGGGTCGCGCGCCTTTCCGGGGGCACTCCCGGAGACCTGGTGGGGAGTGGCCGAACCGACCGCCCCTGCCAGCGACGTGGCCGGACCGGTCCGCATCACCGGCTCGTCGCTGGAGACGCTGCTCGAGTGCCCGCGCCGTTGGTTCCTCTCGCGCAGGGCCGCTGCCGAGAGTGCACGCAGATCGCGCGCCTCGGTGGGCGACGTGGTCCATCTCCTGGCCCGCGCGGCCGCCGAGGAAGAGCTGAGTGCGGATGAGATGAGAGCCCGGTTGGACGAGGTGTGGGAACACATCCCCTTCGAGGCGGAGTGGCTCTCCGCGTCCGAGCGCACCGAGATCGACCAGGCGATCGACCGGTTCTCCCGCTACCACGCCACCGCCCCAGGGGAACTGCTCGGCGTCGAAGTGCCCTTCTCCGTGCGGACCACCATCGCCGAGCAGGAGGTCGAGCTCGTCGGCTCCGTGGACCGGCTCGAGCGGACCCTCGACGGCGCCCTGCGCGTCGTCGACCTCAAGACCGGGCGGTCCACGCTCCGACCAGCCGACGTCGCCGACCATGCACAGCTCGGCGTCTATCAGCTGGCTGTGGCTCTCGGGGGATTCGACGGCATTGCAGAGGGTGAACGGCGCGTGGCTCCGCCGGCGCTCATGTTCGTCAGGTCCGGCGACGCGCTGCCGACCATGGTCGCCCAGCCGTCCATCGACGACTCGCCCGCGCTCGAGGGTGCCGAGCCACAGGCCGGCCCGACGTGGGTGCACGACCGCATCGCCCAGGGGGTCGAGGTGATCCGATCCGGTCGTTTCGATGCCGTCGAGTGCGGTGCCTGCCGGTTCTGTCAGTTCGCCGCCAGCTGCCCCGCACGTCAGGACGGACGCTCCTCATGACCATCCACCCGATCCGTCCCCACCTCCTGAGCACCCCAGACCAACTCGTCGATGCGCTCGAGATCCCGTTCTCCGACGAGCAGCTCACCGCCATCACCGCTCCACTGGAACCGGCGGTGATCATCGCCGGCGCGGGTAGCGGCAAAACGACCGTGATGGCGGCCCGGGTGGTCTGGCTGGTCGGCACCGGCCAGGTGAAGCCCGAGGAGGTCCTTGGGCTCACCTTCACCAGGAAGGCGGCGGCGGAGTTGGCGCACCGCGTCGCCAGCGCTCTCGACCGTGCCGGCGTGCTGACGGGGAGGGACGGCGAGGGCGCCGAACTGGTCATGACCTACGACTCGTTCGCGGCCCGCCTGGTGAGCGAGTTCGGCCTCCGCCTGGGGATCGACCGCGATCCGGTGATGCTCACCGGGGCGAGCCGTTTCCGCCTGGCCAGCCGGGTCGTCGCGAACGCACCCGGGCCGTTCCGCAGCATCAGCAGGCTCAGCCACCACAGCATCCCCGAGCGGATCCTGGCCCTCGATTCCGAGATGCAGTCACATCTGGTGAGCTCGGAGCAGGTCCTGGCCGAGTGCGACCGGGCGGAGAGCAGGTTCGCGCAGGCTCCGCTGTACCGCGGCAAGACGATGGCCGACGTGGCCAAGGCTCTGGACGCGACGGCGGAGCGACGGGAGCTGCTCGACCTGGTCGATCAGTACCAGGAGCTCAAGCGCAGGCTGGGGGTGGTCGAGTTCGCCGACCAGCTTCGCGAGGCGGTCCGTCTGGCCCGGCAGGTGCCGTCCATCGGCCGGGAACTGCGGCAGCGCTTCAAGGTGGTCCTGCTGGATGAGTACCAGGACACCTCGGCAGCGCAGGCCTCACTGCTGCGGGAACTCTTCAGCGGCGCGGGGGAGCCGGACGGGCACGGGTTTCCCGTCACCGCCGTCGGCGATCCCTATCAGGCGATCTACGGCTGGCGAGGTGCCGCGGCGGGAAACATCCTCGACTTTCCCCAGCATTTCCGCCGCGCCGACGGCCGTCCCGCGGAGAGGCAGACTCTCTCGATCAACCGGCGCAGCGGCCAGCGCATCCTCGACGTCGGCAACGCTCTTGCCGCGGGGCTCCGCGCCGCACCCGGTGAGGCGGGGGTCTCGCTGGTGGCTCCGCCGGGGGCCTCGGCGGCGGCGGTGGCCTCCGCCACCTTCGACACGTTCCGCGACGAGGTGGACTGGCTGGCCGAGACCGTCATCGCCCGCAACGCCGCCGGCGTTGCGTGGGCGGAGCAGGCGGTGCTCGTCCGACGCAATGCCCTGCTGGCTCCCCTCTTCGAGGCGCTGCGCCTCAGGGACGTGCCCGTGGAGATCGTGGGGCTGGGCGGACTGCTCGGGCTCCCCGAGGTGGCGCCGCTGGTCGCCACCCTGCGGGTGATCGACGACGTGACGGCGAACCCGGACGTGGCGGCCCTCCTGACCGGACCGCGCTGGGCGCTGGGGCTCGGGGACCTGGAGGCGTTGGGAGCGCGCGCTCGGCGTCTCGCCGCCGCCTCCGCCGGACCGCGAGGGCTCACCGAAGCCCTCGAGCACGCCGTGACGCAGGCTGATCCTGGGGAGGTGGTGTGTCTGCTCGATGCCGTGGCCGACCCTGGAGATGCCGCGCTGACCGATGAGGGGCGGCGGCGGGTGCGCGCGTTCCACGCGGAGATTAGTATGCTGCGCCGACACGCCGCGGAGCCGGTTGCCGACCTCGTGACGAGGGTCGTGTCGACTCTCGGGCTCGAGGCAGAGCTGCTGGCGGGTGGTAGGCAGACGAGCCAGGTGGCCCGGTTCGTCGCTGAGGTGGCCAGCTACGTCGACGTCGACGGCGACGGAACCCTGTCCGGTCTCCTCGCCTACCTCGATGCGGAGGAGGACTTCGGTGAGGGACTGCTCCAGGCCGTCCCGACGGAGGCCGACTCCGTGAAGCTCATGACGGTGCACCGGGCCAAGGGCCTCGAGTGGGACACCGTCTACCTCCCGAGCCTCGTGGACAAGGTGTTCCCCTCAGAGGCCCGCTCGGGGGTCTGGCCGACCAGGGCCATGACTCTCCCCGCGCCACTGCGAGGTGACGCATCCTCGGTGCCGCAACTGCGCGACTACACCAAGGCTGGCCTTGCCGAGTACCGAGATGCGCTGAAGGCCGATCACCGCCTCTCCGAAGACCGGCTCGCCTATGTCGCGGCGACCCGGGCCAAAGAGGTTCTCATCGTGTCCTCTCACATCTGGACACCGGGCAACGTCAGGCCGCGGCGCGAGTCCCCGTACTTCGCGGTCATCAAGGAGGTCACCCAGGCGTTGGGCACCCACATCGACGCGGCCACGCGTGGGGCGGACCACAACCCGGCGCCGGCGGAACCGGTCCGGGCGCTCTGGCCTGCCTCCTTCGATGAGCACGTCACCGCAGCGAGACGTGACGGCGCTCAACTCGTGTGGCAGGCCGCGGACGTGCTGGCGGCCCGTGCACAGGAACCCGACGAGTGGGCCTGGGAATCCGGCACCCTCTCCGCGGAGGACGCGGCGCTGATCGAGTCCTGGGACGAGAGCGCCGAACACCTGACCCAGCTGATCTCGCGGCGCCACGATCGCACGGTGGAGTTGCCGGAAGGGTTGTCGGCCACGGCGCTCATGGCGCTGCACAACGATCCCGATCAGTTCGCGACGTCGCTGCTGAGGCGGATGCCGCGTCAGCCGTCGCTGGCTGCGCGGGTCGGCTCTAGGTTCCACGAATGGCTGCAGGACCGGTTCGGGCTCCCTGCAGAACTGGAGGAGCAGAGTGCTGAGGGGTCGCCGGACAGCGAGGAACTGGTCCGGTTGGTCCGCGCCTTCGAGGCGGGGCAGTTCGCCCACCGCACCCCCATCGGCGTGGAGGTGCCATTCCTCATGAACTGGGGCCCGCACGTCCTGCGCGGCCGGATCGATGCCGTCTACGCCTGGCCTCACGACGGTCTTGAGTACCTGGTCGTCGACTGGAAGACGTCGACGCGGGCCGCAGATCCGCTGCAGTTGGCCGTCTACCGCCAGGCCTGGGCGGAGGCCCGTGGGGTGGACCCCTCACGGGTCGGGGCTGCGTTCTATCACGTCTTGACGGACCATCTTCGCTTCGTGGACGCACCGGCGTCGCTGATCGGTACCGCATTTGCGGCAGGCTTGTCGTCATGATCGATTGGCGCGAGCCCTCCCAGCTTGACCGGAGCCCCGCTCTGCGGGCAGAGCAGGATCTCGACGCGGCGTGGCGCGCCGGCCGCGTCGTCGAGGTGGATGAGTCAGGCAACATCTCCGCCGGTCCGGAAGGCGTTCGTTTCCTCGACGACCCGGGCCAACGCCAGCTGGACGACATCTTCGTCGGAACGTTCCGGGGGGAGCCCTGGTTCGCCCGGCCGGTCCTCCGGATGGACGGGGAGTCCCTGGCCTGGCGAGACATCGAACCGGGCCAGGCCGATCCGACCGCCACGGCGGTGGCGCTCAGCCGATGGCACCTGCAATCACCGCCCTGCGAGCGGTGCGGCGAGGCCACGCGGCCCGATCTCGCTGGAGCCCGGCGCACGTGCGTCGGCTGCGGACACTGGGCGTTCCCCCGCACCGACCCCTGCGTCATCGTCGCGATCAGGGATCCGGACGACCGGCTGCTCCTGGCCCGCCAGCCCTCCTGGGCACCGAAGCGGTTCTCGATCATTGCCGGCTTCATCGAGGCGGGCGAATCGGCCGAGCAGGCCTGCCACCGCGAGGTGTACGAGGAGGTGGGCGTGGAACTGACCCACCTGACCTACGTGAGCAGCCAGCCCTGGCCGATGCCGCGGTCGCTGATGCTCGGCTTCGAGGCGCGCTCCGGGTCGGCGTCCCTGCGGCCGGACGGCCTCGAGATCGCGGAGGCGAGGTTTCTGTCACGCACGGAGTTGGCCCGGGTCGTCGGCGAAGGGAGCCTCGTCCTCCCACCCCCGGCCTCCATCGCGCGGAGCCTGATTGAGCGGTGGAGAGTATTACCCGAGGTGGATGTCAACCTTTAGCGCCCACATCTGCTTATAGAGAGTGTGGAAGCTTCAATGACAGGCCTGACCGAGGCCACTCGTACCTGGGACTCCTTCGATGAGTTCGTGCATGCGCGTTCGGTCGCACTGTGGCGCTCAGCGTGGCTCCTGACGGGGGACACTCAACGGGCTGAAGACCTTGTGCAGGAAGCCCTGGGCCGATGCTGGGGCAAGTTCGATCGCTTGAACAGGGCTGGCAACTCCTTCGAGGCTTACGTCCGGACCGCGATCTACCACGCGTATCTGTCCTGGTGGCGCGCGGGGACATGGCGGGAAGGAACGATGCCGGCTGGCAATCCTGAGCCGGCCCGGCACGACTCGGTGGCTGACCGGGATCTGCTCCGGGCTTTGGCGGCACTGCCTAGGCAACAGCGAGCCGTGGTTGTGCTGCGCTACTTCGAGGATCGCAGCACAGCCGAGGCTGCGGACCTCCTGCGGATATCCCAGGGCGCGGTCAAGACGCACCTTCACCGTGCCCTCAGCTCACTGCGTTCCTCGCACCACCTCAGGACTCAAGACCTTTCCTATCTTCCCAAGGAGGATGACCGATCATGAATTACTCCACCGACCCCTTCCGAGACAGGTTGCAGCGTCTATTGCCCGAAGCGCCGGAAACCACGACGTGGGCGGGCACCGCCGCATCGCGGGGACAAGCGAGGCGGATGCGCGCCGTGAGTTCCGGCGTGGTCGCCGCGTCGATGGCCGTCGTGGGGGTGCTCGGGGTGCAGTGGCTCCAGGACGTGCGTGAACCCCTCGTGGACGCAGTTCCCGCGACCTCCGCACCGCCCTCTGCCGACACGGCACCGTCGGAGTCGATTTGCGCCATCGAGAGCCTCCAGAGCACGGCCACGCTGGACTCAGTGAATGAAGCAACCCTCTGCGTTGTGTCGAACGGCCGTCTCAGAGCCCAACAGTTGGACCGGGATGAGGCAACTGCCCTCATCGACGAGCTGAGGGACGGCAGGGAGAGAAGCGGCTCGTCCGAAGCCCATCAGGCAACGCCGACGCTCCGCCTCCACGACAATTCGGGGAACGGCGTAGTGATCCTCCACCAAGGGGCGGACGCGCGGTGGCTCCTCAGCGATGAACAGGGCGAGTGGCTGTGGACCCCGACAGACGCCTCACAACGGACGCTCGCCGAGGCGGCACGAGTCGCAGAGGGTGACCAGTCGAATGAGGAGCTGTGTACCACAACCGTGCTGGCACGGTCGTCCACCGAATCGCTGACACAGGGGGCGGCCAAGGTTTGGCTCTGTTCATCCTGGCGTTATGCACCCCCCGAGCCGTTGGAGGGTGGCAGAGCTGCCCAGTTTGTTTCGGGCACACTGACCCGGAGTGAGGAGTGCGTATCCCAGCCGGCCGACGAGTGGCTCATCGCTGAATATGCGGATGGCACTCGAGAGCGGTTGACGATCCCCAGCGCCGACTGCTCGCCAGGGGTCGGTTCGCTCACCACCTTCCGCGATCTTCTGCTCGAGCAACGACGTGCAACGGACGAGTGGGCCTCCATCCAGGTACCTCCCTTCGCGAAGCCGTGCCTGGCGAGTGAAGTGGATAGCTTCATGCCGCTCGACCTGGACCGGGCCGCCAGAGTTCTGGTCTGCACTGGAGAAGATGGCGTGGGGCTGCCAGCCGACGATCGGGATCGCCTAGTTTCTGAGCTTCAGGACTCCGCCAGCCTTGTTGCAGGCACTCCTCCACGCTCGCCAGTGCGACTAGCACTTCTGTGGCCCAACGGTGAGCGACTCTGGCTCCGGGACGGGGGCAGTCCGCAAACCTTCTACTTCGTGGACCACACAGGAGCCACGCACCAATGGCGGCCTTCACCGGTTCTGCAGCAGATCCTCGAACGGGTCCGCATCACTGGGAGATAGGCCCGGCATCTGGATGAATCCAATGGGGGCGGTGAGTTCATCACTCACCGCCCCCATCTGGTTGGTTGCTGACTCAGCGGACCTTGTGGGTCTCGTCCTGGATCCGGCTGGCGACCTCCACGAGCTTCTCACGGTGGGCGCGTGCGTGGTGAGCGCAGAAAAGCAACTCACCGCCGGAGCGTAGGAAGACGCGAAGGTAGGCCTGGGCACCGCAGCGATCGCAACGATCGATGGCGGTGAGGGTCGGGTCGGCAGCTAGTTCAGTCATCATTTCCGTCCTCCTAACTCATACATCAGTCATTTCAACGTACCGGGAAGCATATTCGTTCCCGGGACTCGGAACCCGCGTTTCGCTGGATCGGTCCGGTGCGGGCGAGCGGGTAGCCTGGCCCGGTGCAGACACCCAAGAGCAAGCAGCCCCACTCGCGTGACTATGAGGCCAAGAACCTCCTGGTGCTCGAAGGGCTGGAGGCGGTCCGCAAGCGACCAGCCATGTACATCGGGTCGACCGACACCCGCGGCCTCATGCACTGCCTCTGGGAGATCATCGACAACTCGGTGGATGAGGCGCTGGCCGGATACGGCGATCAGATCCACGTTCAACTGTTGGCCGATGGCTCGATCGCAGTGCAGGACCGTGCGCGGGGGATCCCCGTCGACACGGAGCCTCGGACAGGCCTGAGTGGCGTCGAGGTCGTCTTCACCAAGCTGCACGCCGGCGGGAAATTCGGCAACTCCTCGTACAACGCCACCGGCGGTCTCCACGGAGTCGGCGCATCGGTGGTCAACGCGCTGGCGTCGCGGCTGGACGTGGAGGTGGACCGCAACGGCGCCACCTGGGCGATGAGCTTCCGCCGGGGCGTCCCCGGAGTGTTCGACGGCGACGGTCCCGACGCCCCCTTCACCCCGCAGAGCGGACTGCGCAAGGCCGGTCGCGTGGCCAAGGCGAAGACGGGCACCCGGGTCCGCTACTGGCCCGACCGGCAGATCTTCCTCGCCGACGCGGAACTGTCCCTCAAACACCTGCACGACCGCGCCCGCCAGACCTCCTTTCTCGTGCCCGGACTGAGGCTCGAGGTCGAGGACGCGCGCGGCGACGAGCCCGCGCGCGAGACGTTCGTGCACGTCGGCGGGATCACGGAGTTCGCCGACTTCCTCGCTCCGGACGCGCCCGTCACGGAGATCATTCGGCTGCAGGGACGCGATTCATTCGTCGAGACCGTCCCGATGCTCGATGATGCAGGGGCGATGACGCCCACCGACGTCGAGCGGGAGTTGGAGGTCGACATCGCAGTGCGGTGGGGCACCGGTTACGACACCACGCTGCGCTCGTTCGTCAACATCATCGCCACCCCCAAGGGCGGTACGCACGTCCAGGGGTTCGAGCGGGGCCTCACCCGCGCGCTGATCAGGTCGTACGAGGGCACCCGCGGCCTCCTGAAGGCCGGGGAGGAGATCATCAAGGACGACTGCCTCGAGGGCCTCACCGCCGTCGTCACGGTGCGCCTGGCCGAGCCACAGTTCGAGGGGCAGACCAAGGAGGTGCTCGGCACCCCGCCCGTGACCAGGCTGGTGGCCAAGGTCGTCGAGGCCGAGATGGGGCGGTTCTTCTCGTCGTCCAAGACCCGCCAGATGGCCCGCACGCTGCAGGAGAAGGTGGTGGGCGCCGCCCGCACCCGCGTCCAGGCACGCGCCCACAAGGAGAACCAGCGTCGCAAGAACGCGCTGGAGTCGTCGACGCTGCCGCCCAAGCTCAAGGACTGTCGTTCCAACTCGGTGGAGAACACCGAGCTTTTCATCGTCGAGGGCGACTCCGCGCTGGGGACGGCGAACGTCGCCCGCAACTCCGAGTTCCAGGCTCTGCTGCCCATCCGCGGGAAGATCCTCAACGTGCAGAAGGCGTCGGTCGGCGACATGCTCAAGAACGCGGAGTGCGCCGCCATCATCCAGGTTGTCGGCGCCGGCTCAGGGCGCACCTTCGACCTCGACGCGGCACGCTACGGCAAGGTCATCTTCATGGCCGACGCCGACTCCGACGGAGCCCATATCCGGTGCCTCCTGGCGACGCTGTTCTTCCGCTACATGCGCCCCCTCGTCGAGGCGGGGAGGGTCTACTCGGCGGTGCCCCCGCTGCACCGCTTCGAGCTGATCAACCCGAAGCGCGGGTACGACAAGTACATCTACACCTATTCGGACGCTGAGTATCAGCGGA
Organism: Tessaracoccus flavus; assembly: GCF_001997295.1. Classification (NCBI taxonomy): domain Bacteria; kingdom Bacillati; phylum Actinomycetota; class Actinomycetes; order Propionibacteriales; family Propionibacteriaceae; genus Tessaracoccus; species Tessaracoccus flavus. The sequence continues at coordinate 1,201,568 of NZ_CP019605.1, forward strand.
AGGCCGCCGAGCTGACGAAGCGGGGGCAGAAGTTCAAGGAGCCCCAGCGCTACAAGGGTCTCGGTGAGATGGACGCCGATCAGCTGGCCGACACCACGATGAGCCCCCGGCACCGGATGCTGCGGCGCCTCACGGTCGACGACGCCGTCGACGCCGAGCGCGTCTTCGAGATGCTCATGGGCAACGACGTCGCGCCCCGCAAGGAGTTCATCATCGAGGGCGCCTACGCCCTCGAGGCCGACCGCATCGACGCCTGACCGGCGCGCGCAACCCTTCGACAGGCTCAGGGATCACGGACGACAAGCTGAGGAATCACTGCGCTCCGGCGACCAGCACGACGGACAGGTGTCGGGGACCGTGGACGCCCTCGACCCGGCTGAGCTCGATGTCGCTGGTCGCCGATCCGCCCGAGAGCCAGGTGACCGGGCGGCGCGCGCGGAGCGCAGGGGCCAGGCGTGCCATCCCTTCCGGCACATCGCTGACCACCTGATCCTCGCGGACCACCACGATGTGGCGGTCCGGCAGCAGGGTCAGGGCCCGACGCCCCTGCCCATCGCCGTGGTCGAGCGCGATCGTGCCTGAATCGGCCATGCCGACGGCTGCGGTGGTGAGGACCGCGTCGATGGAGTTCAGCTGCGCGTGGCTGAGGACAGGTTCGTCGCGGTGCAGTTCGAAACCGGCGCCGCTGAGAGCTTGGACCCAGGCGTCGGGTAGGCCGTCGGGGACCACGACACTGCGGGCGTCGAGGGCGCTGAGCGCCTCGATGATCGTCTCTGCGGCACCGACCTCGGGGCAGCGCCGCACGGCCGCCTTGTAGTCCTCGACCTTCTCGACGAAGTCGGCGATGACGTCGGCGGTGGGGAGTGCTCGACCGTAGGTCCACTCGACCGGCACGTCGACGTCGGGGTTGCGCTCCGTCACGTCGGCAGTGGCGCGGCGGATTAGTTGCAGCACGTCTTCTCGGGCGCTCATCGGTGATCTCCTTGGTTCTTCTTCCACCACTGGCGGAAGGTCTGGGTGGGTGGGGCTTCCACGTCGCGGGCCCTCAGCCAGCGACCGGCCAGGGGGATGGGCATCTTGCCGAGCCAGCGGTTCTTGAAGATCCGGCCGGCCAGGCGGCTGCCGGTCTGGACCGTGGCGAGGTGGGAACCGTCGGCCATGACCCAGGCCGCGCCCTTCATCAGTGCCTGTTCGCCGGTGGGGTGGTGGGCGGTCTTGTGCTCGACCGCCTTGTGGCGCAGATGCACGAGGATGTCGGTGAAGGGGATCTTCACGGGGCACACATCGTTGCAGGCGCCGCAGAGGGTCGATGCGAACGGTAGGGCGCGTTCGTTCTCCCCCTCCAGCCCGCGGAGCTGCGGACCGAGGATGGCGCCGATCGGACCCGGGTACGGCGAGCCGTAGGCGTGTCCTCCGACGCGCTCGTAGACGGGGCAGATGTTGAGGCAGGCCGAGCACCGGATGCAGCGCAGCGCCGCCCGCCCCTCCGGATCGGCCAGCACGTTGGTGCGCCCGTTGTCGAGGAGGATGACGTGCAGGTCCTGCGGCCCGTCGCCGGGCGTGACGCCGGTCCAGAACGAGGTGTAGGGGTTCATCCGCTCCCCGGTGGAGGAGCGCGGCAGCAGCTTGAGGAACACTTCGAGGTCCTGCAGGGATGGCAGCACCTTCTCAATGCCGACGACCGACACGAGTGTCTCCGGAAGGGTCAGGCACATTCGGCCGTTGCCCTCCGACTCGACGATGACGAGCGTTCCGGTGTCGGCCACGATGAAGTTGCCGCCGGAGACCGCCATCTTCGCGCGCAGGAACTTCTCCCGCAGGTGGAGGCGAGCAGCCTCGGCGAGCTCGGCTGGTTCGTCGGTGATGTTCTCCGGCGCGGGCCGTCCGTAGAGACCCATCTCCCTGGCGAAGATCTCGCGCACCTCGGTGCGGTTGCGGTGGATCGCGGGCACGAGGATGTGGCTGGGCAGGTCGTGGCCGAGCTGGACGATGAGTTCGGCCAGGTCCGTCTCCCAGGCTGCGATGCCCTCGGCTTCGAGGTGCTCGTTGAGGTCGATCTCCTGAGTGACCATGGACTTGATCTTGACCACCTCGTCCACGCCCTTGGCCTTGGCGATGTCGGCGACGATCGCGTTGGCGTCGGCGGCGTCCCGGGCCCAGTGGACGGTGATCCCGGCCTCTGTCATGGCCTTCTCCGCCTGGATCAGGTAGTCGTCGAGGTGCCGGGCGACCCTGTCCTTGATCTGGGCCGCCGCGGTGCGCAGGTCCTCCCAGTCGTCGACTTCGGATGCGCGTGTGACCCGCTTGGCGCGGATGGTGGTCGTGGCGTGGCGGAGGTTGCCGCGTTGCTGGTCGTTCGCGAGTTCGGCCTTGGCAGCCTCCGGGAAGGCCGGAATACCGAGCCAGGTGCCGGGTTCCGGCGTACGGCGGGCGGTGGTGGTCATCGTGGGTCCTCCTCGGTGGCAGCCAGGATCTCGGCGAGGTGAATGGTGGTGACGGGGGCCTTCTTCCGGTGCAGCACGCCGCCGATGTTCATGAGGCACGCATGGTCGGCCGCGACGAGGTACTCCGCACCCGTTCCGGCGACGTGGTCTGCCTTGTCGGTGGCCATCGCGATGGAGACGTCTGAGTTCTTGAGTGAGAAGGTCCCGCCGAAGCCGCAGCACTGCTCGGCGTCGGGTAGATCGACGAGTTCGAGGCCACGCACCTCACTCAGGAGGCGGAGGGGGCGGTCTCCCACCTTGGCCACCCGGAGGGAGTGGCACGTGGGGTGGTATGTGACCCGGTGCGGGAAGTAGGCCCCGACGTCGGTGACGCCGAGCACGTCGACGATGAACTCGGTGAGCTCGTACGTGCGGGAGGCGACTGAGGACGCTTCGCGGGCCAGGCCGGCGTCGCCGGAACGCGTCGCCAGCATGGGGTGCTGCTCCCGGACCGACCCGACGCACGATCCCGACGGCGCGACGATGTAGTCGAACTCGCTGAAGCTCGCCACGTAGTTGCGGACGGTCGGCATCGCCTCGTCGAAGTAACCGGTGTTCGTCATGATCTGCCCGCAGCAGGTCTGCTTCTCGGGGTACGAGACCCGGCAGCCGAGGCGCTCGAGGAGTGTGACCGTGGCGATCGGGATGGAGGGCTTCATCGTGTCGGTGATGCAGGTCGCGAAGAGCGCGACATGGGGTGAGGAGGACATCAGTGGCCTTTCGATCAGGGGAGCAGCCAGCTGAGCACTGGCGTGGACATCAGGCCTGAGATCAGGCACAGAAGGACGAGGAGCACGACGCTCCACTTGATGATGCGGCGCAGTATCACGGACTCTGCACCGGCGATGCCGATGGAGGTGGCGGCCACGGTCAGGGACTGGGGGGAGATCATCTTGCCGACGACGCCGCCAGCGGCACTGGAGCCGACGAGGAGTGCCCGCATGTCCTCAGTCCCGAGGTGGCTGCCGGGGCCGATCTCAGCGCCGACGCCGGACTGGAGGCCCGAGAACAGGATGTTGGCCGACGTGTCGGACCCCGTCACGTAGACCCCGATGTAGCCGAGGACGGGGGCGACGAAGGGGTACGCCACGCCTGCGCCAGCGAAGAGCAGGCCGAGCGCGAGGGTCTGGCCGGAGTCGCCCATGACGTAGGCCAGTGCCACGACCGAGCCGATCGTCAGCATGGCGAAGCGGAGCTTCTTCACGTTGGCCAGCAGCACCTGGAAGATCCGCGTCAGCGACATCTTGTAGATGAGCCCGGTGGCGACAGCAACGAGGGCCAGCAGGATGCCGGGTGTGGAGGCCCACGCCAGTGTGTAGGTCTGGTGCGAGGCCGGGTTGCCCGCCACATCGAGCATCTCGGAGAGCCCCGGCCAGGTGAGCTTCACATCGGTGCTGACCAGGACGCTCTTGACCGCCGGGAGCGCCGCGATCCCGAACACGACGATGACCAGCACGTAGGGGACCAGAGCCATCGCGATCCGCCGGCCGGTCAGCTGGGTGGCCCCGGCGTCGGACACCATGACGTGACGCTCAGTCCCCTCGATGGAGGGGTCCACCGGGATCCCGATGCGCCTCGTCGCCTCGTCGCCGCCGTTCGGGTGCCACACCTTGAGGAAGGCGATGGCCACCGCGACGCTGACGACGGCGGCGAAAACCTCGGTGAGGTTGTACAGCGGCGTGGCGGACACGATCCACTTCGTCACGCCGAAGCTTGCACCGACCACCAGGCCGAACGGCCACACCTGCTTCAGGCCCCGCTTGCCGTCCATGACGGTGAGCAGGAGGAACGGGACCACGAGGCACAGCGCGGCCGTGATCCGCCCGGTGATGGGGGAGATGGCCAGGACGTCGTCGAAGCCGCCGGTCTTGGCCGCCATGAGTACCGGAAGTCCGACGGCGCCGAAGGCCACTGGAACCGTGTTGGCGAGAAGCGCGATCATGGCCGATCGCAGCGGGGAGAACCCGATGGCCACGAGCATGGCGGCAGTGATGGCGACCGGCGCGCCGAACCCGGCCAGCGCCTCCAACAACCCGCCGAAGCAGAAGGCGATGAGCATCCCGAGCACCCGGGGGTCGTCGCTGATGAGGAAGAACGTGCGCCGGAGATCATCGAATCGTCCCGACGCCACCGTGACCTCATACATCCAGATGGCGGTCAGCAGGATCCACACGATGGGGAAGAGTCCGTACAGGAAACCGTGGACGCTCGTGGCCACCGCCGTCGTCAACGGCATGCCGAAGGCGGTCACGGCGACGATGAGCGCGACCGCCCATGAGAACGGCCCAGCGACGTGCGCCCGCCACCTCAGCAGCGCGAGCGTGATGAGCATTGCGGCGATGGGGAGCGCTGCGACGAGGGCGGAGAGCCACTGCGCCCCGAGCGGATTCGTCGAGGGCTGGAAAACATCGAGTAGCACCGGTGAAACTCCATTGTCCACGTCTTTGGTCAGACCAGTTGGTCTGATCTGACCTTTTCACGATGCACCGGTCTTTGTCAAGACGTGACGGGGTCCGTGCGCGTGTCGTGAATGAGACACAATGGCCCCATGGGTTCCGGAGGCTTTGACGCCGTGCTCGACCACCTGACCACCGAGATCCTCGAGGGCAGAATCGGGCCGGGCTCACGGCTGCCCAACGAGCGTGAACTGGCAGCGCACCTGGAGGTGAGCCGCAGCGCCGTGCGTGAGGCGATCAAGGTCTTCCAGGCTCAGGGCGTGATCACGTCGCACACCGGGCCCGGCCGCGGCACGCGTGTTACTGGCAGCCAGGGGGATGCGCTCGGGCGGATCCTCAAACTGCACGTGGCGCTCGACGTCATCTCGTTCGACGAGGTCACCGAGACGCGCGTGGTGCTGGAACGCGCCGCCGCCATGGGTGCAGCCGAGCATCGGCGCGATGAGGGACTGGCGCAGCTCCGAGCCCTCGCCGAGGAGATGGTGAGCGCGACCGAGATCTCGGACTTCAACGCGCTCGACACGCGGTTCCACGTGGCGATCGCCTCATTGGCGGCCAACCGGCTCATCCGGGACCTCACCATCGCCATCCGAGAAGCGGTGGCGCTCCACATCCTTGCGGCGGAGAGGGAGATGGACGGATGGCCGGAACTGCGCACCCGACTGGTCGCCGAGCACGACGGGATCGTCGAGGCTCTCACGCTCGGAGACGGGGCTCTCGCTGCAGACCGGTGTGAGGCGCACATCCGCGGCGCCCACCGTGCCTTCCTCGAGACGCCCAGCGCCCGTGGGGGCTAGATGATCTGCTTGAGCAGACCCGTGTCGACGTCGTAGAGGAATCCGCCCACCTCGGCGTGGCCCTTGATGAGCGGGTGGTTCGACACCATGTCGACGTCGGTGCGGAGGCGCCCTGCCTGATCGGGGCTGGCCCCGAACGACAACCAGGAGGCGTCCGTGCCGGTCTTGGCGGAGATGACCTTGCGGAGGTCGTCGTCGGTGCCGGACGCCATCGCGCAGCGGGTGTGGGGGATGATCATGATGCGGTCCACCTGCAACAGCTGGACGCTGAGGACGCACCCGTTGAGTACGGACGTGGAGACGCGGCCGCCGGGGGACCGGAGGATCTTGGCGTCACCGATCCTCAAGCCCACCATTCCGAGCGGCTCGATCCGCGAGTCCATGCACGTGACAATGGCCACACCGGCCTTGGCAATGCCGTCGAAGTAGCCGTCCTCGAAGTTCTCCGCGTAGGAGGCGTTGGCCTGCAGCAGGTCATCAAAGCTCATGAGATCTCCTTTCGGGCCAAACCCTACTGTGGTTCGGCCGCTGTGGCGCCGCGTCCCGCCAGCATCGCCACGGGCTGAGACACCGGCGTGCCGGAGCCGTCGCGACGTCCGAACTCCGATGGGAGAGTGACGGGCGAACCGCTGCCGGCCGCGGCGACGACGGGCGCGTGGCCGATGGCGGCGATGAGGAGGGCGTCTTCACCCTTGAGGAAGCGGTGGGCGCGAACTCCGCCGGTGGCCCTGCCCTTCGGTGGGTACTCCGCGAGCGGCGTCACCTTGGCCAGCCCTGTCTCGGTTCCCGGAAGGGAATCGGAGGACCCGGAGATCGTGACGACCTCGTCGGTGGAGGGGTTGACCGGTCCGAACCACAGGACGGACGCCCCGCTGCCAAGCTTGATGCCCGCCATTCCGCCGCCGCTCCTGCCCTGCGGCCGCACCACGGAGGCGGGGAAGTGCAGCAGTTGCCCGTCGGTGGTGATGAATGCCAGGTTGAGGTCGGCCGACTGCAGTTCGGTGGCACCCACCACCTCGTCGCCGTCCTCGAGCCGGATGACATCCCAGGCGTCCTTCGACAACGCTTCCGCGTTGACGCGCTTGACCACGCCGCGTCGGGTGCCGAGCGCCAGACCCAGCGAATCTGGGGAGAGGCTGGTCAGCCCCAGGGGACGCTCGCCCGGTTCGAGGGGCCACAGCTCCTGCGCGAGCGACCCTCCCTGCAGGCTCGGTGCCGAGGCGGTCAGTGGCACGGTAGGCAGCTCGATGGCGCGGCACCTCAGCAGTCGCCCCTTGTTGGTGAGGACGCCGAACTCGCCGTGGGCAGTGGTGCGCACCGAGGCGGTGATGACATCGTGGGCGGCCCTGCCCACCGGCACGACGTCAGCTACCGTATCGGTCCGGGCCACCAGCCCGGTGCCGCTCAGCAGCACGAGGCAGGGGTTGTCGGCCACTTCGAGTGGCGTTGCCGTCGCGGCGGGGCTGCCCGAGGAGGCCAGCAGGATGGTGCGCCGAGGGGTGCCGAACTCCTTCGCCACGGCTGCGAGTTCGGTGCTGACGACGCGGCGCAGGACGGTGGGATCGTCGATGATGCTGCGGAGGCCCGCGATGGTGTCGGCGAGCTCGCCTGCTTCCTTCTCCAGTTCGATGGTGGAGTACTTCGTGAGCCGGCGCAGCTGCATGTCGAGGATGTAGTTGGCCTGGGTCTCGTCGAGGTCGAACGCTCCGATGAGGCGTTCACGGGCCTGGGCGGCGTCGTCGGAGCTGCGGATGATCGCGATGACGTCGTCGATGTCGGCGATCGCGGTGATGAGGCCGCGCACGAGGTGGAGGCGGTCTTCGGCCTTACCGAGTTGGTATTGGCTGCGGCGCAGGGTGACCTCGAGGCGGTGGTCGAGATAGACCTCGAGCATCTCCTTGAGCGTCAGGGTGCGCGGCTGGCCGTCGACCAGAGCGACGGCGTTGATCGCGAAGGTGTCCTCGAGCTTGGTCACCTTGAACAGCTGCTCGAGGAGGGCTTCGGGGTTGATCCCGTTCTTGACCTCGATGACCAGCCGCATGCCGTTGGCGAGATCGGTGAGGTCCTTGACGTCGGCGATGCCGACGAGCTTCTTCTCGTCGACTCCCTTCTTGATCTGCTCGATGATCTTCTCGGGGCCGGTCATGTAGGGCAGTTCGGTGACCACGATGCCCATCCGCCGCGGCGACACCTTCTCGATGCGCGTGGTGGAGCGGAGCTTGAAGGAGCCCCGACCGGTGGCGTAGGCGTCGCGGATGCCGTCGAGACCGACGATCTTGCCGCCGGTGGGGAAGTCCGGTCCGGGGAGATGGCGCATGATCTCGTCGAGCTCGATGGCGGGGTTCTTCAGCAGCTGCTGCAGGGCGGCGACGACTTCGATGAGGTTGTGGGGGGCGATGTTGGTGGCCATGCCCACCGCGATGCCGGTGGCGCCGTTGACCAGGAGGTTCGGGAAGGCGGCGGGCAGGACGACGGGCTCGGACTCCTTGCCGTCGTAGTTGGCTTTGAAGTCGACGGTGTCCTCGTCGAGGCCGCGGGTCATCGCGACGGCGGGGGTGGCCATGCGGCACTCGGTGTAACGCATGGCCGCGGGTCCGGCGTCGAGGGAGCCGAAGTTGCCGTGCCCGTCGATGAGCGGCAGCCGCATCGACCATGGCTGGGCCACGCGCACGAGCGCGTCGTAGATCGCGCCGTCGCCATGGGGGTGGAGCTGGCCCATGACCTGGCCGACGACGCGGGCGCACTTGACGTGCCCGCGGTCGGGCCGGATGCCCATGTCGTCCATCGCGTAGAGGATGCGGCGCTGCACGGGTTTGAGTCCGTCGCGGGCGTCGGGCAGTGCGCGGGAGTAGATGACCGAGTAGGCGTACTCGAGGAAGCTCGTCTCCATCTCCTGGGTGACGTCGACGTCGAGGATGTGTTCCTCCTCGAGGATCTCGTCCTCGATGGTCGGCTTCGCCATCTGGGCCGCTCCTAGTCTTGTGGGGTCAGCAACTCGCGAAGCTTATCGCCCAATCCGTCGCCGTCAGGTGCACGCACCTCCGGCGCCATGTCGGGCGCCCACTCTGCCTCGTGCGCCGGCACCTCCATGGGCAGACCGTGGGCCAGCGCGTGTTCGCCGGGGGTGAGCTGCCGGATCGCCCTGGCGCGGACGTGCTCGGGCCGCAGACTCGCGAACTCCGCGTACAGCTCGGGGTCGTGCTGGCCGTCGTCGCCGACGAGGACCCACCTGATCCCCGGCAGGTCCCGCGCCAGCTCGTGCAGGCAGCGGCGCTTGTGGTCCTGGCCGCTGCGGAACCAGCCGGTGTTCGTGGGCCCCCAGTCGGTGAAGAGCATCGCGCCGTTGGGGATCCCGTGGCGGGCGATGAAGCGCTGGATCATGGGATAGGTGTTCCATGCTCCAGTGGAGACGAAGATGATGGGCGCGCCCGGATGCTCGGCGAGCAGCTTCTGGTAGAGCCGGGCCATCCCCGGCACCGCCTGGCGGGCCTGCTCGGTGAGGACGAACGAGTTCCAGGCGGCGATGAGGGGGCGCGGCAGCCACGTGGAGATGATCGTGTCGTCGATGTCGCTGACGATGCCGAAGTCGACGTCGTCGGCGATGACCTGGACGGGTGCCACGGCCGACGCGCCGCCTTCGCCCTCCAACGTCACGTTGTGCCAGCCGGGAGTCAGCCCGGGGTTGCGCACCCGGACGTCGACGTAGCCGTTCCGGTCCGCCTCGATCGGGATCCGAACGTCGTCGATGACGACAGTCACGCGCGGTGACACCTTCGACGCGTTGATGAAGTTGCGCCAGCCGCGGCGGTAGATGAGGGCTGAGGCGGCCTGGACGATCCCGAGGTCGTCGGAGGGGCGTAGCACCACCCGCGCGAGGATGCGCAGCTGTTCGGATGTGCCGTAGCCGGTGTAGGAGATGATCGACTCCTCCCAGCCGCGGCGCTCGAGCGTGCGACCGACGAGACGGGAGAAGCGGTCCTCGAGTCGGGCGGCGAAGAAGGGTCGAGAGGCCATGTCCTTAAAGTTAGTACACCGTGCCAGAATGGGCGGGTGCCTGAGCTCCAAGACGTCGAAGCAAACCTGCCCCCGACCCTGGTGGCGGAGATCGCCGAGTGTGGCTTCTATCCGAGCCTCGTGGCTGAGTCGGTCGCGATGGGTCTCGCGGGCCGGGAGCCACTGGACTTCCTCGTCCAGCATGAGGCGACGTTCGCGGGCCATGAGCTGCACCGGCACATGACGGTGCTGGTGCGGACGGCCGCGCAGTTGATCATCGTCCACATCGACGAGGGCGAGGGCGCCCGCGACGAGGCGCTGGCGACGGTCGAGACGGTGGCGCTACGGTCCATCGACTCGGTGGTGGTGACGCGCGCGATGCGCGAACCCGAACGCCGGGCGGGGCTCAACGAGGCGTGGCTCACGATCGTATGGGGGGCTGCGCGGAGGGTCGACCTGGGCCCGGCGGCCTGTGAGGATCCGAACTGCGAGGCCGATCACGGCTACACCGGTGTCATCCAGCCCGATGACATCACGGTGCGGATGAGCCCTCAGGCCGACGGCGACAACGCGCGTCGACTGGTGGCCTTCGGGTCGCGGCTGCAAGGCGCCATCGGCTGATGGAGTTCGTCGACCCACGCTACGACGATCTGGCGCTGGCCAACGTCATGCCGAGTATCGCGGCGCGGCTGGAGGGCGGTCAGCCGACCCTGCACCTGCCCGCGGCACGCAGGTACGTGCTGCTTCTCGTCGACGGCCTCGGCTGGCACCAGCTGCACGAGTACGCCGATCACGCCGAGACGATGGCCTCCCTGCTGCCCAGGGCTCAGCGGCTGACCTGCTCGGTGCCCTCCACGACCGCCACGTCGCTCACGTCGCTCGGCTGCGGTGCCACGCCCGGCCAGCACGGGATCGTCGGATACAGCTTCTATGAGCCCGTCGTCCACCGGGTGGTCAATGCTCTCACCTGGGAGGGCGGTCCCGACGACGTGGAAGGCTTCGCCCAGATGCCGACCGTGTTCCAGCGGCTCGCGACAACCGGCCACGCAAGCGGCGCGGTGACGCTGGGACGTTTCGCGGGGAGCGCGCTGACCAGGCTCGCCTTCACCGGGACGAGCCTGTTCCCGGTTGCGGCCGAGGGGGATGCGGGGCAGTTCGCCGGCCTGGTCACCGAGGCCCTCGGTGCTGCGGAGGTCGTCTACTGCTACGAACGGATGCTCGACGCCGACGGCCACAGCCACGGGGTGGGTTCCTGGCAGTGGCTGGAGCGCCTCGCGATCGTCGACGACCTCGTCGCCCATCTGCTCGACACTCTGCCCGACGATGTGTGTCTCCTCGTCACGGGGGACCATGGGATGATCAACGTTCCCGAGGCGTCGCGCCTCATCGTGGAGGACGAATCGAGGCTGGGCGGATATCAGCACCTCGGCGGTGAGCCGAGGTTCCGCCACGTTTACGGGGAGGATCCGCGGGCACTGGCCTGGGCGTGGGAGAGCGTGCTCGGGGAGCGGGCGCACGTCCTCCGACGGGAGGACGCCATCGACGCGGGGTGGTTCGGTGCTCAGGTGTCCGGGATGTCCGCGGCTCGGATCGGAGACGTGGTTGCCGCCATGACAGGCGACTTCGCGCTCATGAGCCACGGCACGCCAGGGGAGTTCAGTCTCGTCGGTATGCACGGGTCGCTGACCGCCGCTGAGATGGAGGTGCCGCTCCTCATCCACGGCGGTGCGGGGTGAGCCTGCGCGTCGCCATCCTCATCGACGACTTCTTCCCGGCCTCCGGCGGGATCAGCAGGTCGGTGCAGACCCAGGCGGAGGAGTTGTCGCACCGCGGCGTCGACGTGACGCTGATCGTGCCGGATCGCCACCTCGAGAAGCCGCGGACATGTCGCGTGATCGAATGCCCGACGCTTCACCACGACAGTCTGCCGTCGCACCTGAGCGTCCTGCACTGGTCAGAGCGCCGCGCTGAACGGATCTCGCGCCTGGCGCAGTTCGACGTGGTCCACTCGCAGACCGACCGCGGCGCCGTCGTCCTGGGGGCCAGGGTCGCGCGCCTGCAGGGAATCCCGCACGTCCACACCTTCCACGCCAACATCGCGGGCACCCACGCGGTGCTCCCCTTCGCCTCCTTCTGGGGCACCCTGGCGCACGAGGTGCTCACCACCCGCGCCCTCGCGAAGGCCACTCGTCGGGCCCCGCGGTTCCACGCCTCCCTGCCGCCCTTCAGCCCTGAGATCGATTCGCACAACCTCTTCTCCCGCATGGACTGGCGCTCGTACGGGTGGATCGCGGCGCACGTCGATCTCGTCACCAGCCCCGCGCAGTACATGCTGGACAACATCGAGCGGGCGGTGGGCAAGGCCATCGGCGGGGTGGCGATCCCCAACGCGTACAACCGCACCATGCGAGACGCCATTGGCGCGACGAGGCGGCAGCGCGGGTCGGAAGGCGTGCGATTCCTCAGCATCGGCCGGCTTTCGGCGGAGAAGCGGCTGCCCGTGCTCATCAGGGCCTTCAAGGAGGCCGACTTGCCCGACGCGGAGTTGGTCATCGTCGGCGACGGCGATCAGCGGCGTCGGCTCCAGGCGGAAGCCGGGAGTCACCCCCGGATCGACTTCCGCGGGCATCTCAGCGACCGTCACGCCCTGGCGAGCGAGTTCGCCAATGCCGACGCTCTGGTGCTCAGCTCCTATCGCTTCGATGTCCAGCCGATGGTCATCGTGGAGGCCGCGTTGGCAGGCCTGCCGACCGTCTACTGCGATGATCGCCTCACCACGGGCCTGACCGCCCAGTCGGCGCTCCTCACCGAGCCGGACCATCGCTCGCTGGCCCAGGGGCTCATCACCATGGCGGACCAGCAGACCCGCGCCCGGTACTCCGCTGCCACCGCGGAGCTGGTCGAGAAGCTCTCGCCAGACGTCATGGCCGCGGCCTACCTCGATGCGTATGCGGAGGCGATCCAGAGAAAGGCAACCCGTGGCTGAACTGGTCTTCCACACCGGCCCAATGGACTGCGGCAAGTCGACGATGGCGCTGCAGCTCGACTACATTCAATCGGCGCACGGCCGCAAGGGTCGGGTGTTCACTTCGCAGGACAGGTCCGGCACGGGGGTCATCACCTCCCGCCTGGGGCTGACCGCCTCGGCGCTCGAGGTCGAGCCCGAGTTCGACTTCTGGCGCTACATCATCGGCGAGCTGACCAGCGGGCAGCGAGTGGACTACATCGTGTGTGATGAGGCCCAGTTCTACTCGGTCGAGCAGGTCGATCAGCTGGCCCGCATCGCCGACGAACTGCAGCTGGACGTCTACGCCTTCGGCATTCTGGCCGACTTCCGGACCAGGCTGTTCCCCGGCTCCCAGCGCCTGATCGAGCTTGCGGACAGGGTCGAGACCCTGCCGCTGGGGCCGCTCTGCTGGTGCGGCGCGCGCGGGACGCACAACGCGCGAACGGTGGACGGACTCATGGTCACCGAGGGTTCGCAGGTCGTCGTGGGGGACACCGCCAGTGGCGGCGAGGTTCGCTACGAAGTCCTCTGCCGGGCGCACCACCGTCGCCGGATGACGGCGACCAGAGCCAAGGCCACGCTCTCCCCGGACCCGCTGCCGTTCGACCCCGAGAACTTCTGACCCGGCCCGACCGCGCACGCCGAGCACCGGCCCACAAGGTGCTGGACCCACAATCGCGCAGTTGGACTGGTCAATAGCGCCGGCGCGGTGTCGTCCCTGCGACCAATCGGTCAGGATGGAAACGTTCCCGAGCTTCCTGACGGGATTGACATCGACGAGGCCACCGGCGACATGTCCGGCGCACCGACCACGGCCGGCACCTACGCCGTCACCGTGACGGTGACCGACGCCGAAGGCAACGACGCGAGCGTCTCGTTCGCGATCACGGTCGAGGCAGCGGACACAACGCCGACGCCTCCGGTTGCGGAGAAGTTCCAGCGCACGATTCCCCACACCACGCCGGGCGCGCACACGCACAACGGGCGTCAGGGGATGACCACCTGCGAGCCCTACTCGCGGACGGAGCGGTGCCGCACTGAGATCTGGGCGAGCGTTGTGAAGCGCACCGGCAGCACGTTCACGATCGAGCGGGGATGGGCGTTCAACAACCTCACCTACCTGCCGTTCATGAAGCGTGAGCAGTGGGCCGGTAATCCGCTCGGCTACACCGGCTACTTCACCGGCACCGATCAGGCGAAGTGGCGCACCGAGTGCGACACGGAGGCCACGGGCAGCAACGGCTGCCGGTCGTACCGGTTGACCACCGTCTACGTGGCCAGCCCCAAGGCGAGCGGTGGCTATACCTTCGGTCAGGAGAACAAGTGGGTGTTCAACAACATCGTGCTCTTCGGTAACTACACCCGGTAGCCGTTGACCCGGTAGCCGTTGACACGAGGAGGCCCCCGCAGCTCAGATGAGCTGCGGGGGCCTTCCCTTGTCTCGGGCCACTTGCTCCCGGCCCACGGGTCTCAGGCAGGGAGCGAGCGAACTAGGGGTTGGGCCCACCGAACATGATCTCGTCCCAGGAGGGCACCTGCGCGCGGCGCTTCTTCGCGCGCGGCTTGGGAACGGCGGGGCCGGTGTCGACCAGGGGCTCCTGGGTGGGCTCATCCTCGGAACGGGGCTCCTCGGCCGGTGCAGGCTCCGGGGCGGCGGCGGGGGGCTCCGGGGCTGCCTCCGCGGGGGTTCCACCGGGGTGGTCTGATCGTCGGGGAGGGGTTCGGCCGGGCTCATGATGCCCGTGTAGATGCGCACCGAGTCCTCGCTGATCCCGCTCAACATGTCGTAGAGACGATCCAGCTGCGAGGTGTCCTCGTTGGAGTCGTGCATGAGCGCCGAGGAGGGCACGTCGTCGCCGGGCTGGTCGTCAGGCTGCGTCTCGTGCGTGGCCCTCACCAGCGCCAACTCGTCGGAGAAATCGACGGTGTTCTCCTCCTCCGGCGCCGCGCCGGGGGGCTCCTCGCCGATGAGCCAGCGGGCGTCGCCGTTGTGGGCGACCGAGAAGCGGCCCTTGGGGTCGAAGATGAACTCCGCAGTCCGGGCGTCGTCGCCCTCGCCCAGCCGACCCACGACGCGCCACTTGAGGTCGTTCTGGCGCCAGGCATCCCACTCGATGGCGTCGGAGTCGATGCCGCGGCTGCTCAGCCGCTCAGCGATGATCTCGCGCAAACGGTGGTGCGAGCCGGCCTCGCCTCGCCGGCGGATGGTTGCGGACTGGGCAGCCGAAGCGATGTGCTCGCGTTCAGCCAGCACGGGGCCGGCGAAGGCCTCGATCCGCTCAGTCGACATGCCGGTCTCAGCGACCACGTCGTCGACCGAGGAGCCCGAACGGATCCGGGCCTGGATCTCACGTGGGGTGAGGGCGTTGACCATATTTCCTCGTCATCGTCGGGTGCTTCTCGCGCTTAACTTACCAGCGTCGCGTCGTCGCAGGTGGGAGCGCTATTGCGTGCCGGGTGCACAATGGTCGAGATACTGCGGAGCAACCGCGCAGTGGCCCTCGTCTTGTGGTACACATATGCGCGATCGCGGCATTGAAAGGACTCACACCATGGCTACCGATTACGACGCTCCCCGCAAGACCGACGAGGAGATGAGCGAGGACTCCCTCGAGGAGCTGAAGTCTCGCCGCAACGACAAGAATTCCGGAAAGGTGGACGAGGACGAGGTCGAGGCGGCCGAGTCGTTCGAACTGCCGGGGGCCGACCTGTCCCACGAGGAGCTGACGGTCCGGGTGCTGCCGCGCCAGGCCGACGAGTTCACCTGCGCCTCGTGCTTCCTCGTGAAGTCCCGTAGTCAGTTGGCCGAAACGAAGAACGGACAGCCCTACTGCGTCGACTGCGTCTGAGGTAGCCCAGTCCCGTCCACAACCGTCAGATGTTGAAGCGGGAGACGAGCTTCCCCGGGGCGCGGTGCTCGAAGTTGGAGACCCACCGGCGCTGAACGAATCTGTTCATGGCCAGCTGGGTCATCCCGACGCCCAAACCGCTCGCGGTGGCCCAGATCAGAGCCTTGGTCAGGGGCACGTCGGGATCGTTCGGATCGGGCGGGTTGTCGCCGGTGGAGGCCTCCCAGACCTTGGTCACCACCTTCTGGGCCACCAACGTCGTGACGGCGCCCACGACGCCCGCGTAGATCTTCCAGAGAACCTTTTCAGTCATTGCCATGAGGAGTCCTTTCGAGGGGCCTGGCCACCGACCATTATGCCGGAGCGGGTACTAGAGTGTGGCAGGTGACTTATCGAGAACGACTTCATATTCCGTGGTGGTGGGGCGTTATCGGATTCCTGTTCGTGGCCAGCATCGCCGTGGTCGTGTTCTTCTCGATGGACACGGTGCCGGCGCTGGCCGTGTCCCTGCTGAGTCTGGTTGGCGTCGGCCTCTTCCTCGTGGCCTACAGTCGGACCCTCATCGCCGTCGAGAACGGAGCGGTGAGGGCGGGGCGCAACCACCTTGAAGCCGCCTACATCGGTGGTGCCGAGGCGTTGTGCGGCGATGCTGCGCGGCGGGCACTGGGCCCGGAGTCGGACAGCAGGGCCTTCCTCTTCACCCGCCCGTTCGTGCGCGACGTCGTCCGGATCGAAGTCGCGGATACGGCCGATCCCCATCCCCACTGGTTGGTCAGCACGCGCAGGCCGCAGGAGTTGGCGGCAGCGGTCGAGGCTCTTCGGTGATCGTCGAAACGGTGGGGGAGTACCTTCCCTCGTACGCGCGTCCCGGCGACGCAGGGGCCGATCTGCGCTGCACGGCGGCCGTGTCGCTCAGCCCTGGTGAGCGGATGCTGGTCGGGACCGGAGTCTCGGTGGCCATCCCCGACGGGCACGTCGGTCTGGTGACGCCGCGCTCGGGACTGGCCGCCAGGGCGGGGCTCAGCATCGTCAACGCCCCGGGCATCATTGACTCGGGGTACCGCGGGGAGATCATGGTCAGCCTCATCAATCTCGACCCGTCGACCCCCATCCACCTGGCCGCCGGCGACCGCATCGCACAGCTTGTCGTGGTGCCCTTCGTAACCGCCACCTTCACGTCGGTGGCTATCCTTGATCAGACCGAGCGGGGCGAGGAAGGCCACGGATCGACCGGTGGCAGTTCCCGCCTCGTCCTCTAGGGAAGTAGAACGCACAGTGATTTTCGGACGTAAGAAGCAGCAGACCCCGGAGACGGCGTCTCCCGTCTCACCGGAGAGCCCGGACGAGGTGGCACCCCCGGTGGACGACCTGGATGACGCTGCCCGCTGGGATGCCGAGTTCGACCGCGACGAGGGGCCGTTCGACATCAACGAGGTGGACCTCAGCGCAGACGAGGATGAGATCAAACGGCTCGACCTGGACACCCTGGTGCTCACCCCCTTCGAGGGCATGACCCTGCAACTGCAGGTGGATCGGGAGCGGGAGATCGTGCAGTCGATCCTCGTGGGCGACGGACAGTCCGCCCTCGAGGTGGCTGTCTTCGCCGGCCCGGCCAAGTCGTCGATGGCCGGAGAGATCCGCGACGAGGTGCTGCAGGTGACGCAGAAGCAGGGCGGAAAGGCGCAGGTGGTCCGCGGCCCGTTCGGGGCGGAGATCCGCCGTGCCCTCCCCGTCAAGGATGGGGAGGGCAAGCCCGCCATGCACCTCTCCCGTACCTGGCTTGTGCCCGGGCCCGGGTGGGTGCTGCGCGGCGTCCTGCTGGGCAAGGCGACCTTCGAACCTGACAACGACGAGGCCCAGACCGCCCTGACGGAGTTTTTCAGCAATGTCGTGGTGCGCCGCGGTACGACCCCCGCGGCACCGGGCAGCCTGCTGCCGATGAGGGTTCCGCAGCAGGAATCCTGAAGCTGCGATGAGCAAGCGCCCGGTGCTGGAGAGGTTGCGGCGCTATTTCCTCTCCCACGAGGAACTCGAGGCCAGCGACCTTCGAGCCGAGGCCACCCAGGCGGGCGCGGACACGCTGGGCACCTGCGCACCCCGCTCCCGCGTCACCCTTCGGGGCACGGTGACCTCGGTGACCTCCGATGCCGACCACGGCTGGTTGGAGGCGGAGTTGAGCGACGGCTCAGGCGTGGTGCGGCTGGTCTGGATGGGGCGCAGCCGCATCGAGTGCCTCATCCCGGGGCGCAAGCTTGAGGTGCGGGGCGGCTCGCCCAGGACGGCCGCGATCTCGTGATCTACAACCCCGAGTTCGAACTGATCACCTGACGCGGTCCACCGGACCGCCGGCGCCCTAGGCTTGCGCGAGTTGAGCGAATGAGATGGGTCAACGACGCGACACGCCCGCGAGTTCAGGGGGTGAGTGCAACAGATCTGAAGGGGATGTGTTGTGTCGGTCGCGGAGAAGCGTGGGGTTGCCCTTGCCGGGTTGGCTGAGGGGCTCAGTGCCCGGGAAGTCGCACGGGGGTTGGGTATCTCGCCCGGGATGGTGTGGAGCGCAGGCCTACTCGTTCAATGTCCCGTCGGTCACTGGCTCCGGGATGATCAAGACCGAGCGCGCGGGCCGCACACAGAAGGAGGCCAAGACCTACACGCTCGTGGGTGGCATGTGCCCCCGCTGCGAGGGCCGCGGTCGAGTCGAGGACATCGACCTCACTCAGGTCATCGACGACAGCCTCACTCTGACCGAGGGCGCCATCACCGTGCCCGGCTATACGCCCGATGGCTGGTACGTGCGCGGCTACCTGGGCAGCGGCTTCTTCGACAGCGAGAAGAAGGTCAAGGACTTCAGCAAGCGGGAGCTCGACAACCTCCTCTGGAAGGAGCCCACCAAGATCAAGGTCGACGGCGTCAACGTCACCTACGAAGGTCTGGTTCCCAAGATTCAGAAGTCGATGCTCAGCAAGGACCCAGAGGCCCTGCAACCTCACGTGCGTGCCTTCGTGCAACGGGCGGTCACCTTCCAGACCTGCCCTGAGTGTGCCGGCACCCGGCTGGCTGAGCATGCCCGCAACTCGCGGATTGACGGAGTCAGCATCGCGGATGCCTGCGACATGCAGATCAGCGACCTCTCGGAGTGGATCCGCGGCGTCGAGGCGCCGTCGGCCGCGCCGCTGCTGGCGACTCTGCAGGCGCTGCTCGACTCCTTCGTCAGGATCGGGCTCGGCTACCTAGCCCTCAGCCGGCCGTCGGGCACGCTTTCTGGCGGCGAGGCTCAGCGCACCAAGATGATCCGCCACCTCGGCTCGGCCCTCACCGACGTCACCTACGTGTTCGACGAGCCATCCATCGGCCTGCACCCGCACGACATCGAGAAGATGAACGCGCTGCTGTTGAGCCTGCGCGATAAGGGAAACACCGTGCTCGTCGTGGAGCACAAGCCGGAGACGATCGCCATCGCCGACCACGTCGTCGACCTCGGCCCCCACGCCGGGATCCGCGGCGGCGAGATCATGTTCGAGGGCACAGTTCAGGAGCTCCGCAGCGCCGACACACTCACCGGCCGCCACTTCGACGACCGGGCCAAGTTGAAGGAGACCGTACGCACCGCCAGCGGCGCGTTGGAGATCCGGGGCGCCACCACCAACAACCTCAAGGGCGTCAACGTCGACATCTTCCTCGGCGTCCTGGCCGTGCTGACCGGAGTCGCGGGTTCTGGCAAGAGTTCCCTAGTGCACGGGTCCCTGCCCAAGGGTGCCAGCGTCGTCTCCATCGATCAGACGGCCATCAAGGGGTCGCGGCGCTCGAATCCCGCCACCTACACAGGCCTGCTGGAGCCCATCCGCAAGGGCTTCGCGAAGGCCACCGGCACCAAGCCTGCGCTCTTTTCCCCGAACTCGGAAGGTGCCTGCCCCGCCTGCAACGGCGCAGGGGTGATCTACACCGAGCTCGGCTTCATGGACGTTGTCACCACCCCCTGCGAGGAGTGTCAGGGCCGCCGCTTCCAGCAGGAGGTGCTGGAACACCGATGGGCTGGGCGGAGCATCGCCGATGTCTTCGAGATGTCCGTGAGCGAGGCGGCGGCGTTCTTCTCCGATGGCGAGGCCAGGACACCGGCGGCGCAGAGAATCCTCCGCCGCCTGAGCGACGTAGGGCTGGGCTATGTCAGCCTGGGCCAACCGCTCACGACCCTGTCCGGGGGCGAGCGCCAGCGGCTGAAGCTGGCCGTTGCGATGGCGGAGAAGGGCTCGGTCTACATGGCAGACGTCGAGCAACTGCTCGCCCTGCTGGACGGCCTGGTGGACTCCGGCAACTCGGTGATCGTGATCGAGCACCACCAAGCCGTCATGGCTCACGCGGACTGGATCATCGACCTAGGCCCTGGGGCGGGCCACGACGGTGGCCAGATCGTCTTCGAGGGCACCCCCGCGGAGCTGGTGAGGGACAGGTCAACGCTCACCGGCCAGCACTTGGCGGCCTACCTCACTCGGTAGCCGAGCCTGACGGCGTCTCGCCTACATCGTGCTCGTCGTGGGTTCAGGAGACCAAAGCTACCGACCCCAACCTGCGGTTGATCGCGGTGGCATAGAGCTCCGCCTCGGGGCCCGCGATGAGGTGCCAGGTGTCGTCAGCAACCTGCACCGCCGCTGGGAGCCCGGCTCGTGCCAGCGCCTCGACGTCGACTGGAGTTGAATCCTTCAACTGCACTCGCACGCGGGTCTCGGCCACCCACTCGACTGCGGAGACATTGTCCTCGCCGCCGAGAGCGGCCACCCACTGCTTGGCCTGGTTGGTCTCCACGTCGCCCACCACGATCACCTTGGTCTCGACGGTGGCCTGCTCGGCCTCGTCGGCGGTGCCGGTGGCGCGGCGCGCGGCGGCCTTCTGCTCCGGCGTGCGGTAGTCGAAGATGATGACCAAGAGCATCGAGGTGAAGAAGGCAGCCGCGACGGCTGCGCCGTACAAGGCGATGTTGCTGAAGGCGGGGATGGTCAGTAGGGACGTGAAGACGAACGCGTTGGTGGTGACGCTGCCGCCGAAGCCCAGCACAAGGCCGCCGACGAGGCACCCCATGAGCATGCGTGGATAGATCTTCTTGAACCGCAGGTGGATGCCGTAGAGGCTGGGCTCGGAGATGCCGCCGAGGAGGCCCGCTGCGAGCGCGCCAGTTGCGGTCTGGCGCATCTGGACTTCCTTGTCGCGCCACGCGAGCACCAGCACTCCTGCGGTGGCGCCGAAGCACGCGAAGTTCCAGGCCCCCATCGGGCCCTGGATGAAGTCTGAGCCGTGCTCCGCGATGTTCAGCAGCATCACGGCGTTGAGGGGCCAGTGCAAGCCAAGTGGCACCATGAACGGGTACGCCAACGGGACGAGGATCGCGAAGATGAACGGGCTGAAGCCGTTGATGGCCGCCAAGCCGCCGGCCACCCAGGCGCCGATGAACACGCCGATGGGGCCGATCAGGAAGGCGGTGAGCGGCAGCATGATCAGCATGGCCAGGAAGGGCACGAAGATCAGCTGCAGGTTCTCCGGGATGATCCGCTTGAGCAGCTTGTACAGCGGG
Source organism: Tessaracoccus flavus (assembly GCF_001997295.1). Taxonomy (NCBI): domain Bacteria; kingdom Bacillati; phylum Actinomycetota; class Actinomycetes; order Propionibacteriales; family Propionibacteriaceae; genus Tessaracoccus; species Tessaracoccus flavus. Next base: position 1,222,716 of record NZ_CP019605.1, read on the forward strand.
CCGAGCACCGCCGCCATCAGCAGCGGCGGGAACACCTGCGACGAGTAACCGAACACCGTCAGCGGCACCCCGAAGATGTCGATGAGGGTGACCTCGCTGCCCGCGATGACGGCGGTGTAGGCGGCGTCCGACTCGCCGAGGCTGGTGAAGCCCGGCAACATGACCAACGCCATGATCGCGAAGCCCACCCAAGGGTCGGCGTTGAGCTTCTTGGAGGCGTTGTAGGCCACCATCAGCGGCAGGAACACGAAAACCGACTGCCACAGCAGGTTGACGAATGCCCACGACGGTGGCAGCTCAGTGCGCGGGTCGGCCCAGTTGCCAATGACGCCCAATGTGGACATGAGCGCCATGAACGTGATGAACAGGGAGGCGCCGAGCAGCGAGCCGAGGATGGGGCGGAAGGAGTCTGAGAGGAACTCGAAGAAGGAATCCACCCAGGAGAACCGGCCCCGGACGCCGCCAGCGCGGGCTGAGGCCTTCAGCTCGTCGTCGCTCAGCGGCCGCTTAGCAGACATCTCCGGCAGAGCGTTGATGTCGTTGAAGGCGTTTTGCACGCCTCCGCCCATGATGATCTGGAAGCGCTCCCCGCTCTGCGGCACGGCGCCCATAACGCCGGTGATGCCTTCCACTTCAGCCACGTCGATGGAACTGGCATCACGGAGTTGGAACCGCAACCGCGTGGCGCAGTGGGTGAGGCTGATGATGTTGTCGGCGCCGCCGACGGAGTTGACGATCTCTTGTGCAGCACTCATGGTGTGGCCTCAGCTATCTTCAATCGGGACGAGTGCCCGTACTTCAGAGGGTGTGGAGCAGGTCACGGCCTTGTGAGCCAGTGTCCGGCACGTGTCGAGCGAGTAGGCGCGCACAGCGGCCTTGACCGAGGGAATGGCTGGAATCGAGCAACTCAGCTCGTCGACCCCGAGGCCCACGAGGATGGGTACCGCCTGGGGGTCGGAGGCTACGCCGCCGCACACGCCCAGCCACTTGCCGTGCGCGTGGAGGGCCTCGGCGGCGTTGCCGATCAAGGTGAGCACCGCCGGGTTGCAGGGGTCGACCTGGGCCGCGAGCCGCGGGTGGCCGCGGTCCATGGCGAGGGTGTAGCTGGTGAGGTCGTTGGTGCCGACGCTGAAGAAGTCGCAGCCCTCCTCAGCCGCGAACTGGCGGGCCATGACGGCCACGGAAGGTACCTCCATCATGATGCCCACCGACACCGGCGTCGTGGTGCCGGCGGCGGCGCGCTCCTCGTCGAAGATGGCCTTGGCCCGCCGCCAGTCGTCGATGGTGGCGATCATCGGGAACATGACGTGCAGCCTGGCGCCCGCATCTGCTGCGGCGAGGATGGCGCGGCACTGGGTGCGCAGCACCTCGGGGCGGTCAAACGCGACGCGCACGCCACGGATGCCGAGGAACGGGTTCTCCTCAGCGGGGATCGGTAGATAGTGCAGAGGCTTGTCGCCTCCCACGTCGAGCGTGCGGATCACTAGGGGCTGGCCCGGCTGCAGGGCGCGGGAGCAGTCGGCGTAGACCTGAGCCTGTTCTGCCTCGGTGGGGGCTGTGGTGCGCCCCATGAACACGAACTCGCTGCGCAGCAAGCCCACGCCTTCCGCGCCCCGCCTCATCGCCTCGGCCGCATCGTCAGAGCCCCCGATGTTGGCGACGACGGCGACACGATGCCCGTCCGTGGTCACCGCGGGCTCGTCCTTGCGCTCCTCCTCAGCTGCCTTTCGTGCGGCCAGCCGCTGCTGACGCTCAAGGATGGCTCCGATCTCAACCTCGGTGAGGTTGAGCAGTAGCTGGCCGGTGGAGCCGTCGAGCACCACCTGCGTGCCGTCGGGGATCTCAAGCGCCCGGCCCTCGGTGCCGGCGACCGCCGGGATGTCGAGCGAGCGCGCGATGATCGCCACGTGCGAGGAGGCGCCGCCCTGCGTGGTGGCGAAGCCCACGACCTTGGAGCGATCCAGCTGGGCAGTATCAGACGGGGTCAGGTCCTCAGCGATGAGCACGGTGCCTGGAGCGAGCTCAGCGCGCTCCTGGCGTTGCCCGGTCAACTCCTCCAGGACCCGCTGCCCCACGTCTCGTACGTCGTTGGCGCGCCCGGCCAGCACCTCGTTGGGGAGGGTGGCGAGTTCGTCGGCGAACGACGTGAAGCCCGCGCGCCAGGCATACGGCGCGCTCTTGCCCTTGTCGATGCCGCTGCGGGCCCTGTCCAACAGCTCCGGGTCGCTCAGGAACTCCGCGTGCGCGGCAAAAATGGCGGCCTTGTCGGGGTCTGCCTCGTCCGAGAGCCGCCTGTGTAGGGCTGATAGGTCAAGCAACGCGCGGTCGATCGCCGCGTTGAGCTTGCGGGTCTCCAGGTGACGATCGGAGCCGAACTCCTCGACCTCGATGTCGTCGCGGCGCAGCTGCACAACGTGCCCCACTGCTAGGCCGGGGGAGGCCGCGACCCCGCGCAGCAGGTTGGGATCGGCGGGCGGGGACGCGGGGGAGGGCGCCACGACCTCGGCGACCTCTGCGGACTCGTGCTCGCCGTCGAGAAGTGGGGGACAGTCTTCGCCGAGGCCCTCCTTGATGGCTTGTGCCAGCCTCGCGACGGCGTCTCCCGCGTCGGGGCCATGCGCGGTGACGATGACCTTTTGGGCGTACGCCACGGCCAGACCCATGATCGCGGTGATGGACTTCGCGTTGGCGGAGTCGTCCCCGCGCCTCAGCCGGATCTCGGAATCGAATTCCTTCGCCAACGTGACCAGCGTGGCGCTGGGGCGGGCGTGCAAGCCCGTCGGGTTGGGCACCAGGACCGCTGCAGACGTCGCGGTGTGGCCGCTGACGGGGGCCGCGCCGTCGGCATTGCGCTCGGCGAGGTCGCAGACGGCGGCGATGTCGCTGCCGCCGATGACCATGCCGGTAGTTGGCTCGACCCCAGCCAGCAGTTCTGAGTTGGTGACGACCACCTGTGTCAGGACGCTCTTCGCCTGACGCGCCACCAGGTCCAGGTCGAAGTCGATCAGCGCGTCACCGGCCGCCACACGCTGCCCCACCGTGACCAGCGGGGTGAACCCGTCGCCTTGCATCCGGACGGTGTCGAGGCCGATGTGCATCAGGATCTCAAGCCCGCCATCTCCGCGTACTGTGATGGCGTGGCCGGAGGGCTGCAGGTCGATCACCTCACCGTCGACTGGGGCCATGAGCCGCGTGGAGACCGGGTCGATCGAGAAGCCGTCGCCGACCATCCTCTTGGCGAACACCGGGTCTGGTACCTGGTCGATCGGCACCATCAAGCCGCTCACCGGGGCGAGCAACTCCAAACGTGGGGCAGTGGGCATCATTGCGCCTTTCTCTACGGAGCCTTCTTCATCTTGACACGATTTACTCGTCGTCGGCGTGGGGTAGCCCGATCGCTTCGATGCCGCGCTTGGCCAGCAGGATGCCCGCGCCGTCATACAGGTTGAACAGGGTGTCGACTTCGAGGCGACGCAGCTCCGCCTCTTCCTCCTCGTGGCGCACCACAGCCACGACGCGGCCGCTGAACCCGCTGGCGTTCAGCTTCTCCAGGGCCAGCATGTTCGACTCGTGCTGGGGCATCGCGAGCAAAACCAGATCCACGGTGGCGGCGGCGCGCACGCGGCGCCAGAACTCGCCGTCGGTAGCGTCCTCCTCGAGCACTCGGTAGCCCGCCTCGGTCAGCTCCCGGGCACGCATCTCGTTGCTCTCGACGCCCCACACCAACTGGCCCGAGCGTTGCAGTTGGTCGTAGGCGGCGCGCCGATCCTGCCCATGCCCAAGACGAGCGAGTGCGGCTCACTGAAATCTATGCAGCGGTCGTGGGGGACGGTGCGCTCTGGCGGGTTCTCGGGAAGGAAGCGTTTCATGGCCGACAGCGTGTTGCTGTCGCGCATGTTCAGCAGGGTGGAGGCCACCATGCTGAGGGCCACCGCAAGCGCGATGATGACCAGCCACCGTCGTTGGGAAGGTGACCTGATCATCGGGTCGGATCTACGCTTCGCGCTGGTCACCCTCGATGAGCGTCACACGAAGTACACGATGATGCGGCGGGTCTGTGTCCATGACACCGTCACCGTCACCGACATCCTCACGAGCATGGCCCGAGAGTTACCCGCTTCGCTGTGGCGCTCGTTGACCTGGGACCAGGGCGTCGAGATGGCCGCTCATCACCGGTTCACCGACGAGACCTCCTGCACGGTGTACTTCTGTGATCCCCACTCCCCGTGGCAGCGTCCCACCAACGAGAACAGCAACGGACTCAAGCGTCAGTATTTCCCCAAGGGCACCGACTTCACCCGTGTCACCGACGCAGAAGTCGCCGCGGCCGAGTACGAACTCAACACCCGCCCCCGGAAGGGCTTGGACTACCAGACCCCCGCTGAAAGACTGGCCAAACTAGTTGGTGCTGCACCCACCGAGTGAAACCGCGCCCGCCGGTGTAACGGCGTTTGGTTTCGTTCACCCATCTCATTTGCTCAAGTTGTCCACAGCTCGAGCCCGAAGAGTTCGACGGGAGCCGACGACAACGTCGGCCCAGCGGGGGATCAGTCCTGCGGATCCACGGTGTCGTCGGACGCGAACATCGCGGCAAGGTCCGCCTCGGAGTCCTGGTTGACGAGGAACAGCAGCTCGTCCCCGGCCTCGAAGGCCCGGTCCCGCTCCGGCGGCAGCGGGATGCTGTCACGGATCAGCGCCACTAGCACCACGTCGGCCGGGAGTTCGACGTCTCGGAGCCGTCGCCCAACGAACGTGGAGTCTCCGGGCAGCGTCACCTCGGACAGGTGGGTATCGGACTTGTTGAAGGTGAGGAGCCGGACGAGATCGCCGGTCGACACGGCCTCCTCCACGAGCGCCGACATCAGGCGCGGGGTGGACACGGACACGTCGACGCCCCAGGCCGCGTCGAACATCCATTCGTTCCCGGGATGGTTCACTCGGCCGACCGTGCGGGGGACGCCGAACTCCGTCTTCGCGAGCAGCGAGTGGACCAGATTGGCCTTGTCGTCCCCCGTGGCGGCGATGGCGACGTCGCACTGCTCGAGGTTGGCGTCCTCGAGTGACTGCAGCTCGCAGGCGTCAGCCTGGACCCACTCGGCGCCCGGGACCGAGTCAGGCTTGATGGCGCGCGGGTCACGCTCGATGAGGATGACGTGATGCCCGTTGGCGATGAGTTCACGGGCGATCGATCGGCCGACGTTGCCGGCTCCGGCGATGGCGACTCGCATGACGTCTCCTACGTACGGGCGGGGGGATTGGCGAAGAGGGTCTCGAGCGCATCTGTGCGGTCGGTGTGGCACGCGACGTAGATGAGGTCCCCGTCCTGGAAAACCGTGTCTCGGTCCGGGACGATGCCGCGACCGACCCTGCGCACGAACGGGATGGGGGAGTTGGCAGCCTCCTGCAGCTCGCTGATCTTTCGGCCCACCCAGCCGTTGTGGACGTGAATCTGGAGCAGGCGCGCGGTGCCGGTCGGATCCCGCCACACGGGCTCACTGCCTTCCGGCAGCAGGCGGCGGAGTACCTGGGAGACGGTCCACTTCACCGTCGCGACGGTCGGGATGCCGAGCCGTTCGTACACGGCCGCGCGGCCCTGGTCGTAGATCCGCGCCACGACGTTGTCGACGTGGTAGATCTCGCGCACCACACGGGCGGCGAGGATGTTGGAGTTGTCACCCGAGGAGACAGCCGCGAAAGCGTCCGCTCGTCGGATCTGAGCGTTCTCGAGGACCTCCCGGTCGAAGCCGACTCCCGTGACGGTAAGCCCCTCGAAGTCGGGACCGAGCCTCCTGAAGGAGTCCTTGTCGACGTCAATGATCGCGACGCTGTGGCCGAGCTTCTCCAGGCCCGTGGCGAGCATGGCCCCCACTCGTCCGCAGCCCATGATGACGATGTGCACGTCACCGAACTTAGCACCGCAGGCCTATGACATCGGCCGTTGGCGGGTCTACGGTAGGCGCGTGGGTGTGTTGTCGGCGTTCAAGCGCATGGTGGTCGGTCGGAGGCTGGCCAACGCGCAGTTGGGGCAGACGCTGCTGCCCAAGCGGCTGGCACTGCCGGTCTTCGCGTCCGATGCGCTGAGCTCGGTGGCGTACGCCATCGACGAGATCCTCATTACCTTGTCGCTCGCCGGGATGGTCGGGTTCCTGTTCTCCTGGGAGATCGGCGTGGCCGTCGGTGTGGTGGTCGCGGTCGTCGTCGCGAGTTACCGGCAGACCGTGCACGCCTATCCGAGCGGCGGCGGCGACTACGAGGTGGCGAGCGACAACCTCGGCCGGTTCGCCGGCCTGACGGTGGCCAGCGCGTTGATGGTCGACTACGTCCTCACCGTCGCCGTGTCCGTCTCCGCGGGCATCATCAACGCCAAGGCGATAGCGCCGTTCCTCCAGGGGCACGAGGCCTGGGCGGCCGCCGGAGTCATCGTCGTCATCGCCCTGATCAACCTGCGGGGGGTCCGGGAATCCGGCGCGGCGTTCGCGTGGCCGACCTACATCTTCATGTTCTCGATGCTCTCGATGATCGCCATCGGACTGTTCAGGATCCTGGCGCTGGGGCACGACCTGCAGAGTGAGACGGCCGACCTCATCGTGATGCGGCCCGACGGGATGGAAGAGCTGGCCGGCTGGGCGCTCATTGCCATCCTGGCCAGGGCCTTCTCATCGGGCTGTGCGGCCCTCACCGGGGTCGAGGCCATCAGCAACGGAGTCCCCGCCTTCAAGCCTCCCAAGAGCCGCAACGCCGCCACGGTGCTGGCGATGCTGGGGGCGCTTGCCATCACGATGCTGCTCGGCATCGTGGCGCTCGCCAACCTCACCAGGGTCCACCTCATCGACGAGCTCACCGGGACGTACTACATCAACGAGGCCGGCGAGACCATCAACTCCGCGGCGACGACCGTCATCGGCCAGCTCGGCCGGGTGGTGTTCATGGACTGGTTCCAGCCCGGCTTCTACATCCTCATCACGGCCACGATGCTCGTCCTCTTCCTCGCCGCGAACACCGCCTTCAACGGCTTCCCCTCGCTGGCCTCGATCCTGGCGAAGGACGGCTACCTACCCCGCCAGCTGCACACCCGCGGCGATCGTCTCGCGTACTCCAACGGCATCACGATGCTGGCCATCGCCGCGGCGGCGCTGGTGCTCGTGTTCGACGCCTCGGTGACGGCCCTCATCCAGCTCTACGTCGTCGGGGTGTTCATCTCCTTCACGCTCGGCCAGGTGGGCATGATTCGCTACTGGACCAGGGCGCTGAGCCGCGAGCGGGACAAGAAGGCGCGGGCCAGGATGCAGCGGTCACGGGCCATCAACACGGTTGGTGCCGCCCTGACGGGCACCGTGCTGATCGTCGTGCTGGTGTCGAAGTTCACCCACGGCGCCTACCTCGCCCTCGTCGCGATGGCAGCCGTCTTCGCCTTCATGCTCGCGATCTCCAACCACTACCTGGCGGTAGCCCAGGAGGTGGCGCTGACGCCCGACTCCGACCGGGCGCTGCCCAGCCGGGTCCGGGGCGTCGTCCTCGTGCAGCGCGTCAACCTGCCCACGCTCAAGGCGATCGCGTTCGCCCGCGCCACCCGACCCACGACCCTGGCGGCGGTCACTGTGGCGGTCGACGACGACGAGGTGGAGCGAATCCTCGACGAGTGGGAGAGCGAGGACTTCGGTATCCCGCTGAAGGTCATCGCCTCCCCCTACCGGGAGATCACCGGCCCGTTCATCCGCTACGTGTCAGAACTCCGCACGGAGAACCCCCGCGACGTCGTCAGCGTCTACATCCCCGAGTACGTGGTGGGCCACTGGTGGGAGCAACTCCTCCACAATCAGACCGCGCTCCTGATCAGGACCAGGCTTCATTTCATGCCCGGTGTGATGGTGACCAGCGTGCCCTACCAGCTGCGTTCGTCGGGACGCGCCAAGGCGATCGCGAAGAAGGCGTCCGCTCCGTCGCGAAGGATGGGCCGATGACGATCGAACTGAGTTTGGAGAGGGTCGCGCACGGTGGCTACGTCGTCGGGCGCCACGAGGGCAAAGTCATCTTCGTGACCGGTGGTCTGCCGGGGGAGAGGGTGATCGCGGAGGTCACCGAGCGTGGCCGCAGTTTCGACAGGGGCCACGTCGTCGACGTCCTGGAACCGTCCGTGGGCAGGGTGGAGCCACCCTGCCCCATCGCAGGGCAGTGTGGTGGCTGTGACTGGCAGCACGCCGACCAGGCGACCCAGCTCGGGCTCAAGACCGCCGTCGTCGCCGAGCAACTCCAGCGGCTGGCGGGAATCGAGTGGGACGGTTCGGTCGAGGCCGTGCCGGGCGGCCTCACCGACTGGCGCACGCGCGTGCGCTACGCCGTGACCGACGACGGCAGGGTCGGCTTCCGGGCGCGACGCTCCCACGAGGTCGTGCCGCTCCCGCCCCAGGGTTGCCTGATCGCGGCCGACGGGCCGTCCGTGGAGGAGCTCGACGGCTACGCCAACCTCGGCGAGGACGTGCGCGTGACGGTGGCGGACGGGTCGGTGACGGTCCTGGCCGGGCGCATGGTGGTGGGCCCGGACCCGGTCTTCCAGCGGGTCGGAGGTCGGCGCTACGCGGTCACGGCCGACGGATTCTGGCAGGTCCACCCAGAGGCGGCCGAGACCCTGAGCCGCGCGGTGCTGGACGGGCTGCGGCCACAGCGCGACGAGAGGGCGCTGGACCTCTACTGCGGGGTGGGGTTGTTCGCCGGAGCGCTCGTGGATGCGGGCTGCGTCGTCGTCGGGGCGGAGATGGGGCGCGCTGCAGTGGAGCTCGCACGGCGGAACGTGCGCGAGGCACGATTCGTCACAGGTCCGATCGAGCGCGCCCAGCGGGATCTGCCGGACTGGGCCGATCTCGTGGTGCTGGATCCGCCCCGCAAGGGCGCCGGAGCCTCAGTCGTCAGGGCGATCGCGGAGCGCGAGCCGCGGGCGATCGCCTACGTGGCGTGCGACCCCGCGGCCCTTGCCCGCGATCTCGCCACCTTCGCCCGTGAGGGCTATTCGCCGGTGTCCATCCGGGCGTTCGATCTGTTCCCGATGACCCACCACGTCGAGTGCGTCGCCATCCTCCACCCAGACCACGGGCGGGCATGAGGCCCCCTAGACTGAGGGCCATCAGCGATACCGCCCACCACGCGGGTGCGTGGTATCTTGACATCAAGACAATTGGTGTCACCGCCAAAGAAGGAGAAGGATGAGCGTCAACAGTTTCGGGGCAAAGTCGAACCTCGATGTCAACGGCACCTCGTACGAGATCTACCGGATCGACGCAGTTCCGGGCTCCGAGAAGCTGCCGTTCAGCCTCAAGGTCCTGTTGGAGAACCTGCTACGCACCGAGGACGGTGCGAACATCACCCGCGAGGACATTGAGTTCCTCGGTAACTGGGACCCCGCTGCACAACCCGATCACGAGATCCAGTTCACCCCCGCTCGCGTGATCATGCAGGACTTCACGGGAGTGCCCTGCGTGGTGGACCTCGCGACCATGCGTGAGGCCGTCGTGGCCCTCGGCGGCGATCCCGCGAAGGTCAACCCGCTCTCCCCGGCGGAGATGGTCATCGACCACTCCGTCATCGCCGACGTCTTCGGGATCGCCAACGCGTTCGAGATCAACACCGACATCGAGTACCAGCGCAACCGCGAGCGGTACCAGTTCCTGCGCTGGGGCCAGACCGCGTTCGACGACTTCAAGGTGGTGCCCCCCGGCACCGGCATCGTCCATCAGGTCAACATCGAGCACCTCGCCCGCGTCATCTTCCCCCGTACTGTCGACGGTGTGCTCCAGGCCTACCCCGACACGTGCGTGGGCACCGACTCCCACACCACCATGGTCAACGGCCTCGGCGTCGTGGGCTGGGGCGTCGGCGGCATCGAGGCCGAGGCTGCGATGCTCGGCCAGCCGGTGTCCATGCTCATCCCCCGGGTCGTGGGCTTCAAACTCACCGGCAAACTGCCGGAGGGCACCACGGCGACGGACCTCGTGCTCACGATCACCGAGATGCTGCGCGAGCACAAGGTCGTCGGCAAGTTCGTCGAGTTCTACGGCGACGGGGTGGCGGAGGTGCCGCTGGCGAACCGCGCCACGATCGGCAACATGAGCCCCGAGTACGGCTCCACCATCGCCATCTTCCCCATTGACGAGAAGACCACCGACTACATGCGCCTGACCGGCCGCGACGAGGAGCAGATCGCGCTCGTCGAGGCCTACGCCAAGGAGCAGAGCCTCTGGCACGATCCCTCCGTCGAGCCTGTGTTCTCGGAGTACATCGAGTTGGATCTCTCCACGGTCGTACCGTCCATCGCAGGCCCCAAGCGCCCGCAGGACCGCATCCGTCTCGACGTGTCGAAGACCGCGTTCCACCAGGCGCTCGAGGCTTACGCCGGGAAGCCCGAGAAGACGTACTCGAGCTACGACAAGGAGGTGAAGCAGACCATGGACGCCTCCGACCCGGTCACCACGAACCCCGGCGACACCGACGACTCTCCCGCCCCGCGGCACCTGGGCGAGGGCACCATGCCCGCGCGCGTCGAGAAGAAGGTCCCGGTGACCCTCGAGGACGGCGGGAGCTTCGACCTGGACCACGGCGCAGTCACGATCGCCTCCATCACGTCGTGCACGAACACCTCCAACCCGAGCGTCATGATCGGCGCCGCCCTGGTGGCCAAGAAGGCCGTCGAGAAGGGCCTGACCCGCAAACCCTGGGTGAAGACGTCGCTGGCCCCGGGGTCGCAGGTGGTCACCGACTACTACGAGAAGGCCGGGCTGACCGAGTATCTCGACGCCATCGGGTTCAACCTCGTGGGCTACGGCTGTGTCACCTGCATCGGCAACTCCGGGCCGCTCATCCCCGAGGTCTCGCAGGCCATCAACGACAACGACCTCGCCGTAGCCGCGGTGCTGTCGGGCAACCGCAACTTCGAGGGGCGCATCAACCCTGACGTCAAGTTGAACTACCTGGCGAGCCCCATGCTCGTCATCGTCTACGCTCTCGCGGGCACCATGGACATCGATCTGTTCAACGAGCCCCTTGGACAGGACAAGGACGGCAACGACGTCTTCATGGCCGACATCTGGCCCAGCCAGGCCGAGATCGAGGAGGTCATCGCCGGCTCCATCAGCGCCGAGATGTTCACCTCGCGGTACGCCGACGTCTTCGCCGGCGACGAGCGGTGGCAGAACCTGCCCACGCCCGACGGCGACATCTTCGAGTGGGACGAGGACTCCACGTACGTCCGCAAGCCCCCCTACTTCGAGGGCATGCCGGCGCAGCCCGACGCGGTCACGGACATCTCGGGGGCGCGGGTCCTGCTGAAGCTGGGCGACTCCGTGACGACGGACCACATCTCACCTGCGGGGGCCATCAAAGCGGACTCGCCTGCGGGCAAGTACCTCATCGAGCACGGCGTGGAGCGCGGGGACTTCAACTCCTACGGCTCGCGTCGCGGTAACCACGAGGTCATGATCCGCGGCACCTTCGCGAACATCCGTCTGCGCAACCAGATCGCACCGGGCACCGAAGGTGGCTTCACGCGCGACTTCACGGTCGATGGGGCACCGGTGACCACCGTGTACGACGCGTCGGTCAACTACCAGGCCCAGGGCACCCCGCTCGTCGTGCTGGCGGGCAAGGAGTACGGATCCGGCTCGTCGCGCGACTGGGCGGCGAAGGGCACCGCTCTGCTGGGTGTGCGGTTCGTCATCGCGGAGAGCTACGAGCGGATCCACCGGTCGAACCTCATCGGGATGGGCGTTCTGCCGTTGCAGTTCCCGGAGGGTGAGTCGGCTGACTCGCTCGGCCTGACGGGCGAGGAGGTGTTCTCCGTCGAGGGGGTCACCGAACTCAACGACGGTGTCACCCCGAAGACGATGAAGGTCACCGCGGTGCGGCCCGACGGCAGCGAGGTGTCGTTCGACGCCATCGTTCGCATCGACACGCCGGGGGAGCGCGGCTACTACGTCAACGGCGGCATCATGCAGTACGTGTTGCGGAGTCTCGCCAAGAACTGACCCTTCTGCGGACGGCCCCGGATTGATCCGGGGCCGTCCCTTGTTTTTGTCGTAGGTCCGCAGTTCAATAGAACACATGTTCGACGATGATGTGATCCGCGTGTACGTCCCACCGGGCTGGCCCGGAGTGGTGCGGCCCCCCGGCTCGGAAGGATGGCTCCGATCCGCCGAATCCTTCCTGCTCGACTGCTGCCCGGCCGAGTACCGGGGCTACCAGGTGCTGCGGCGGCACCCCGTGGTGCTCGCCCGGCTGGCACGCGAGTTCGTGGCCTCCCAACTGGTCGCCACCCGTTCCGGGCTGATGGGGCTGCGGGCGGCGCTGTCCGGGGTGGTGGACTCCGCGACGGTCGACCAGGCGGCCCTCGTCCTGCAGCAGGAGGAGGCGCGCCTGGTGAGGGTCGCCCGGGGGGTGGATCTGGTCGAACAGGCGCTGCGTGACGTGCGCTTCACACCGAAGCTGTGAGCGGGCCACTACTATTGAGCGCATGCCGTTGTTGGATTCGATCACGAGCCCGCGTGACCTGCGCGCACTATCGCGTCAGCAGTTGGAGCAGCTCGCTGATGAGATCCGCGCGTTCCTCGTCACCAAGGTGAGCCGCACCGGAGGCCATCTGGGCCCCAACCTGGGCGTCGTCGAACTGACGATGGCGCTGCACCGGGTGTTCGACTCGCCGAACGATCCCATCGTCTTCGACACCGGCCATCAGAGCTACGTCCACAAGATCCTGACCGGGCGGGCCGCGGGCTTCGACGGACTACGCCAGCGCGGCGGGCTCTCCGGGTATCCGGAGCCCGCCGAGTCGGAGCACGACTGGGTGGCCAACTCGCACGCCTCAACCGCGCTCTCGTGGGCGGAGGGTCTGGCCAAGGGCTTCCGGCTGCGGGGGGAGAAGAGAACTGTCGTCGCCGTCGTCGGAGACGGTGCCCTCACCGGTGGCATGGCGTGGGAGGCGCTCAACAACATCGCCGACAACCCCGACCTCCGCCTGGTGATCGTCGTCAACGACAACGGCCGCTCCTATACCCCCACTGTGGGCGGACTGGCCAACCACCTGGCGGGGCTCCGCACCGATCAGCGCTACGAGAAGACACTCAGCCTCATCAAGCGGACGCTGAGGAAGGTGCCGATGTTCGGGCGCCCGGTCTACGACCTCATGCACGGCGTCAAGACGGGCATCAAGGACGTCGTCGCGCCCCAGTCGATGTTCTCCGATCTCGGCATCAAGTACATGGGCCCGCTCGACGGTCACGACATCGCAACCCTCACCAACCACCTCGAGCAGGCGCGCCACTTCGAGGGCCCCGTCATCGTCCACTGCGTGACGCGGAAGGGTCGGGGATTCCTGGCCGCCGAGCAGAACGACCAGGACCGTTTCCACGCCGTCGGTCAGATCAACGAGTTCACCGGTGAGCCCCTCTCCGCTTCGGTGCAGGCCACCTGGACGGATGCGTTCGCGGAAGCCATTGTCCAGCTCGGGCAGCGACGTCAGGACGTGGTGGCCATCACGGCCGCGATGCTTCACCCCACCGGTCTCGGCCGGTTCGCGGCCGCCTTCCCGGATCGCATCTTCGACGTCGGTATCGCGGAACAGCACGCGTTGGTCTCGGCGGCCGGGTTGGCCAAGGCGGGTCTGCATCCCGTCGTGGCGCTCTACGCCACCTTCCTCAACAGAGCCTTCGACCAGGTGCTCATGGATGCGGCCCTGCACCGGGCGGGGGTGACGATCGTGCTCGACCGCGCCGGTATCACGGGCACGGACGGCCCCAGCCACAACGGCATGTGGGACATGTCGCTCATGAGCCTGGTCCCTGGCCTGCGCCTCAGCGCGCCCCGCGACCAGACGCGTCTCGTCGCGGCGCTGGATCAGGCCGTCGACGTGGCGGACGCGGTCACGGTGGTGCGCTACTCCAAGGAGAGGCTGCCCGACGAAATGCCGGCGCTGGCCCACATCGGCGAAGGCATGTCCCGGGTCGACGTGATCCGCCACGCCGAGGAGGCCCGGGTGCTCGTCGTTGCCTACGGGCAGTTCGCCGGGATGGGCCTGGCTGTGGCGGAGCGACTGGACGATCAGGGCGTCACCGCGATGGTCGTCGACCCGCTCTGGGCACTGCCGATCAGCCCGAACCTGGTCGAGCTGGCCCAGGGATTCGATCTGGTGGTGACGATCGAGGACAACCTGGTCGAGGGAGGGCTCGGGCAGCGACTCCGGTCGCGACTGTTCGGCACGGACACGACCGTGTTGAACTTCGGCATCCCCCAGGAGTTCCTCGCTCAGGGTTCCCGCGACGAGGTGCTCGAGGACGTCGGCCTCACCGCGCCGAAGATCGCTCTGGCGGTCCTCGACTCAGTTCTGGCGACGACCGAGCCCGCCGGGGCTCACCTCAACTGACCTCACCGAGCGACGGTCGAGGGATCACTCAGCGCCGAGTGCCTCGTTGATGGCCGGAGCGAGGAAACCGGCCTGCCAGGGACGGGCTCCCAGCGACGTGAGGATCTCCTCGGTCACCGATTCGTGCGCGAAGACCGCCTGCTGCAGCACCGCTGGAGGGGCCACGAGGCTGGGCTGGAGCCCGCCGAGGTCGCAGGCGAGGATGTCGATCGCGGGACGGACCTTGGCCCACCGCGCGGCGGCCTCGGGGTTGATCCTGTCCCATGACTTGGGGTGCGGGAGCCCGTCGCGTGGTGCCCTACGAGGTGGGTACTGCGACTCCGGCATGCGTGCCACCCTGTCGAGGGCTGCCAGCCAGTTGGTGAGATACCGCTGGCCCTGCGACGCACCGAAGGCCGACAGCTGCTGGAGCTCGGCGCGACCGGGCACCTGATCGCGCGCAGCGGTGGCGACGGCCAGGATCGCGGAGTCGTGCAGGATCCAGCCGGGGGGCCGGTCCCGCTTCGCCGCGATCGCGTCGCGCTCCCGCCAGAGTTCCCGGGCCACCGCGTACTGCCTGGGAGTACGCAGCGTGGTGACGCCACTCAAGCGGCGCCAGGGATCGATGCGGGGTTCGGGGGCTCGCGAGAATCGCTCCAGAGTCTCTGCGAACTCCTGACGTGCCCAGTCGAATCGTCGGGCCTGGACTAGTTCTGTTTCGAGCACCTGCGCCAGCTCGATGAGGTAGTCGACGTCGAGCGCGGCGTAGGTCAACCAGGATGGGGGCAGTGGCCGTTTCGACCAGTTGTCCGCGGAATGCGCCTTGCGCAGCTTGACGCCAAGTTCGGCCTCGAGCAACGCTCCGAGACTGGCGCCGGGCTTGGCAAGTAGCCGGGCCGCGAGCTCGGTGTCGAAGATCGCGGGTGGGATGATGCCTACCTCGCGCATGCTCGGAAGATCCTGGCTTGCAGCGTGCACCAGCCAGGTCGCGTCTCCGGTGGCTGCCACCAGCGCCCCGAGTTGGGCCGCGGAGCCGTCCTCGAAGGCGATCGGATCGATCAGCCACGTGCCGGCGCCCTCGCGCCGGATCTGCAACAGATAGGCCTTGGGCCAGTACCGGTGGCCATGCGCGCGCTCGGTGTCGAACGCGACGGGGCCGGTCGCCTCACTCAGGGCGTCGAGGCACGCGTCCAGAGCCGACGGGGTGTCGACGAGATCTCGCAGCGGTTCCCGGCTGCTCTCGACGTAACTCATCAGCGGCGCCCGGTCGGCAGGTGGGCCACCCCGACGGGGTAGGGGGGCTGGCCGGCCACCTGACCCACGAGGTCCTGCCAGGCGGCCAGGTGGGAGGTCAGCGGGTGGTCCTGGTCGAGGGTCGGGGTCCAGGAGGAGCGGAGCTCAACTTCCGCGCGATCCGCGTCGGTCATCTCGCCGAACCCCTTTCCGTACGAGGCTGTCACCGTGCCGGCGAGCGCGCTGGCCACGCAACCGTGGGTCTCGAGCGCCTCCGTGAACCAGGACCACGCCACCTCGGGGAGGAGCGGGTCGGTGACGATGTCCATCTCGACTTCCGCGCGCACGTAGGTGACGAGCCGGAAGGTGCCGGCCCAGGACTCGTTGCCGAGCGGGTCGTGAAGCAGGATCAGGCGCCCCGTCGCCAACGGGTCCTCGGTGTCGTCGAGGGACAGTTCGGCCTCGATAGCCACCGAATGGGGTGCGATCCTCTGGGGCGAGCCGATTTCGTCGACGGTGAAGTGGCGCCGCCACCTCATACCCGACAGTTCCCTCAGCGCTCGGGCGAACGGCTCGGGGGCGATGTTCGTCACGTTGGCTGGCACAGCGCCAGCCTAAGACCACACCACCCTCAAGCCAGGTTGACTCGCCGGTCAGGCGCGTCGCAGCCGAAGGCTCACGGAGTTGATGCAGTAGCGCTGATCAGTGGGTGTGTCGTACCCCTCGCCTTCGAAGACGTGGCCCAGGTGACCGTCGCAGTTCATGCAGCGCACCTCGATCCGGGGGCGCCCAGGGATGGAGCGGTCCTCGAGGTAGCGGACGCGCTCCTCCGCCAGGGGAGCGAAGAAGCTGGGCCAGCCACAGTGGGAGTGGAACTTCTCGGCGCTGCGGAAGAGCTCGGCGCCACAGCCGCGGCACTCGTAGATGCCCTCGTCCTCCGTATCGGTGTACTCGCCCGTGAAGGGCATCTCCGTGCCGGCCTCGCGCAGCACGTGGTACTCGAGCTTGCTCAGTTGCTGCCGCCACTGCGTGTCGGGCTTGGTCAGCGGGGCCACGTAGTCGTTCATGTGCCCATCGTAGAGTCAGCGGACAAGCCGCTCAGCCGTCGTCGCTGTCCAGATCGTCCACGGGAAGCTGGGTCGGCGTGCCATCCAGGAGCTCCATCGCGCCGAAGGCGTACCTGGCCAGGATCAGCTGCCGCAGATGGGGGCTGTCCCCGATGGGGGCGGTCACCGCGATTGCGCCGGCCCGCAGCGCCGCCTGCGCGTGGGCCTGGTAGGAACCCGACGGCGTGAGGAAGAGGCTGCCGACCGCGATGTGGCGGCGGCCCTGCGATCGCAGGGACGAGATGGCGGAGGCTGTCGCGCGGCCGGTGCCGTCGTCGACAGCCAGTTGGACCGGGAGCCGGTGATGTGCGGCCCACTGGCGTGCGCGACGGGCGAGCAGGGACGCACCGCGGACGTCACCGCCCTGGGGTGCGGCGAGGACCAGGCCGTCGATCTCGAGGGCCCCGCCCCGGTGCAGCGCCTCCCTGACCCGTTCATCGAGGATGTTGAGCACCTCGGTGGCGGGGCCGACCGGACGCGCGACCGCCAGATGGATGTCGGGGGAGTGAATGATGCCGTCCAGCGTCGTCGGATGGGTCGCGGCGGAGGTCAGGTCGAGCGGGATGAGGACAGCCTCGGCGACATCACGACTGACGAGCCCGGCAATGACGTCGGTCAGCGCAGGCTTGCCGTCCCCGAGCCGTGCCAGCGATATCCGCAGATCCGGTCGCGACGCCTGCAGTGATGCGGAGATCGTGTGGAGGGTTTCGGACACCGCCGGTTCGTCGGGTCCGGCGGCCACGAGCACGATCGCCGGTGCAGTCATCGCCTCACTCTCGATACAACACCGACGCCGTGGGTTCACGGCGTCGGTTGACTAGGGGTGGGCGATGGCGGTTTCGAACCGCCGACCTCTTCGGTGTGAACGAAGCGCGCTACCACTGCGCCAATCGCCCTAGCGTTGCGAGAGTCTAATAGAACCGCGCCGCTGACGCGAATCGTGGGGTGGCTTGGGGCGATTTGGCATCGGAAAAATGGTGCGCTAGAGTTCTCAACGCGCCGAACGAGGGGCCCGACAGGGAGCCGAAGTGAAGCGATGCGGACGTGGCTCAGTTGGTAGAGCATCACCTTGCCAAGGTGAGGGTCGCGAGTTCGAATCTCGTCGTCCGCTCGGGGGTTTGTCTCTCCTAGCCCTACTCGGGAGGGCAAGACTCCACTCGGTGGAGTGGCCGAGAGGCGAGGCAACGGACTGCAAATCCGTGTACACGGGTTCAAATCCCGTCTCCACCTCGGGCGGTTGGCGCAGTGGTAGCGCGCTTCCTTGACACGGAAGAGGTCGCCAGTTCAAACCTGGCATCGCCCACCAACAAGATCCCCCGCGAGGGGGATTTTTGTTTTCCCCGGGTTGTTCAGTCGTCGACGACCGGACGAGACCGCAAGAGTCGGAGGGCCCGGAAACTCGACAGCCGCGCGCGCAGTGCCTCAGCGCCGTTGACCCTGACCTCCTCGTAGGCGAAGACCGGCAGCCGCCAGCGGAAGCGCAGGGCCAGCAGGCGCAGCACGAACCCCGTCACCAGCGTGGCCACCACGGCCGCGTTCTCCTGGACCCCGAAACGAAGCAGCGCGACGAACAGGAGTGCTGAAAGCACGGATACCGACGCGTAGAGCTCCTCGCGTAGGACCAGCGGTACGCGGTCGCACAGGAGATCGCGCAGGATGCCACCCGCGACGCCCGTGAGTACCGCGGCGACCACCGCGATCGTGACACCGTGGCCCATCTCGAGTGCCACCCGCGCACCGAGGATAGAGAACACCACGAGACCGAGCGCGTCGAGCACGAGGAAGAGCTGCCGGAAGTAGTTCATCAGCCCCGCGACGGAGACGGTCAGGATGGCGGCCGCCATGACGAGCAGTACGTACTGGGGGTCGCGGACCCACACGAGGGGGTAGTGGCCCAGCAGGACGTCACGCAGCGATCCGCCGCCGAGCGCCGCGACGAACGCCACCATCGTCACCCCGAACAGGTCCATCCTCTCCCGTCCAGCGGCGAGCGCTCCCGTCACGGCCTCCGCGGTGATACCGATGGCCCACAGAATCGTCAGCACATCCGACTCCCTTCCGCAGGACATAATGCCTGAAGCTCGACCGCGACGATCGTCGTCGTCGAGGCCTATAGTTCGGCCGTGGCCCGAGTCAACCCCGTCGTCCTAGTGCTGATCGCCATCGCGTCAGTGCAGTTCGGCGCGGCCGTTGCCAAGGGAATCTTCACCGCCGCGCACCCCGCCACGCTGTCGTTTCTCCGGGTGACGATTGCGACGACCGTGTTTCTGGTGATCGCGCGTCCTCGGTGGTCCGGGCGGACCCTGCGTGACTGGCTGCTGGTGCTGGGCTACGGCCTATGCCTCGCGGGGATGAACCTCGCGATCTACCTCAGCTTCGCGCGGATCCCGATCGGAGTGGCCGTCACCCTGGAATTCGTCGGGCCACTCGCCCTGGCCGTGATCGGGTCGCGACGCCTGATCGATCTGGGGTGGGTCCTGCTCGCGGCCATGGGCGTCGGGCTCCTCGGTGCGCTTCCGATCGGGCTGGATCCGGTTGGCGTGGCGCTGGCGCTGCTGGCCGGAGCGATGTGGGCCGGCTACATCGCTCTCGCGGGGCCGATGGGGCGACGTTGGGAAGGGCTCAGCGGTCTCACCACCGGGAGTCTGCTCGGCTTTGTCATTCTGGCCGTCCCCGGCCTTCTGCTGGCTGGTGACTCCCTGGGACGGAGCAGCGTGTGGGCGACGATGGCCCTGGTGGCACTGCTCAGCACCGTCATCCCGTACGGACTGGAACTGCACGCGCGGCGCAGCATCAAAGCCTCGACGTTCGGCATCCTGATGAGCATCGAACCTGCCGCGGCCGCGATCTTCGCGTGGCTCGTGCTGGGGGAGTGGCTCGGTTGGGTGGAGTGGCTGGCGATGGCCTTGGTCATCACAGCCTCCGTCGGCGCGGTACGGGGTGCCCATGTGACGCGTCGGCCGGCTGGTTAGCGGTCGACGCCCGGCTGGGCGTCGTGCCCCGGAGATTTGAGCAAATGAGATGGGTCAACAAATCCAAACGCTGTTACCGCGGCGTGTCGCAGCGTTGACCCATCTCACTTGCTCAACTCCTTCCCAGCCCGGCAGTCATTTTGTGGTCGAGGTGGGGGGTGTAGGACAGTTGGCGCATGAGTAGTTTCGTCGTCCAGCACAATCCGCACGTGCTGCCGGCCGCCGACAGGGAGCGCCTCATGGCCGATCCCGGGTTCGGCAAGGTGTTCTCCGACCACATGGCCTGGGCCGCCTGGACCCCGGAGCGCGGATGGCATGACCGGTCGATCCGGCCGTACGGGCCCCTGCAGCTCGACCCGGCGTCGGCGATCTTCCACTACGGCCAGGAGGTCTTCGAAGGGCTGAAGGCCTACCGGCATGCCGACAGCAGCGTCTGGGCGTTCCGGCCGGAGATGAATGCTGCCCGGATGGCGGCATCCGCCACCCGGCTTGCACTCCCACCGCTGAGCGAGGGCGACTTCCTCGACTCCATCCAGGCCCTCGTCGAGACCGACCGCGACTGGGTGCCGGGCGGCGAGGAGCAGAGCTTCTACCTTCGTCCCTTCATGATCGGGGTGACTCCGGCGATGGCGGTCAAGCCCAGCCGGCACGTGCTCTACGCCGTCATCGGCTCACCCTCCAGCCCGTACTTCGAGGCGGGTGTACGGCCCGTGTCGATCTGGCTGACGCGCACCTACGCCCGGGCCGGGGCGGGCGGCACCGGGGCCGCAAAGTGCGGTGGCAACTACGCGTCGTCGATGGCGGCCCAGCTCGAAGCTGAATCCCAGGGGTGCGACCAGGTGGCCTTCGTCGACGCAGGGTCGCCGGCCAGCGTCGAGGAGTTGGGCGGCATGAACATCATGGCGGTCACCCGCGACGGTGAACTCCACACGCCGCAACTCACCGGCACCATCCTTCCGGGCGTCACCCGCGCCTCCATCCTCGACATCGCAGCCGACCACGGTCTCCGTGTCGTTGAGCGCCGCATCCCGGTGTCCTCCCTCCTCGACGACATCGATGCGGGCACTGTCGCCGAACTGTTCGCGTGCGGCACCGCCGCGGTCATCACGCCCATCAGCCAGCTGAAGGACGACTCGGGCGTGCACCGGGTGGGCGACGGCCAAGCAGGGCCGATGACGTTGGAGTTGCGCCAGCACCTCACCGACCTGCAGTACGGCCGACGGCCCGATGACCGGGGCTGGCTGCGTCGGCTGGTCTGAGGATGCCCAGGTCCAAGGGCGCAACGCCTGCGCTGAAGGCGCTCGCATCGTCGGGAATCGCGCACACCCTGCACGAGTACCACCATGACCCCCGGTCGAACAGCTACGGGTTGGAGGCTGCCTCCGCGCTCGGCGTGGAGCCAGAGCGGGTGTTCAAGACGCTGGTGGCCACCGACGGTACCCGACTGGTCGTCGGCATCGTGCCGGTCCATCGGCACCTGGACCTCAAGGCGCTGGCGGCTGTCCTCGGCGTCAAGCGACTGTCCATGGCTGATCCGGCCGAGGTTGAGCGTGCCACGGGCATGGTTGTGGGTGGGATCAGCCCGGTGGGCCAGAGGAAGGCACTGTCCACCGTCCTGGACGGTTCAGCGAGCGACCACGAGACGATCCTGGTGTCCGGAGGCCGGCGCGGCCTCGACGTCGAGCTCGCTCCGGGCGACCTGGTCGAGGTGGCAGGAGCCGTGGTCGCGGAGATCGCCGCGGGGTAGGCTCGCATCATGACGCACCACGTGAGCCTGACCACGAACGAGTCTGAGAACCGCTTCGAGCTGCACCACGGCGACGAGCTCATCGGACGTATCGACTACGAGATGAGCGGCGACGCCATCGACCTCACGCACACCGAGGTGGATCCCGATCACGGCGGCCAGGGGTACGCGCAGCGTCTGGTTGAGTACGCCCTGACCCACGCCCGCGAGCGGGATCTGTCGGTCAAGGCGTCGTGCCCCTACGTCGCCAAGTACCTCGACCAGCACGACGAGCACGCGGATCTGCGAGCCTGACCGACGCGGCACGAAGTGACGTGACGCACGTCAGAGGGGCACAATGGGCACGGTAACCACGCGCCCGACAACCCTTGGAGTCAACGATGAGTCAGTCCGTCACCGTACGCCGCAACGACAACGCGGAACAGGTGGAGCTGACCGGCACGACAACGGGCCTCGACCTGTTCGGTCAGGACCGCTCCGTCGTCGCGATGCGGCTGGGCAACGAGGTGGTCGACCTCCAGCGTGAGCTCAGCCCCGGCGACGAGGTCGAGCCGGTGCTCATCGACAGCCCCGAGGGGCTGAGCATCCTGCGCCACTCCGCCGGCCACGTGACGGCTCAGGCGCTGCAGAGCCTGCATGTCGACGCCAAGCTCGGGATCGGCCCGCCGATCACCGACGGCTTCTACTACGACTTCCAGACCTCCCCGCTCACCCCTGAGGACCTTAAGGCCATCGAGAAGAAGATGGGCGAGATCGTCAAGGCTCGGCAGCGGTTCGTCCGCCGGGCGGTCAGCGACGACGAGGCTCGCCAGGAGCTCTCGAACGAGCCCTTCAAACTCGAACTCATCGAACAGAAGTCGAGCGCGTCCGACGACGACGGATCCTCGGTCGAGGTCGGCAGCGGTGAACTCACGATCTACGACAACGTCCTGCGTGATGGCACCGTCGCGTGGAAGGATCTCTGCCGCGGGCCGCACGTACCCCACACCGGATACCTCGGCAACGGCTGGGCGCTGACCCGGACGTCGGCCGCCTACTGGCGCGGTGATCAGCGCAATGCGGGCCTGCAGCGCGTCTACGGCACCGCGTGGCCGTCGAAGGACGAGCTGCAGGCCTACCGGACGAGGCTGGAGGAGGCCGCCAAGCGCGACCACCGCCGGCTCGGCACGGAGCTGGATCTCTTCAGCTTCCACGAGATCATCGGCTCCGGCCTACCGCTGTTCCACCCCCGCGGCGGCGTCATCAAGCGCGCCATGGAGGACTACGTCCGGGCCCGGCACATCGAGGAAGGGTTCGACTACGTCGGGACGCCCCACATCGCCAAGGAGGAGCTGTTCTACACCTCCGGCCACCTGCCCTACTACGCCGACGGCATGTTCCCTCCGCTCCTGGAGGACGCCGAGCGCGATGATCAGGGCAACCTGGTCAAGGGTGGCAACGCCTACCGGCTGAAGGCCATGAACTGCCCGATGCACAACCTCATCTTCTCGTCCCGCGGGCGGTCGTACCGCGAGCTGCCGCTGCGGTTCTTCGAGTTCGGCACCGTGTACCGCGATGAGAAGTCCGGCGTCGTGCAGGGACTGACGAGGGTGCGCTCCATCACCCAGGACGACTCCCACAGCTACTGCACCAAGGAGCAGGCGCCCGAGGAGGTTCGCCACCTGCTCCGTTTCGTGCTGTCCCTGCTGACCGACTTCGGCCTGACCGACGTGGCACTCGAGGTGTCCACCAGGGACGAGGACGGGAAGAAGAAGGACAAGTTCATCGGCTCGGACGAGCAGTGGGCGGAGGCCACCGAGATCCTCGACGCCATCGCCCACGAATCCGGACTCCCCGTCGTCGCCGACCCCGGGGGAGCTGCCTACTACGGTCCGAAGATCTCCATCCAGGCGAAGGACGCGATCGGGCGCATCTGGCAGATGTCGACCATCCAGTACGACTTCAACCAGCCGGAACGGTTCGACCTGCAGTACACGGCCTCCGACGGCTCGCACCAGCGTCCCGTGATGATCCACTCGGCGAAGTTCGGGTCGATCGAACGGTTCATGGGTGTGCTGATCGAGCACTACGCGGGGGCGTTCCCGGCGTGGCTCTCGCCCGTGCAGGTCACGGCCATCCCTGTGGCCGCGGAGTTCGACGAGTACCTCGGCGGGGTCGTGGACCAACTTCGCGCCCAGGGCGTCCGCGTTGATTTCGACACCTCCGACGACAGGTTCGGCAAGAAGATCCGCAACGCGACGAAGGACAAGGCGCCGTTCATCCTGATTGCCGGAGGCGACGACAGGGACGCCGGGTCCGTATCCTTCCGGTTCCGCGACGGGTCGCAGCGCAACTCCGTGCCGGCCGACGAGGCCGTGCGCATCATCGTCGACTTCATCGAGTCGCGCTCGAACGAGTCGCCGACCGCAGGTGAGTGACGTGGAGCAGAGCGACTCCCTGCCGGGGGTGCCCGACGCCTTCCAGCGCCTGTGGACCCCGCACCGGATGGTCTACATCCGCGGCGAGGGGAAGCCTGCGTCGACGGGGGAGTGCCCCTTCTGCGTGTCCCCGCAGCGCTCCGATGAGGACGGCCTCGTGGTGGCGCGCGGCGAGCACGCCTACGTCGTGATGAACCTCTTCCCCTACTCTCCGGGGCACCTGCTGGTCTGCCCCTACCGGCACGTGCGTGACTACACCGACCTCACCACGGATGAGACCAGGGAGGTCGCCGAACTCACCCAGCAGGCAATGCGCGTGCTCCGCCGCGTCTCCAACCCCCACGGGTTCAACCTGGGCATGAACCAGGGGGAGGTGGCGGGAGCCGGCATCGCAGCGCACCTCCACCAGCACGTCGTGCCCCGCTGGGCCGGTGACATGAACTTCATGCCGGTGGTGGGCCGCACCCGCGCGCTGCCGCAGCTGTTGGGTGACGCCCGGTCCCAACTGGCCGAGGCCTGGGGCCTCTGACGTGGATACGGTCGCCCTGACCTGGGCGGTCGGGCGCCGTATCCCGCGTCGTGTCGCGGACCTGGTCGCCCGCATCGTCGCTCCCGCAGCGGCCCTGATGTCGCTGCCCGCGGTGGATGCGTGGGCCGAGAGCGTCGAGATCGCCACCGGCCGAGCGCCGACACCACGGCAACGGCGGCTCCTGCTGCAGGCCTGGATCCGCAACAACCTGTGGTCGCTCAGCCTCGCCCGGTGGAGTACCGACGAGGTGTTGGCAACCGTCGCGGTCGACGACGTCGACGTCGCGCGCCTCCGCGACTCGCTGGCGGGGCCGGGGCTGGTGGCGGCGCTCCCGCACATGGGGTCCTGGGACTTCGCGGGGGCCTGGGCCTCCCGCATGGGAATGTCCGTGGTGAGCGTCGCGGAACGGCTTCCGCGGGGTCTCTACGAACGGTTCTCCGAGGCGCGCAGGGGGATGGGGATCGACATCTACCCCGTCGACCAGCCCGACGTCGTGAGGCTCCTGACCGACGACGTCCACGCCGGACGACTCGTGTGCCTACTCGCCGACCGTGACCTGTCCAGCAGGGGCGTCCTCGTCCCCTGGCCCGGCAGTGGCCGAGACGTTGCGGTGGCTCGGGGGCCCGCCCATGTCGCGTTGCGCAGCGGTGCGGATCTCCGCGTCGTGACCACCCACTTCGACGGGCCACGGCTCAGGATCGAGGTGTCCGAGCCGGTCGAGGGGGAGTCGGTCGAAGAACTCATGGCCGGGGTGGCGCGGGTCTTCGCGGACGCAGTGTCGCGCCATCCGGAGAGCTGGCTGATGCTCCGGCGGGTGTTCCGGTGAGCAGCGACCTCACGGTCGCGTTGGTCTGCCCCTACTCGCTCGATACACCCGGGGGCGTGGCCACACACGTGCTGGGGCTTGCCCGCTGGCTGCTTCGGGAGGGGCACCGGCCCACCGTCATCGCGCCGGGCACCAGGGAGGTCGACGCCGGGGTGCCGCTGACGCTGCTCGGCCGGGCCACCGGGTTCCGGTTCAACGGGTCGGTGGCCGAGTTGGCCGTCCGGCCGGCCCAGGCGCGCATGGCGGCACGGGCCGTGCGCGGGGCCGACATCGTCCACGTCCACGAGCCGCTCACGCCGGGCATCGGGTACGCCGCGAGCCGCGCCGCTGAGCGACTGGTGGTCACCCACCACGCGTCCTTTCCCGCCGGCCCGCTGAACCCACTTGCGCGGCTGCGGTCGAGGCGACTGAACCCCCGCGTGCGGATAGCGGTGTCTGACGCCGCAGCGGCAACTGCGCGGTCTGTGACGGGCATCGATCCCGTGATCATCCCGAACGCCATCGAACTCCCGGGCATGCCCGTCGAGCGCTCGGGGCGCCCCCGGGTGGTGTTCCTCGGCCGCCTGGACGACCCTCGTAAGGGGTTCCAGGTCTTCGCCCGGGTCGCCGGACTGGTCCAGGAGGCCGAGTTCGTGGCGATGGGCCCCGGTGCCGCCCGCAGCCCGGACGTCCACCACCTCGGCCGGGTCAGCGACGCCGTGCGCCTCGAGGTCCTCGGGTCCGCGGACATTCTGCTCGCGCCCAACCTCCACGGGGAGTCCTTCGGTCTCATCCTGGCCGAAGCGCTGGGCTGCGGCGCGGCCGTCGTCGCGTCTGACCTGCCCGCCTTCAGGGCGGTGGCCGACGATCACCGGGTGGCGTCGTTCTTCCCCGTCGGCGACGCCCGCGCGGCGGCGACGGCGGTGCGTCGGCGCTTATCAGACCCGATCGATCCCATCCTGGCCTGGCGATCGGCGCAGCGCTTCGGCTGGGATCAGGTGGGCCCGCGCGTCCTCAGCGCCTACCGGGCCGCTGGCGTAGGCTGAGGGACGTGCACGTGCCAACGCCAGTCCAAGAGTGGGACACCGACGCTGTCTTGACCGTGCCGAACGTGCTGTCCTTCATCCGCCTCCTCGGCATCCCCGTCTTCTGCTGGTTGATTCTGGCGGGGCACGACGTCTCCGCTGTTGTCCTCCTCATGGTCTTCGGCGTGACCGACTGGTTCGACGGCTTCCTCGCCAGGCGCCTCAAGCAGCGCAGCGCGCTCGGCGCGAAGCTCGACCCGGTCGCCGACAGGCTCTACATCCTCGCCGCGGTCATTGTGCTGGTGATCCGCGGCATCGTCCCGTGGTGGTTTCTGGTCATCCTGCTGGCCCGTGACGTCATGTTGGCGCTGCTGGTCCCCGCGCTGAAGAGACACGGCATCGTCGCCCTGCCCGTCAATAGGGTCGGCAAGCTCGGCACCATGCTGCTCCTGGTCGCCTTCCCCCTCATCCTTCTCGGTGCAGAGAGCTCCCTGGGCTGGGAGTGGGCGCACTGGACGGGCTGGGCGTTCGCGTGGACCGGTGCGGCCGCCTATTGGGCTGCGGGCACGCTCTATGTGCGAGCCACGATCCAGCTCAACCGGAGCGACCCATGAGGCGTCCCGACGCCAGCATGAGCCTCCTCACGGATCTCCAGGCGGACGCGTTGGAGCCCGGGTACCGAATGAACCGGCACCGCCCTCCCAGCCGCGCCCGCCTGCTACTGGCCGTGGGGCTCGTCGCGGCGCTCATCACGGTCGCGCTGCTCCAGACGACGCGCGGTGCGGGGGCCGCGGAGACCCAGCGCAGCGAACTGCTCGAGCGCGTGTCGGCGGCACGCAGCCGCCAGTCGGACCTCAACGAGCAGGTTGCCAAGCTCGACACGGAGATCCGCGGGTTGAGCGAGCTCGAAGACCCGGCGGAGCGCGAGGAGCTGCAAACCCTCGAACTGGCGGCTGGAGCCGCCGGCGTCGAGGGGCCTGGGATCGTCGTCACGGTGTCAGACGACCCGGGTGCCACCGGTAGCCAGGGACTGGTCCTGGACGGCGACCTCAGCAGGCTCGTCAACGGACTGTGGCAGGCTGGCGCCGAGGCCATCGCGGTCAACGGGCGGCGGATCTCCACGCTCACACCGATCCGGGCCGCTGGGGCGGCCATCACCGTCGACTTCGTGTCGCTCAGCCCGCCCTACCGCGTCGAGGCGATCGGCGACCCAGCCACCCTGCAGGCCCGATTCAACGAGACCGCGGGCGCTTCATGGTGGCAGTTCATCACCATGAACTACGGTCTCACCATGACCATCGCCCAGGCCGACGGAGACCTCGTGCTGCCCCCTGACCCGGGCCAGGCCGTCCGGCACGCGAAGCGACGATAGAGGAGGCGACATGTTTGCAGTACTGGGACTGATCGCGGGGATCGTGGTGGGGCTGATCGTGCAGCCGACGCTCCCACCGGTCCTGGCGCCCTACCTACCCATCGCGATCGTCGCCGCGTTCGACGCCATCCTGGGTGCGACGCGCGCCTACCTGGACGGAATCTTCTCCGACCGCGTCTTCCTCGTCTCGTTCGTCTCCAACGTCCTCATCGCGGGGTTGATCGTGTTCGTCGGGGATCAGATCGGGGTGGGGTCGCAGCTGTCGACCGGCGTCGTCGTCGTGCTCGGCATCCGTATCTTCACCAACGCCGCGGCCATCAGGAGGGCGCTGCTGCATGCCTGACCAGGACACGCCGCGTCGTGCGAGCGAGCAACCCCAGCGCAGTCTGCTGCGGGACTTTCTGCGACCCAGCAAGGGGCAGGCCGTCGTCGGCCTGGTCCTGTTTCTGACGGCGCTGTCGGTGGTGCTGACGCTGCGCGCCCAGTCGGCGCAGCCGGAGTTCACCAACGTGCGGCAAGCCGACCTCATCCAGCTCCTCGACAACGTCACGTCGGAGACTCGCCGACTCGAGGACGAGGTGCGTGAACTGGAACTGGCCCGGACCGAACTGCTCAGCGGCGCCGACCGCGACCAAGCAGCCCGCGAGGAAGCAGCCAGGCGCCTCGAGCAGGCCCAGATCATCGCCGGCACGGTGCCGGTGGCCGGGCCCGGTGTCCGCATCGAGATCGCCGATCCGGAGGGACGGATCAGCGCGGAACTCCTGTTGGATGCGGTCGAGGAGTTGCGCGACGCGGGTGCCGAAGTTATCGAGGTCAACGACGCTGTCCGGCTGGTGATGGGCTCCTGGTTCGGCACGGACGACACCGGCGCCATCACGGTCGACGGCGTCGTGATCAGCGCACCCTACGTCCTGGAGGCCATCGGGGACGCCGCCACCCTCGAGGCGGGCGCGAGGTTCCGCGGTGGGCTGGTGAGCGAGGTCGAGGGGGAGCGCGTCGGCGGCAGTGTCACGATCGAACAGCTTCCCGAGATCGCCGTGGACACCGTGGTGTCGCCGGAAGTGAACGAGTTCGCCCGCCCCCGTTAAACGGCCTTGCCTGTGAGTGCTAAGTTCCTCAGGTACCGTTGATCGCAGCCGAGAAGACCAGGAGTGTTCGCGAAATGAAGTGCCGCAAGTGTGGAACTGACAGCCCGGCAGAGGCGCGCTTCTGCAGCGCCTGCGGCAGCCCTCTGACCGACCCCACCGGTGACACCACGACGATGATTCCAGTGGCCACCGAGGAGCGCGGATCGGTCGAGCTCACGGACCAGGAACGCGAGGCCGCGAAGGCGCTCGCCGAGGGCAACGCGCTGCTGGTCGTGAACCGCGGGACCGGCGACTCCAGCCGGTTCCTCATCGACTCCGACATCACCACTGTGGGTCGCCACCCGGAGTCCGACATCTTCCTCGACGACATCACGGTGTCGCGCAACCACGCCAAGTTCGTGCGCAGCGGCGGCAAGCTCTACCTGGAGGATCTCGGCAGCCTGAACGGGACCTACGTCAACCGGACGCTACTCGACGGTCGCACCGTCCTCCGCGAGGGTGACGAGATCCAGATCGGCAAGTATCGCGCCACCATCTCGCTCAGCGAGCCTGGTTTGAGCTGATGTCCGGCCCGGCACGCACCATCGGCCGCGTGCTGGAGATGATCCGCCCCGAGTTCCCCGACATCTCCGTCTCAAAGCTGAGGTACCTGGAGGCCGAGGGACTCATCTCACCCGACCGACAACAACCCTCCGGGTACCGGCGGTTCAGCCAGCGCGACGTCGACCGCCTGCTCTACGTGTTGCGTGCCCAGCGCGACCGCTACCTCCCCCTCAAGGTGATCCGCGAGGAGCTCGAGGCCCTGGATCGGGGGGAGCAGCCCGCAACGCTCGTCTCGGAGCCGGACGACGCCCCCGCCAAGGAACCCCGACCACAGCCGAGGGCGGCCAGCACGCAGGGCCTGATGACGAGGCGCCAGGTGCTGACGGAATCGGGGCTGGGCGAGGCGGCCCTCATCCAGTTGGAGCGGCTGAAGATCATTCAGCCCCGGCGCGGCTCTCAGCTGTACGGGCGCGAGGCCGTGGCGTTGGCGGATGCGGCGAAGAAGTTGGCCGGCTACGGTGTCGATCTCAGGCAATTCCGAGTCCTCCATCAGGCGGCAGCAACGGAGGCCGCTCTCGTCGAGCAGGCTCTGGAACCCTACCGCCGACGGTCCGGGCCTCCTCCGGAAGTGATGGCAGACCTGTACCGGATTGTGCTGCAGGCTCACGCGGCGCTGCTGCACGGCCAGATCCACTGAGCTACCGTGGTGTCATGATCGGTCTCGAAGTCTTGGGGATCCGCCTGGTGTCGCCGGACGACCCGCCCGTCCTCCTCCTGCGGGAGCGGGAGGGCACGAGGAGCCTGCCAATCTGGATCGGGCACGCTGAGGCAGCCGCCATCGCGTCGGCGTTGGAGGGTGAGGAACCCGAGCGCCCGATGACCCACGACCTGCTCGCCACGGTACTGGAGCTCCTCGGTGGCTCCGGCCACGTCGAGATCACCGCGATGGCGGAGGGGATCTACGACGCGTCGCTCCACGTCGGCGACCATCAGATCATGGCTCGGCCGAGCGACTGCACCGCCGTTGCGCTGCGTCTGGACTGGCCCATCTACTGCACTCCAGCGCTCATGGATCAAGTAGGGGTTGAGGTTGACGCCCCCGCGGCGGACGAGGTGGAGGCGTTCAGGGCATTCCTCGACAGCGTCAACGCCGACGACTTCGAGGATGAATAATGCCTAGTCAGGATCTAGTTGAGGGAGCTGTGGCAATGCGATGCGGCGCGGCACACGGGTCCAGGCTGCGAGCTGGGGCTCCCACCACGGGCGTGTCGCGCGGCGCAGAACGCGGTCAGCAGTTAGCGTTTAGATCTGTCGGCGTTGGCTGGCTCCACCAACTTGGCAAGTGAGGGATCGTGATCGAGAAGCCTGAGGTTCTCCAGGACCTGCTGTTCGACGGCGAGTTCACGCCGGTCCCCAGCGACACCGGCTACCGCGGCCCCATCGCCCACCGTGTGGCGGGCATCACATACCGCCAGTTGGACTACTGGGCGCGCACCGGACTCGTGGTGCCCTCGATCCGCAACGCCGAAGGCTCCGGCACCCAGCGCCTGTACTCCTTCCGCGACATCCTGCTTCTCCGCGTGGTCAAGCGGTTCCTCGACGTCGGGATCTCGCTGCAGCAGATCCGCGTGGCGATCGACCACCTCCGCGCGCGCGGCATCGACGACCTCACCGAACTGACGCTGGTCAGCGATGGATTCAGTGTCTACGAGGTCACGTCGGCCAACGAGCTGTTCGACCTGAGCCGAGGCGGGCAGGGCATGTTCATGATCTCGGTCAGCAGCGTCTGGCGCGAACTCGAGGGGACGCTGGCGTCCCTCCCAGGCGAACGGACCGCCGACGAAGCTCCCGCCGAGGATCCCTCGGACGAACTGGCCGCTCGTCGACGCGCCAGGGTCGGCTGAGCTGGGCGTCGACGCCAGAGCAACTCGACGCGATCGCTAGAGTGCGAGCGTGAAGACCATCCTCGACAGAGTCGTGAACAACTCTGTCGTCG
The DNA here is from genome assembly GCF_001997295.1 of Tessaracoccus flavus. Classification (NCBI taxonomy): domain Bacteria; kingdom Bacillati; phylum Actinomycetota; class Actinomycetes; order Propionibacteriales; family Propionibacteriaceae; genus Tessaracoccus; species Tessaracoccus flavus. Next base: position 1,253,929 of record NZ_CP019605.1, read on the forward strand.
CCCACATCCTCGCCGCCCTCGACCGCTACAACAAGCGCCTCGGCCCGCAGTTCGCCGCTGCCGCCACCTACTTCACCATCTTGTCGCTCGTGCCGATCCTCATGCTGAGCTTCGCCGCGTTGGGGTTGACCCTCACGGTCCTGAGGCCGGAGCTCCTCGACCAGATCCAGGACGCCGTCGTCGGGCAGTTGGGCGACGGCGATCTGGCACAGAAGATCACCACGGTCATCGAGAACGCGCTGAACAACTGGCGTGGGATCGTGGGCTTCGCGCTGCTGACCGCCACCTATTCCGGGTCCAACTGGGTGGGCAACCTCAAACGCGCCGTCCGGGTGATGTGGTACGACAAGTTCTCCGACGCGTCCGAGAAGAAGAATTTCTTCCTGGAGCTCGCAATCAACCTGGCGATCTTCCTCGGCGTGCTGCTGTGCGTCATCCTGGGCGTCGGTGTGGCGCAGGTGGGCAACGCATTCAGCCGGCAGGTGGTCGAGTTCCTCGGCTGGGAGGACGTCCCCGGGATCGGATTCCTGTGGGGCGCACTCACGGTCGGGCTGACCTTCCTGGTCAGCTGGATTCTCTTCGCGTTCCTGTTCACGGTGTTGCCGCAGAAGCGGGTGAGGCTCAAGGCCTGGCTGATCGGCACGCTGATCGGAGCCTTCGTCGTGACGATCATCCAGTCGCTGGCGGGCCGGATCATGCGTCTGTTCTCCAACAACCCGGCCGCGCAGGTCTTCGGGCCAACCATCATCGTCATGCTGTTGTTCAACATCCTCGCCACGTTGATCCTCATGACCGCGGCGTGGGTGGGGACCGACGGGACCTGGCGGGCGGAGCGCACTGCGAAGCTTGCCGACAAGCAGCCGGGTGGGCTCGACGACTCCGGCCTGGACCCTGACGAGGAACTCGAGCTCGTCGGCCGGCGCGCGAGCCGACGCTGGGCCGCCGCGAAGAGCCTTGACGACCTGCGACGGGCTGACGCTGTGGTCGAACCGAGCACCACGCGCTACGTCCGTGAGGACGTCGCGGCCCGGACTGTGGGGGCCGGCCTCACGGTCGGCTACTCGATGGGGGCGGCCACCGGGCTGGGCCTGGGGGCCCTCCTGACCGCCGCGATCGGCGTCGTCGCCAGGGCACTGCGCAAGAACAATGCCCGCCCCTGACGGGACGGGCATTGCGCCTGGTTTGCCGGGTCAGTGGGCCTCGGCCGCGGCTGGGAACTCCTGGCCGATCGCCTCGAGCATGTCCTTGTACCACTGCTGGTTGATGTCGAACGGCTTACCGCCCTTGATCCGGTCGAAGGCAATCGCGGTGAGCACGTCGCCGTTCTCCTCGTCGTGGCCGATGACGCCGGGCTCGCCGCGCAGCGCGCAGTCGACGGCGAGGTCGGTGCACTGCTTGATGAGCGCCAGGTCGGCGTCGTTGGCGGCGGCGGAGCGGGAGAAGTAGCCGGACTTCTGGATCATGACCTTCTCCGCGTCAAGCTTGGCCGCGAACTTGTCGGCGAACCACGCACCCGGGTTGACCTTGTCGAGCTTCACGTGGCCGAACGGATCGCGCGGCACCTCCTCGCCGGCGGCCTCCATCTCAGCGACGATCGAGTCGAGACCCGCACCCTCGGAGAGGAAGATCGTGACGTTGCCGACCTCGTCCATGATCGTGTGGAGACGCTCAGCCTCCTTGGCGATGTCGATGACGCCCTCCGGCACGTACACGCCGTGGATGTCCCACGCCTCCCTGCTGAGGCCGATCTCCGGCAGCCACTCCTGGGTGTCGAGCCATTCGCGGTACTTCTGGGCGGTGGCCGCCGTCAGCCAGCCGCAGTGGCGGCCCATGACCTCGTGCACGATCAGCATGCGCGAACCGGAGTTGTGCTCGGCGACGATGTTCTGCGCGAAGATCGCTCCCTGCTCGGCCGCGGTCCAGGCCCCCAGCGACTGACGGATCGGGATCACGTCGTTGTCGATGGTCTTTGGCAGCCCGACGACGGTGAGGCCGTAGTCGTGCTCGGCGAGGTAGGCGGCCAGATCGGCGGCGGTGGTGTTCGTGTCGTCACCGCCGATGGTGTGCAGGACGTCGACGCCGTCCGCGACGAGGCGGTCGGCCGCAACCTGCAGGGGGTTGTCGCCCTCGTTCACCAGGCCCCGCTTGACGAGATCCTTCGCGTTGGTGAGCTTGACGCGCGAGTTGCCGACGGGCGACCCGCCGAACTTGTGGAGGAGGGCGGCGTTCGCGCGCACGGTCTCGTCGACGACGAGGAAGTCGCCCTTGAGGAGTCCCTGGTACCCGTGACGGTAGGCAATGATCTCGACGTCGGGCGCAACCTGCGTGTAGCGCTCGATGAGCCCACCGATCGCCGAGGAAAGGCAGGGAGCGAAGCCGCCGGCCGTGAGGATGGCTACCTTCTTGACCATGAGTGTCCTTTCTTGAACTTGTCGACGCGGACAGCGTCCTTCGACAGCTTATTGCACGCATCTGCCCCGTACGCCGGTGGGGCGGCAACCGTGGTTGTCCACAGTGGTGCGCGGATGACCCCGGCTCTTGGCAGGATGTGCCCGTGAAGATGCGGCCGGGCGAACGCGGACTGAGCAACTCCGTGCAGGTGGCGGTGCTGCTGCCGTTCAGTTTCGCGGTCCTGCTCGCTGTGCTCCAGTGGGCGATGGTGTCCTGGGCGGAGGCGACGGCACTGTCCGCCGCACAGCACGGCGCGGCGGTCGCGGCCGCGCTGGACGGCAGCTCCGCTGCGGGAGAGGCCGCGGCGACGGGTGCGGCCCGGACGGCCGCGCTCCAGTCTGTCTCCGTCACCGTGGAGCGGGGCGGCGCCACCACCACGGCGACCGTCTCGGGCCGGGCGCTCGTCGTCGTCTGGCCGCGCGACGTGACGAGGACCGTGGTCGTGCCGACAGAGCGTCTCTCGTGAGGTGGGACCAGAGGGGGCTCTCGGTCTCCGTCGAGGCCGCCGTCATCATTCCCGTGCTGCTGCTCTTCGTCGGCCTGGTGATCACGTCCGCGCGGGTTGCCATCGCCGAGCAACACGTGGGTGCGGCGGCTGCAGCGGGTGCGCGCGCGGCGTCGTTGGAGCGGACGGTTGGACCGGCCCGTGAAGCGGCCACCACGGCCGCGGGCCGTGTGCTGGCGCAGCACGGCACCCCCTGTCGACACACGGCCGTCGTCGTGGACTCCTCAGGGGTTGCCAGGGGACTCGGTGAACGGGCCGCGGTGGGGGTCACCGTCCAGTGCAGCGTCGATCTCTCTGACGTCTCACTGCCCGGTGTTCCGGGGACGATCACCGTAGCTGCCAGCCGCAACTCCCCGGTGGACCCGTTGCGCGGCCGATAGGCTGTCAGACATGAATCTTCAGCGACGCATCGGACAGCACCAGGTATCTCCCATCGGACTCGGGGCCATGCCGTTGTCCATGGGCGGCAACCAGAAGCCGAGCGAGGAGCAGGCCATCGCCACCGTTCACGCGGCACTGGATGCGGGCGTGACCCTCATCGACACCGCCGACATCTACGCACCGTCCTGGGACTCCATGGGGCACAACGAGCGCATTGTCGCCAAGGCGCTTCGGAGCTACGACGGTGACACGTCCCGCGTGCGCGTGGCGACGAAGGCGGGGATCACCCGGGGCGAGGGGGAGTCGTGGGGCAGGGACTCGTCACCGGAGTACCTACGCCGGCGGTTGGAGGAAGCGCTCAGCACCCTGGGCGTCGATCGTCTCGATCTGTTCTACCTGCATCGCCCCGATCGTTCCCGTGTGTACTCGACCGTCATGGAGACGTTCGGAACCTTAAAGGCGGAGGGCCTGATCTCAGAGATCGGAATCTCGAACGCCAACGTCGAGGAGATCCGGATCGCGATCGACGTGCTGGGGGAGGGGGAGCTCGCCGCGGTCCAGAACGAGTTCTCACCGAAGTTCAACCACACCAGCAAGCCGGAGCTCGACTTCTGCGCCGAGCACGGGATTGCCTTCCTGCCGTGGTCGCCGCTGGGCGGCACCGGCGGCGCGGCCAAGCAGCTCGACTCGAAGTACCCCGTCATCGCCCGGATCGCGGCTGAGCGCGGGGTCAGCCCCCAGCAGGTGACGCTCGCCTGGGAGCTGTCGCTGGGCAGCCACGTCATCCCGATCCCGGGCGCCTCCCGCCCCGAGTCGATCACCGATTCAGCCAAGGCCATGAGGCTCGAGCTATCGGACGAGGAGACGCAGGAGATCTCCGAGGCGGTGTTGTAGATGGCGCAGTACTTCGACGTCCACCCCGAGAATCCGCAGCCGCGGACGATGGCGCAGGCCGCGCGCCTGCTCGAGGAGGGGGGCCTCATCGCCTACCCGACCGACTCCTGCTTCGCGCTGGGCTGCCTCCTTGGCAACACTGAGGGGCTGAACCGGATCCGGCGTATCCGCCACCTCGACGACAAGCACCACTTCACGCTGGTCGTGGATTCCTTCGCGAAGCTGGGAGCCTACGTCGAGATGGACAACTGGGTCTTCCGGGCCGTGAAGGCGGCCACCCCCGGTCCCTACACGTTCATTCTCAAAGCGTCTCGCGAAGTGCCGAAGGCGATGCAGCATCCGAAGAAACGAACGATCGGGGTCAGAATCCCCGATCACCGTACGACGCTGGCCCTCCTCGACGCCGTCGGCTCACCGCTGCTCTCGTCGACGCTGATTCTCCCTGACCACGATGACCAGCTCACCGACGGCTGGACCATCAAGGAGGCACTCGATCATCAGATCGACGCGGTCATCGATTCGGGCGACGCGGGCAGCGTGCCGACGACGGTCGTCGACCTGACGGGGGACGAGCCCGAGATCGTGCGGCTCGGTGCCGGGGACCCGGGGCCCTTCGAGGTCTAGGAGCTGGGTTCAGCACCCTCCTAGCGGAACATCACGATGTTGTTGAAGACCCACTGGTTGTCCTGCGCGAAGTCGTAGCCCCCGGTGGGTCGGGGCTCCGCTGAATAGACGGTGGTCAGGCGGTAGGAGCGGCAGGCGTTGGCGCCGGTGGCGGGGGTGTCGCACTCGGTCCTCCACCGGGCACCGTCCGCCCCAGTCCACGCTCCCGCGAACCCGAGCGGGTTCGCGGACCACTGCGATCGCGCCATGCATGGCAGGTTGGTGCGCAAGGCCATTGCGCGCGCACGGCGCCACCGTCCGCGAAGGACGGTGGCGCCGCCTGCAACGGTCAGCGGCGTCCGCCGCCGAGGAGTCCGCCGAGGATCTGACCCAGGACACCGCCGCCGAGCGGGTTGTCGGCGGCCTGTTGGTCCTGGCGGGGTTGGGCTCGCGGCGCGTCCGGCTCTGGCATCCGCATCTGGGGCTCAGCGCCCCCCTGATCGCTGAAGTCGGGCGTGCGGAACTTCGGCTGCTGAGCCCGGGGCGCCTGCTGCTGGGGCGCGGCCTGCCCGCCGCCCAGGATCTGGCCCAGGATGTCGCCCAGACCGCCACCACCGGGAGCCTGCTGCGTCTGGGACTGTGCCTCATCTCGTCCCATGAGCTTGCCGGCCAGCCATGACATCACGATGGGGGCCAGGATGGGCAGGAGCTTCTGAATGAGCGCGTTCCCGCCGCCGAGTCCTCCCAGCTGGTTGATGACCTGGTCCTCGTTGGATCCGAAGATGTGGTGCGTGATCTTGCGGCCATCCTCGGGGTCGACCCTGCCGAGGTCGACGCCACCCTGCACCAGGCTGGGGTCGTGCTGGCTGAGCGCACTGCGCAGTGATGCCTCACCCGCCGGGTCCTGGGCGTTCGCGCCCATTCCCATGAGGAGGGTGGGCAGGGCGTTGCGCACGGCGCTTTCGACCTCCGCCGGGCTTTCGCCCACCCGAGAGGCGAGCTGATCGATCGGAAGGCTGTTGAGGAGTTCGTTGTAGTCGTACACCTGTGGATCGCTCCTTCGTTGAGGTGGCACCGGGCGGTGCCCACCTAGTCAAGCTACCCAACCGCGGCCTCTCGCGTGCGGAAACACCACTCAGGGAAGCCCGGTCGGGTCAGGCGGGGCCGGCGAGCTCATGGACGCGGAAGAGCGCCGCGAACTCCACGCCCATCGCCTCACCCTGGGCGCTCAAGCCTTCAGTGAGGAACTGCTCCGGGGCGGGATGGCCGGGGAGGTCGGCGAGGTAGGCCTCGTGGGCAGTCAGCGAGGCGATCCCGGCGTCCACGTCCTCCCGCGTCAGGACGACGCCATGGCTGGGGTTGGGATCGCCGAAGACGAGGAAGCGGCGGGTTCCCCACTTCTCCAGGCCCTCCTCGGCCAGCTCGGGGAAGACCCACGTGTTGTCGGCATCCCGACACGCGTCGAGGGCGACCAGGCCCGCCACCCGGTGGTCGGCCTGGTTGAGGCCCCACCCCACCTCGACGTCGAAGGCTGACGTGGCGACGGTGTCCGGCCGGAACTCGCGGATGCGGCGGGCGACGTCCCTGCGGAGCGCGAGGGAGTATTCCAGGACGCCGTCGGGGTGGTCGAGGATGGTCAGGTCGTCGACGCCCACGCGTCGGCAGGCCTCACGCTGCTCCGCCGCGCGCAGGGGGCCCACCTCGGCCGGAGGTCGCTGCATGCCGGCCTCGCCGGATGTGAGGAGGAGGTACGCCACCGTCGCGCCGCGTGCTACCCACTTGTGAACGCAGGCGGACATGCCGTACTCGACGTCGTCGGGATGGGCGACGACGATGAGGATGCGCTGGAACTGGTCGTCGGAGAGGGGCTGGATGTCTGGGGCCATGCCTCAGCCTAGTTCGCGAACGTGATCGCCCCGTCGAGAATCGTGGCCATGACCTGGACGGCACCGAATCGTCCCTCCGCCAGAGCTTCGGTGGGAGCGTCGACCAGGATCAGGTCGGCCGGCTGACCGACCGCCAGCGACGAGCGGACGCTCGCCAGGATGGCCTCGCCCGGGGTGATCGACTGTTCCGGGTGATGGGTGCGGTTGACCGCGGCGTCCATGGCCAGCCACGGATCGAGTGGGGCGACGGGCGCGTCGGACCCGAACCGCAGCGTCGCGCCGGCGTCGAGGAGGGACCGCAACGGGAACGCCTGCCCGCCTGCGCCGGGCCAGATGTCGTCGAGCGACCCAGCGTCGTCGAGCAGGTGGGCCGGCTGTGCGCTCGCCGCGACGCCGAGGTGCGCGAACCGGGAGATGTTCGCCGGGGTGACGAACTGGGCGTGCTCCACGCTGCCTCGGGCACCCGTGGCCGCAAAGGCGTCGAGGACGCGGGTGACGGCGAGGTCGCCGATGGCGTGGACGGCCACGTCAAGGCCGTGGCCGGCCGCGACGCCCAACAGTCGCTCCAGCTCGCTCTGGTCATAGTTGGCCTGTCCGTGCGGCAGGTGGGGCAGGGGGTCGGGGTACTCGTCGGTGCAGAGCGCCGTCCGGGAGTGGAGGGAGCCGTCGGCGATGATCTTCAGCGGGCCGACCCACACCCTCTCCGCGATCCGGTCACCGCTCCGCAGGCCGGAGGTGACGGCGCGATCGAGGTCGTCCGGGTAGATCGCCGCCAGCACCTTGAGGGGTGGGGGAGTGGCGGCGCGGCGCCGCCAGGCACCGATGGTCCACCCCATCTGCATGTCGACGACGCCCACCACGCCGCGCCGTGCCGCGGCGAGGGACACGCTCCGAACGGCCTCGTCGATGTGGTCCGCCGCCGCGTCCATGAGCTGCACCTGGGCAGCGAAAGCCTCGTGCTCGACAAGGAACCCGCTCGGGTGGCCCGCAAACCCTGCCAGCGCCAGACCGGCGGTGTTGGCCCAGAAAGAGTGCGCGTCGCCCGAGATCAAGGCGATGGGTTGGCTCGTCACGGCGTCGAGGAGCGACGCCGACGGCGGGTCGCCCCAGCCCCCCGCGCGGAACCCGAACCCGAGGAGAATCTCACCCGGCCGTCGGGCGGCCTCGCGTTCCAGGATGGCGACGGTGGCCTCTGCGCTGTCCGTCCCCGACACGTCGATAGCCGAGGCCACCATCGCGTGGTGCGCGAGGTGCACGTGGGCATCCCAGAGTCCCGGCAGAATCGTGGCGCCGTCGGCGTCGAGGACTCGACCGGCCACCTGCCCTCCCGACGGGCGGATCGCTGCGATCACCCCGTCACACACTTCGACGTCGATGAGATCCGAGCCGGTAGCGTAGAGGTCTCGAGGGGTCCGGGCCCTCGTCACCGTGAGCTTCATAGCTGGGAGTCTGACCCATCAAGGAGGGAAGTGGCAATGCTGTTCACCATCGGGCACTCCACCCACACGCTGGAGGAGTTCGTCGCTCTGCTGCGACAGCACGCTGTGGACCTGCTGGTGGACATTCGCACAGTGCCACGCTCGCGGACCAATCCCCAGTACAACCTCGATTCGCTCCCCGGTTCGCTGGCCGCTCAGGGGATCGGGCACGAGTACCTGGCGTCGCTCGGAGGGCTCCGCAAGGGCGTACCCGACTCGCCGAACGGTGCCTGGCGCAACAAGTCCTTCAAGGCCTACGCCGACCACATGCTGAGCGCCGAGTTCGCCGAGGGCATCGAAGAGTTGACCGCCCGCACGCAGCAGCACACGGTCGCGATCATGTGCGCGGAGGCCGTGTGGTGGCGCTGCCACCGCTCGCTCGTGGCTGAGGCCATGCTGGTGCGCGGGCACGAGGTCAGTCACATCATGCCCGACGGCCGCGCAACCCCCGCAACGCTCCGTGACTTCGCCGTCGTGGACGGGACGACGATCACCTATCCGGAGACCTGATCAGGCGTTGTCGCGCGGGTCCTCGCCCTCGACGCGGCCGCCCACCTGGATCTCGTCGTCCGGGCCCGGGGACTCGACGGGGTCGCCCGGCTCGCGCGTGTCGGGGGCGTGGTCGTCCTCGACCTGCGGGGTGCGGCCCGTGACCTCCTCGACGAGGTTCTGCTCGGTGACTCCGGCGTTGATGGGGAACAGATCGCTCATGTCAGAGTTCCTCGTCCGGGTCGGCGATCGCGCGGTCCGTGGGGTGTTCGCTGCCGGGGCCGGGGGAGTAGTCCCGCGGCTCACCCTGGGCCTCGTGCCCGGCGTCGACGGCCGGGGGGATCTGTTCGTTCTGGCCGGGGCCGCTTCCATCCGCGTCTCCGCGGGGAGTCATGCGCGCGGTCTCTGAAATCTCGCCTGACATGGTGCTCGCCTTTCTCTCGGTGTTGACCATCCTAGGTGGGATGGGTCATCGTGCGTGGCGAATGCAGGTCAGCGACCACGGCCTCGCCTCGAGGCGGCCCTCCCCGATCGGCTCCCCGCACACATCGCAGGTGCCCCAGGTGCCGGCCGCCACCTTGGCGCGTGCCTTCTCGACCTGGTCGAGCAGATGGGAAGCGTTCTGGGCCATCGACGCGTCGCCCATCTGCTGGATGGCCTGCGTGGTGCCATCGCCGATCCTCTTGCCGAAGCCGATGACGCTGTCGGCGTCCACCGGCGCTGTGAGCTCGCCCAGCCGAGCCCTCAGCTCCGCGGACTTCTCGTCCAGCCGGGCCAGAATCTCCTCGTCGTCTGCGTCCATCTCCACAGTCTCGCTCAGGAGACGGCGACGAGGGGCACAATCGTGACCATGCAGTTGAAGACCCTGGTGGACGCGGTCGCCGAGGTGGCCAGCACCCGGTCGCGCACGGCGAAGATCGAGCTGCTCGCGAGTTTCCTGCGTCAGGTGGAGCCTGAGGATCTGCGCACAGCCATCGGGTTGCTCGTGGGCAAGCCGCCGCAGGGACGGCTGGGCGTCGGTGCCAGGGGCCTGCAGGCCCACCGGCAACGGGCGGCCGATCGGCCCACGCTGGGTCTCGGGGACGTCGGTGAGGCGTTCGATACCCTGGCCGAGGCCTCGGGGCCAGGGTCGACCGCCGTGCGCGCCTCGACGCTGGCTGGCCTCATGGCCTCGGCCACCCGTAGCGAGCAGGACCATCTCGCGCGCGTCATCCTGGGCGACGTTCGAAGCGGCGCTCTGGAGGGAATCCTCACCGACGCCGTGGCCGCCGCCGCTGGGCAGCCCAAGGAGCTGGTGCGACGCGCGGCGATGCTCACCGGTGATCTGGCAGAGACCGCGCGAAGGGCGATGGCGGGGGACGACCTGCAACGCATCGGGCTGACGCCGGGCGTGCCGGTCCTCCCGATGCTCGCCTCGACGGCTGCGACGGCCGCGGAGGCCATCGCAGCCACCGGCCGTTCCTCGGTCGAGCACAAGCTGGACGGGGCCCGCCTGCAGGTGCACCGCACCGGGGACGAGGTGTGGGCCTACACGCGAAGCCTCGCCGACATCACCGCCCGAGTTCCAGAGGTGGTGGCGACCGTGGCGGCTTTTCCGGGCGGGGATCTCATCCTTGACGGCGAGACGCTTACCCTGGACGAGGATGGCAGCGCGCGGCCCTTTCAGGAGTCCATGAGCCGACTGAGCAGTCACGGCGGCGAGGGCAGCCTCGCGGTGTGGTTCTTCGATGTGCTGCACGCCGAGGGGCGGACCCTCATCGACGAGCCGCTCGAAACGCGGCGGGCCGTTCTGGCGAGGATCGTCGGGGACCGCCTCATCCGCGGCGCCGAGACCTCCGTCCCCGGCGAGGCGCAGCGCGTTCTCGATGATGCCTTGGCCGCGGGGCAGGAGGGGATCGTCGTCAAGTCGCTCGACGCCCCTTACGCGGCGGGACGCAGGGGCAACAACTGGGTGAAGGTCAAGCCCGTCTACACCTACGACCTGGTGGTGCTCGGGATCGAATGGGGATCGGGTCGGCGCGCCGGGACCCTGTCGAACATCCACCTGGGCGCCAGGGATCCCGAAGGACGGTTCGGGGAGCCTGGCGGCTTCGTCATGGTCGGCAAGACCTTCAAGGGCATGACTGACGAGATTCTGCGCTGGCAGACCGAGCATTTCGCCGCCCTCGAGACCGGCCGCACCGAGTGGGGCATCACGGTGGCCCCGACCACCGTGGTGGAGATCGCCATCGACGGCGTCCAGCGTTCGAGCCGCTACCCAGGGGGAGTGGCGCTGCGGTTCGCGCGGGTGAAGCGCTACCGCACCGGTGCCGACGAGAAGGCCCCCGCCGAGGCCGACACCATCGACACCCTGAGGGCGCTGCTCCGGTGACCCAGGCGGGTCAGCCTTTCAGGCCCGACGTGGCCAGCCCCTCGATGACCCGGCGCTGCATGAGCATGAACAGGACGAAGATGGGGGCCATCGCCATGACCGACGCCGCCATGATGACGGCGTAGTCCGTGGTGTGTTGTCCCTGCAGTGTGGCGATGCCGACGCTCAGCGGCATCGACTCTTCGCGCGTGGTGACGATGAGGGGCCACAGCAGGTCGTTCCACGAGTAGAGCACCGTCGTGATCGCCACCGCGAAGATTCCTGGGGTGGCCAGCGGGAGCATGACGCGGGAGAACACCTGGAACGGGTTGGCGCCGTCGAGCCGCGCGGCCTCCTCGAGCTCGATGGGCAGGCTCATGAACTGCTGCCGCATCAGGAACGTTCCGAAGGCCGAGAACAGCCCCGGCAGGATGATCGCCCACGGCGTCTCCAACAGTCCCCAGGCCTGAACGAGGCCGTACTGGGGAATGATGTAGGCCTGCGACGGGATCATCAGGATGAGCAGCAGCGCGATGAACAAGACGTTGCGCAGCGGGAACCGCATCCGGGCGAACGCGTAGCCGGCCATCGAACACAGGACCACCTGGCCCGCCGTGCGCGCGACCGTGATGAGCACCGACACGCCGAACTGATTGAGGAACGGGAGCCGTTCGAACACCTCCGCGTAGTTGCTGAAGTGAAGCCGGTCCGGGATGGGCTGCGGGGGCACCGATTGGATCTCCGCGTTGGTCGACACCGACATGAGGAGCTGCCATAAGAAAGGGAACGTCATGAGCAGTGCCCCGAGAATCAGCAGGACGTGTGCCCACGGATAGCGGGGCCCGCGCGAGCGCCGTCGCGCCGATGGATCAGCCATAGTGCACCCACCTGCGCTGCCCGACGAACTGCACCAGGGTCACACCCGCCACGAGGACGAGGATGACCATGGCGACGGCCGCGGCGGTGCCCTTGTCATTGACAATGAAGCCCTGATGGTAGAAGAGGTAGACCAGCGAGCGGGTCTGGGGGAGTGCGGGGTTCGTCCACCCCATGAGGGCGAACAGGGCGTCGAAGAGCTGGAACCCATTGATCGTCTGGATGATGGTGAGGAAGAAGATCGACGGCGTGAGCAGCGGGACGGTGATGCTGAAGAACTGCCGGATCGGGCCGGCCCCGTCAAGGGATGCTGCCTCGTAGAGGTCGACGGGGATGCCCTTGAGCCCAGCGGACAAGATGATGACGTTGAAACCGATGGAGGCCCAGAGCCCGAAGAGCGCGACGGTGAGCAGGGCGAAACCAGGGGTGGTCAGCCAGTAGGGCGTCGTCGAGACCCCGAGGGCGCGCAGCCCCTGATTGACCAGGCCGAAGTCGCCGTTGAAGACCAGCCGGAACACCTGCGCGATGGCCATCGGCATCGCCAGATAGGGCATGAAGAAGAGCGCCCGGTACAACCCGGCGAAGCGAAGCCCCGGCAGCGCGATGAGTGCCGAGGCGAGCACCGCGAGCGGTATCCCCAGCAGCACGATGAGCGTGTAGCCGATGGTGTTGCCGAGCGCCGAGCCCAGCTCACCGCTGGCGAACACCTCCGCATAGTTGTCCACCCCGACAAACTCCGGATTCTGGCCGAAGGCGTTCGAGCTCGTCAGGGAGGTCCAGGCGTTGGCGACGATGGGGTAGTAGTAGAAGACCGCCACCCCTGCCAACAGCGGCCCGATGAAGAGGACTGGCCACCACCCCACACTCGTGGGGTGCTTGCGGCGCGCGGCCGCCGCCGCCACCGGCATCAGTTCTCAGCGGCGAGCAGGGCGTCCATCTGCTCGGCCAACTGCTCGGCAGCCTGCGCCATGGGCACCTCGCCCGCGAAGGCGGGCGTGAGGATGTCGGCCTCCAACTGGTTCCAGGCGGCCGTGTTGCGCGAGACCGGGTAAGGCACCGCGTACTCCTCAGCCGCTGTGGTGAACACCTCGAGGTTCCACTCGGGCTTCACCTCGTGCCACGTGTCAGCCGTTCCCTCCCACGCCGGGATGGCGGTGCCGTTGGCCGCGTCCGTGCGTCCCGCTTCCTCCGAGGTCAGATGGCGCTGCAGAGCGGCTGCGGCGGCAAGGTTGGGGGAATTCGCCGCGACCACGTAGGCGAGGCCGTGGATGGTGGACGCGCGTTCCTTGTCCCGGGGCAGCGGCACGACGACGAGTTCACCCGGATCCGGGTAGTCGGCCAGCAGGCCGGCGGTCTCCCACGACCCCGTGTGGTGGATAGCGGCGCGGCCCGAGTTGAAGACGGTCTGGGGCGGGTTGTCGGCGATCACTCGCGGATGGGGAACGACGCCGTCGGCGACAAGGTTCGACCAGAACTCCAGGCCGCGGATGGTGTCGGGATCGCCGTAGCCCGAGCGGCCGTCGCGAATGATGTAGCCACCCGCCTGGGCGACCGTGTTGTACCAGTTCTGCTGGCCGCCGATGTTGAGGTCGGTGACCACGGCGTGGCCGCGATCACCCAGACCGGCGGCGATAGCGCGGGTCGTCTCGCCGAACTCCTCCCACGTCCAGGTCTCGGGGTCGGGAAGCGATACGCCCGCTTCCTCGACGAGGCGCTGGTTCACCCAGCAGGCGATGGTGTCGAAGTCCTTGGGGATGCCGTAGCGCACGCCGTCGACCGTGTAGAGGTCGGTCATGGCCTGTGGGAACACGTCGAAGTTCACGTCATCGGCCACCGGCGCGAGCATGCCGTTGCTGGCGTAGAGCTGAACGTGTAGCCCGCTCATCCAGAAGACGTCTGGCAGGTTGTTGCCTTCGGCCTGGGTGCGCAGCCGCGTCCAGTACTCACTGGGGCCAGTCAGCGCGGGCGTGACGGTGATGCGCGGGTACTTCTCGGTGAAGCTCGCGATGAGCGCCTCGACGGTGACGGACTGGTTCCGGTCCCAGTACGCGAGCTCCAAAGTGGCCTCGGTGTCCTCGCCGATCTCAGCCGGGGCCTCATTCTGCTGTGTTTCACCGCCACCGCATGCGCTCAGTGCGCCTGTCGCGGCGATCCCGCCAAAACCGGTGAGAAGTGTGCGTCGTCGCATGGAGGTCTCCTTCGTCCGCTGCCGATGTCGTCGGCTCCGAGCACCCTCCAGTTTGCTGCACATCAGCGGATTCCGCACGAGACAAGGCCGCGAGCCGTGAGATAGCCCCGTCAACAGGCCTGGGCCCGGTGCGATGCACCGGGCCCCCGTTTGTCGTGGTCGATCAGTTCGCTTTGAACATCACGATGTTGTTGACCACCCACTTGTTCTCCTGGGTGAAGTCGTAGCCTCCACCCTTCTCGGACCTCACCGCGTTGTACACGGTGGTCCAGCGGTAGGTGCGGCAGCCGTTGCCGCCGGTGGCGGGGGTGTCGCACTCGGTGCGCCACTTGGATCCGTCAGCGGCGGTCCACTGGCCGGTGTGGCCCAGCGGGTTGGTGGCCCACTGTGCCCTGGTCATGTAGGGCAGGTAGGTCAGGTTGTTGAACGCCCAGCCCCGTTCGATGGTGAACGTGTCGCCGGTGCGCTTGACAACGGAGGCCCAGATTTCGGTGCGGCACCGTTCGGTCTGCGAGTAGGGCTCGCAGGTGGTCTACCACTGACGGCCGTTGATGGTGTGCAGTCCGGGCTTGGTGTAGGGCGCGGTGGGCACGAACACCGGGGTGGTCGGCTCGCTCGGCGTCGGCGTCGGCGTGGGCGTCGGCGTCGGCGTGGGCGTCGGCGTGCCGACGGTCATGCCCGGGAGGGCGCCTTGACGACGGAGGTGGAGAGATCGATGGTGGCGGACTCGGGTCCAAAAACGTTCCAGATCTCAACCTTCATCGTTCCGTTGACCATGTCACCCAGGGCACCCTCGGTGCTCTGCAGCCCACGCTCTTGCGTGTAGCGCTCGAAGCCGGGCACGGGGTCGGTGGCGAAGTAGTTGTAGGTCTCGATGCGGTCGAAGGTCCCATCACCGGTCAGGTCGTAGGAGACCCTGACCGCGGTGGCGTTGCCGACTCCAGTCGTGTCCACCCCGATATCGAAGACGGTGCGGGCACCTTGGAACGATCCGTTGAGCTCATCCTGGATGAAGGTGATGGCCTGCCCGGGGGCAACGGGAATCGTGACTGTCGGTTCCGTACCGGGCTCCGTGAGCAGCGAGCCGTCAGCGCCGAGGTAGAACGTGGTGGTGGGGCTGACCGGGGGCGTCGTCGGATCTGTCGGCATCGGCGTCGGGGTCGGCGTCGGTGTGGGGGTCGGCGTCGGTGTGGGGGTCGGCGTCGGTGTGGGGGTCGGCGTCGGCGTGGGCGTCGGCGTCGGCGTGCCGACGGTCATGCCCGGGAAGGGCGCCTTGACGACGGAGGTGGAGAGATCGATGGTGGCGGACTCGGGTCCAAAAACGTTCCAGATCTCAACCTTCATCGTGCCGTTGACCATGTCACCCAGGGCACCCTCGGTGCTCTGCAGCCCACGCTCTTGCGTGTAGTGCTCGAAGCCGGGCACGGGGTCGGTGGCGAAGTAGTTGTAGGTCTCGATGCGGTCGAAGGCCCCATCACCGGTCAGGTCGTAGGAGACCCTGACCGCGGTGGCGTTGCCGACTCCAGTCGTGTCCACCCCGATATCGAAGACGGTGCGGGCACCTTGGAACGATCCGTTGAGCTCATCCTGGATGAAGGTGATGCCCTGCCCGGGGGCAACGGGAATCGTGACTGTCGGTTCCGTACCGGGCTCCGTGAGCAGCGAGCCGTCAGCGCCGAGGTAGAACGTGGTGGTGGGGCTGACCGGGGGCGTCGTCGGATCTGTCGGCTCCTCTGTTCCGCTCGGTGCACCGCCGCCACTCCACGCGTGCGCGCCGGACGTCACCGTCTGTCCCACGGGGACAGAGAGGGTGGTTCCGTCGGAGAAGGTCACCGTCAGGGGTTCCTGGGTGATGTTGCTTGCGACGTAGGTACGAGCTCCGTCCTTATTGAACACCGCTGCAATGGGATCGTCCGCGGTAATGGTGGAGTCGAGGTTTCCAAGTGCAGAGAGGTTCGCGATCCAGTGGTAGGTGTGCGCACGGCTCTCGCCCTCCTCCTCCGGGTACTCGCGGTCGTTGTCCAGGTAGGCAAGTGCCCGAGGAGCGTCGCCGAGAGCCAGGTAGGACCACATGATGTCGTGCCAGACGGTAGGTGCGCTGGGCTTGAGGTCGACCATGTGGTCGTAGTTCTCGACCACGTTGTCGGGTCGAAGTCCGAGGTAGAGGTGGCCGCCGGTGATGGGGAGGGTGTTGATGCCCTGAATCATCTCCGGGTCCGCGCTGAACCAGGTGGTGTAGGTGCCACCGTCGCCCCAGACCATGCCGACGACGTCGTGCGGGAAGTCGTCGGGCATGCCGCCCGACTCGTTGAACCAGTACTGCTGGATTGCAGCCGTCTGAGTGGCGTAGAGGTAGATTCCGGCGTCGCGCGTTGCGGTGTCTCCGGTGGCAGCTCCCCACTGGATGAGCCCGTTGGCGAAGTTCTGGCCTTCGGAGCTGGACTCCTGGTTGTTGCCGGCCCAGAACGCACCATGCCCCGACGCCCAGTCGTGGCCAGCGTAGATGTCGAAGTCGCGCAGGTAGGGGTAGCGGTCGTCGTTACGGTCGAAGCCGTTGGCATCCGCGATGAGTTCGTCGACCATGCCGCCGAACGCAGTATCGGCCGCCCAGTCCGGATTGAAGCGCGCCAGCGTTGCTGCGGCGACGACGAAGTATCCGTAGTGGAAGTGGTGGTCGTTGAGCTCGGTGTCCGAGCCGTAGGAGGCCGGGAATCCGACGAGGGTGCGCCAGTTCTCGTTGTAGGCGAACAGCTGCTCGGTCTCGCCCGGCGAGGCGGTGAACCAGTCGGTGAGGGTCTCCTCGATCTGGGCGAGCGCCGTGTCGCGGACCGCGGTGCGGTCGAGCTGGTCGGCGATCTCAACGATCCGTGCCGCTCGGCCGAGGGCCTTGCCGGTCCAGTAGGTGTCGTCGTCGTCAGGGCTCATCGGGTCGGCGGCGACACGGTCGAGCAACGCGTCCAACCGGGCGTTCGCGTCGCCGTCACCGGTGAGGACGGCGGGGACCTCCGGAAGCACGCCGGTGAAGGGGGTAGCCGTGGTGAAGGAGGTCGCTCCCACCAGCGTCTCCATCTCACCGCGTGGGGAGATGTAGGCCCGGTCGAGGGCCGCTCCTGCAGAAGGGCCGTCGCCGGTGACACCGTCGAGGTAAACCTGCTGGTGCGGGTAGAGCGAGAGAACCGTGCCGGTGTTGGTCCCCTCTCGCGCCTCGGTCACGGCGCTGTAGACGGTCTCGACCGTGCTGGTCGCCTCGTCATAGGCGTAGTCGGCGCGGGTGTCGACCACCTTGGCGTGGGCGTAGGGGCTGTAGAGGTCCGCGAGGCTGACGCGGGAAGCATCGGTGTCGGTGGCGCTCGTTGGGAGGGAGGCGAGCGAGAGATATCCCTTGCCCCCGAGGTCGCTCGTGAGCAGGGTGCCGGAGACCGTCCAGTCAGCTCCGGTCGGGGCGAACGCGACGTAGTCGGCGCCGCCGGCGCTGAACCCGAGACGAGCCCCGTCGTTGAGCCAGACGCGCAGGTCGGCTGCGGCGGTGAGGACCGCGTCGCCACCGGTGATGTCGAACCACGCGATGGGGAGCCCATGGCCGATCGTTGCGGTCATCGAGCGAGTGCCATCGCTCCACGAAGGCGTCACGGTCCAGTCGGTCCAATCGGCGACCTCGACGACCGGCGCGGTGAGGCCCTGAACCCCGACCTTAACGTCCTGGCCGTAGACGTAGTGGAATTCCCCGGGCCAGGGGTAGTCGGCGCTTCCGCCCACGATGGACGGGGTCTGCGTGTAGGAGACTCCGAGCCCGGTGGCGTCTGGAAGGAAGGACATGGGGTGAGCGTGCAGCGGCTCGCTACCGACGCAGTTGTACTTCTTGAACACGAGCGAGGACCACCAGTCGTTGGTGGGTACGGCGCCAGCAGGTGCGGTGTCCGTCAGGTAGGCACGGGCGTTGGTCGCGAGCGGGGCACAGCCCTGCGGGGCGGGCCCAACGGGGTCAGTGGTGAAACTGCCGGAGCCGACGGGGATCGTCTCGGCGCTCGCTTCACTCATCCCCCGAGGCCGCTGGCGATGAGTGCGGCGGCGCTGACTACAGCGAGTAATCGCGTCCTCAGTTTCCTGCCGCCGACGGGGGCGTCGTCGGGCGCTTGGTGATGCATTCTCATGTTTCCTCCTTCGGGTCGTTGCGCTTCTTCGCGGACCATGGCCCATGCATGACCTTACGGGAAACCGTTTCACAGGTAATAGGGTCAATTCTTCGAAGGCATGATGCGGAGCGAGGGGGAGCGCGGTGACTGGGTCGGGAGACTCCTGGCGAGAACGGGAGGCGCACCGTCGGAGGGTGGCGGCAGAGGCCAAACTTCTGCAGCGGGAACCTGCGGGTGGCTGGCGGCGACTGGTGCTGGCCGCAGCCGTTGTTGGGTGGCTCCTGAGCCTGGTCTGGCTGAACCTGACGCTGCCCGAGCGGGTCCCGACGCACTGGTCCGGCGGGGGAGTGCCGGACGGGTGGTCGAGCAGGACCAGTGCCGTCGGATTCGCACTGCTCCTGCCGCTTGCGACCGTCGCGCCGATGCTCTGGATCTCGCGGCTCGTCCTTGTCTGGCCGGACGGCATCAACGCGCCGCATAAGGAGTGGTGGCTCGGGCGACCCCGCAGGCTCATCCGCTTCGAACGGTTGCTGCGCGAAGACCTCATGGTGATCGTCGCCCTGACGCTCGGCCTCTTCGTGGCCATCAGCCTGATCATCGGCTACGCCGCGCACGAACCCGGCGGCGTCGTGCCCGCCTGGTGGTTCCCGGTGCTGGTCGTCGCCTACCTCGCGGTGCTCACGGCCGTGACGGTGCGGATCTACACGGGCTCCCGCTACCGCCCCGACGACCATGATCGCGAGCTGGCCTGAAGGCGCTGACGCTACGCCGTAAGGTTGCCGCATGGGTGCAGCAGCGGACGACGCGAATCCGCCAGTCAACCCGCTGATGCGGGCCATCCTCGGCCTCTTCTCCGCCCCCCGGATCAACATGCGTGAGGACTACGAGAAGGTGCGCCGCGCACAACGGGCCCTGTCGTGGGTGCCGAGGGATCCTGACCGGATCCTCGATCGGTCCGTGACGGCTCAGGCCGGGCACAAGATCCCGCTGCGGATCTTCCTGCCCAAGTCCAGCACGGGTGAGGGGGTGTTGCTGTTCTTCCACGGCGGAGGGTGGACCATCGGCGACATCGACACCTACTCCGCCACCTGCCGCACCATGGCCGAGCTCACGGGTCGGGTGGTGTGCTCCGTCGGCTATCGGCTGGCGCCGGAGCATCCCTATCCGGCCGCTCTCGAGGATTGCCTCGAGGTAGCGGAGACGCTGCTGACCGATCCCGCGCTCGCTGGCGCTGCGCGGCCCGAAGACATCACGCTCATCGGGGACTCGGCCGGGGGCAACCTCGTTGCCGCCGTCGCGCTCGCGCTGCGGGGCCGGGGGAGCGCGCTGCCCGGGGCGCAGATCCTGTTCTACCCCGTCACCCAGTGGGACCACGACCCGGCCACCTCGCCGTACCGGTCTGTCGCCCACTACGGCACCGGCCTGCGGCTGACGGCCGTCGAGGTGCAGGACTACGTCGCCATGTACCAGCCCGATCCCGAGCTGCGCCTGTCGCCGCTCATCTCGCCCCTACTCGCCGAGGATCTGTCCGGGCTGCCGCGGGCGCTGGTCGTGACCGCGGAGTACGACCTGCTCCGCGACGAGGGGGAGGCCTTCGGCCACGCCCTCCGCGCGGCCGGCACACCCACCCGCATCGAGCGGATCGACGGCGCTCTGCACGGCTTCATCGGGCTGCCGCGCCTCTCGCGGCACGTCACGACGGCGTATCAGCTCGTCACGGACTTCCTCGACGGCAACCTGGCGGACAGCCGGCCCCCGCCATCTCCGTCAGCGGGGAGACGTGGATGACGAGGGTCTCAGCTCAGCGCCGGCCATGGGTGCGGCTCGACAACGCCGCCAACATCTTCCTCGCCGCCCGCAGCGATGTCGACAGCAAAGTCTTCCGCCTGGCCGCAGAACTCGACGAGCCAATCGACCCGGAGGTGCTGCAGGAAGCGCTGGACCGTGTGTACGCGCAGTACCCCCTCTTCAGCGCGGTGCTGCGGCAGGGCGTGTTCTGGTACTACCTCCAACAGTCGGACCTGCGCCCCAGCGTCGCGGAGGAGACGGGGCCGCCGGTGCAGCACCTCTACCACCATCAGCGCCATGACCTGCTGTTCCGGGTGCTGTACCGAGGCCGACGGATCTCGGTAGAGGTCTTCCATGCCCTGACCGACGGCACGGGCGCACTGTGGTTCTTCGAGGATCTTCTGACCGAGTACGTGGGCCTACGGCACGTCGAGGAGTTCCGCACGGTGCAAGGAGCAACCGAGCTGAAGCAGGATTTCACCGTAGACGCGTTCACGCACTGGTTCCGCTCATCCTCGGCGCCGGTGACCTTCGAGGACGACGCCACTGCCGCTGTCGAGTCCCCGTCCACCGAACTGCCGGCCGAGGTCGACGACGGGCCGCCCACGACGACCCGACGCCGCCACCGGCGTCGCGACGTGCTGCGCGGCACCCATTCCCCAGACCTGCGCACACGGGTGATCGAGCTGTCCATGCCGGTGGGCCCCGTCCTGCGGCTGGCCAAGGCCGAGGGCGTCTCGCTGACGATCTACCTCCTGGCAGTCTTTTTCGACTCGGTGCGACGGACACAGGTACCGGCCCAGTCGCTGCCCCGCACGCTCACGTGCTCGGTCCCGGTGAACCTCCGGCAGTTCTTTCCGACCGCGTCCGGACGCAACTTCTTCGCCACCACGCTGCTCGCGCACACATACACCGGCGACAGCGGCGAGGACTCCATTTCGGGCGTGTGCGCAGACCTCGACCGGCAGTTCCGCCAGGTCCTCACCAAGGAAGGGCTTGCCCGCAAGATCCGTCGCCTCGTGCGCTTCGAGCGCAACCCTGCGTTGCGGATCATCCCGCGGCCGCTCAAGGATGTGATCCTCGCGTCGGTCAACGCCCTGTCCAACCGCGGCATCACGCTGGCCATCTCGAACCTGGGGCGCGTGGTGCTACCCGAGCCGGTGGCGCGGCACACGGGCCGTCTCTACCTCCATGTCGCGGCCGTCCGGCCGCAGTTCGGCGCGGTCAGCCACGGCGACCAGCTCACCATCTCGTTCACGTCCCCGTTCATCGAGACCGACTACCACGCCGCGTTCGTCCGGCACCTGACCAGCGCGGGGATCCCTGTGGAGATCACCGCCAGCCGGGTCACCGCCGACGAACTGGCCGAGGTGGCCGGGCCGACAGACCACGACATGGAGGCGACGGACGCATGAGGCTGTGCGCGTCCTGCGGGGGACAGGTGGCGGGGGAGTGGGCCGAATGCCCGCTGTGCCGAGTGGAACTCGACCCCGTTGAGGCGAGGCTGGCCAGCAGGGAGATCTTCCCGGCGCCCCCGCTTCGCTTCGATCGACGACAGGTCTGGGCGGCCGTGGTGGCGTTGTCTGTGCTGGTCCTCATCGTCTCATTCGCCGCACCGGCGCTGGTTCCGGGCCTCGTCGCTCCCGTGCGCACCGTGTGGCTGTCGGTCGCGGTGGTCTGGCTCGTGGTGATCGCGGCCGTCCAGCGCCGACGTAACGTCGGGAGCCTGGTGGGCTGGCTCGTCCTGCTGCTGTCCGTGGCTGCCGTCGTCTGGAACCAGTACGACGGCCCCGACTTCTGGGCCACGACATGGGTCATCCCAGCCATCTGTACGGCCGCCAACCTCGCCCTCGGCGTCATCGTCTGGATCGTCCGCCTCGACCCGCAGGAGCATCTGGCGAAGGCGCTCCTCGTCGGGCTGATCGGCCTCGTGCCGGGGTTGTTCGTCCTCTTCGGGTGGGTCGCAACACCTCTACCGGCGTTGATCTGCGTGGGGTTCAGCCTGCTGGTGGTGTCACTCATCCTCATCATCCGGCCGCGCCAACTCGGGTCAGCGCTCCGCCGGCGGCTGCACCTCTAGACGAGCGGTTGCCTAGACTTCCTGCATGCACAGTCACTTCGACGATCAGGCCGCCACGTGGGACGAGGACCAGTCCAAGATCGAGCGGGCGCGCACGATCGCCGACGCCATCGTCGAGAGCCTTCGGCTGAACGTTCGGGATGCGACGGGCCCACGTCGTCACCGCCGAGGGCGAGCGGGAGATGACGCCGCTGAAGGGCTCGTGGGAGTACCGGCGGGCGAAGTTCTCCGCCCGGCAGCCCGCGCTCGCGGTCGCCGGGGTCGTCGTCGCGGCCATCCTGCTGCTGGCGGCCCTGTTCCTGGAGGTCACGCAGTCGGTCCAGTGGGTGACGCGAGCCGAATGGTTCGACGCGGTCTCACGCTGGGAGTACACCGCGCCCGTCGACCTCCCCCTGGCCGCCAACGTCGGCATCACCCTGCTCGGCATCCTCGCGGCCGCCTATTGTGCGGTGAACCTGCGCCACCGCTGGCTCTACAGCGACTGAGGACGCCGTCGGGCGCGGTGCCGAAATTATGGAGTGCGCTCACTGCCACTGAGCCCACTGGGGAGGCCTTAGTGGCAGAAATCCCACCCCGAAATCAGTCCACCAGGTCCGCGTCGTGCACCAGGAGCGCCACCTGGGTGCGGTTGGTGCAGCCGAGCTTGGCCAGGATTCGCGTCACGGTGGCCTTCACCGTCGCCACCGACTGGTAGAGCTTCGTGGCGATCTCCGCGTTCGACAGCCCGCGGCCGAGCTCGACCGCCACCTCGAGTTCCCGCTCCGACAAGCCGTCCAGCTCCGCCCGGGCCCGCCGGGTCCGCTCGTCGCCGGGATGCGACGTGGCCGCCGCGATCACCGCCGACACCACCTGTGGCGACAGCGCCCGCTCCCCGTCCGCGGCCCGGCGGATCGCCTCCACCATCTCCGGCGGGGCGGTGTCCTTCAGCAGGAATCCGTGGGCGCCGGCCCGCAGCGCCTCGACGACGAGGTCGTCGGACGAGAAAGTCGTGAGGACGATCACCTTGGGTGGGTCCGGGAGCGCCAGCACCTGCCGGGTGGCGGCGACCCCGTCGACGCGCGGCATGCGGATGTCCATGAGGACGATGTCCGGCCGGTGTGCCTCGACGAGCGGGACCGCGTCGGCCCCGTCGGCGCCCTCCCCGACGATCTCGAAGCCGGACCGGCCGCCGCCCAGCAGCATGCCGAGCCCCGCGCGAACGAGCGCGTCATCGTCGATGATGACCAACCGGATCGTGTGCACGTCGTCAGCCTACGCCGGGGCCCACGCGAGCCAGGCGTCGACGACGAAGTGGCCGTCCACCTCGCCCGCGGTCATGTGGCCCCCCGCCAGGTCGACCCGCTCCTCGAGCCCGACGAGTCCCAGCCCGGCGCCGGGCGACGTGGCGGCGACGAGGCTCAGCGGGTTGCTGATCCTCAGGGACAACCCCATCTCCGGGCCGCCGGCGATGACGATCTCGACGGGCGTGCCGGGCGCGTGCCGGGCGGCGTTGGTGAGCGCCTCCTGCGCGATGCGGTAGGCGTGCCGGCTGACGGTCTGCAGGGGCTCGGCCTCGAGCCGGTCGTCGAGGACGACCTGGTGGCCGGCCTCGCGGTGCCCCTCGACGAGCGCGGGCAGGTCCGCGAGCGTGGGCTGCGGCTTGGCGGGGGCGCCGCCGTCGGTCTGGCGCAGTTGCCCGAGGATCATGCGGAGTTCGGCGAGCGCGTCGTGGGCGCTGGCTCGGATGGTCTCGCCGGCCTGCCGCACCTCGTCGGGCGCGAGGTCGTCGCGGTACGCCAGCGCTCCGGCGTGCAGCGAGATGAGGGTGATCTTGTGTGCGAGGACGTCGTGCATCTCGCGGGCGATGCGGTTGCGCTCCTCGGCCTTGGCGTTCTCGCGCTCCAACCGCTGCTGGCGCTCCGCCAGCTCGAGCCGGGCCTGGATCGCGGCCTCCTCGCGGCGCCGCGACCCGAGGTAGCTGCCGAGCGCGCCCAGGGCGACGACGGAGATCCCGGACAGCACGACGGCGCCGGCGACGTCCGACGGCGTGGGCAGCTCCGACTCCACGACGGTGCCGAGGGTGAAGCAGACTACGTCGAGGAGGCCCACCAGTACCGTCGCCCGCGTCCGGAGGTGGGTGGCCAGACTGAGATACGCCCACCCCGACACCAGCCAGAGCGACGGGAACGGGAGCATCAGCAGGCTGAGCGCCACCGTAAGGGTGACGGGGTGGCGACGGCGCCAGCGCATCGCCACGAGGCCCAGCACCAGCGCGACGGCATTCGCCACGAGCGCCCAGTACCGACCCTCGAGCCCCAGCGGCAGGAGCTGTCCGACGACGGTGAAGAAGGCGATCGGCACGATCCTCGCCGCCTCCGGCAGCCACGCGCGTTTCGTCCGCTCCATCCCGCAAGCCTAGGGCTTGCCGAGGCGTCGGCCACAGCATCCAAAGTCTCTCGTCGGCGCAACTTTGGAGAGCCGGAAGTTGCTACCTCTGCCCCTCGCGCGTACCCGGCCGGCCAGCGTGTGATGAAGCCATGATCACGATCCAGAATCTGACCAAGCGCTACGGCGACGTCCTCGCCGTCGACGACATCTCGTTCACCGTCTCCCCCGGCAACGTCTGCGGCTTCTTGGGCCCCAACGGCGCCGGCAAGTCCACGACGATGCGCTGCCTCGTCGGCCTGGCGGAACCGACCGGCGGCACCGCCCTGGTCCTCGGCCAGCGCTACCACGACCTCACCGCTCCCGCGGCCCAGGTGGGCACCATGCTCGACGCGTCCGCCCTGCACCCCGGCCGCACCGGCCTCGAGATCCTCACCCAGGGCGCCATCGTCCTCGGCCTCCCCCGCACCCGGGTCCGCGAGGTGCTCGACCTCGTCGGCCTCACGGCCAAGGAGGCGAAGCGCCGCGTCGGGAAGTACTCGCTCGGCATGCGCCAGCGGCTGGGCATCGCCCACGCGCTCCTCGGGTCCCCGTCGGTCCTCGTCCTCGACGAGCCGGCCAACGGCCTCGATCCCGCCGGCATCCGCTGGATGCGCGGCCTGCTGCGCGACTTCGCCACCCGGGGCGGCACCGTCCTGCTCAGTTCCCACCTCCTCCACGAGGTCCAGCAGATCGCCGACGAGCTGGTCATGATCGGCCAGGGCCGCATCGTCGCCCACGGCACCCTGGCCGAACTGCTCGCCTCCGGCGACGATCTCGAGGAGATGTTCATCACCCGCACCGCAACCACGTCCCGTGAAGGAGCACTGTCATGACCACCGCACCCCTCGACCGCACCCACACCCAGTTCCGACGGGGCGAGGCCGCGCCCCTGCGCTTCCGCAACGTCCTCGTCGTGGAGTTCCGGAAGTTCCTGGCCACGCGCTCCAACCAGACGTTGGCGCTGCTCACGCTCAGTTCCGCGCTGCTCGTGGCGGGGCTCATCGCCGCCTTCTACGACTCCCTCTTCGAAAGCGCGGCGAACCACTGGCTGGTGAGCGCCTTCCTCATCCGCATGCCGGTGCAGTACCTGTTCGCGCCGCTGATCGTGCTGCTCACCACGTCCGAGTGGGGCACCCGGTCCGTGATGACCACGTTCACCCTGGTCCCGCGACGAGGGTTGGTCATCGCCGCCAAGGCCATAGTCACCGCGGTGGCGACACTGCTGGTCTGGGGCCTGGCCTCCGCACTCGGTATCGCGTCCACCTACCTGGGTCGCGATGTGGCTGGTATGAACACTGCCGGCATGTGGATTCCGGCGAAGGACGTCCTCCTGGACCTGTTGGCGTTCTGCCTCTTCATGGCCAGCGCCTTCGGCATCGGGCTGCTCGTGCAGAACAGCGCCGCCGCCATCGCGATCGTCCTCGTCGGACCGATGGCGATCCAGATCCTGCGCCAGTTCAGCGAGTGGATGAGCGAGACCTTCGCGTGGGTCGACATGAACGGTGTCGCGCAGCAGATGCAGATGGGCGGCGACCCGGGCATGTGGCCGCAGCTGCTCGTCGCCTCCGTCTTCTGGGTGGTCCTTCCCTTGGTGGGCGGCGTCTGGTGGACCTTCCGCCGCGAGGCCGCCTGAGGTCCGGCCGGGGCCGGGGTCAGGGGGCGAGCTCGAACAGGTCGCCCGGCTGGCAGCCCAGGGCGTCGCAGAGGGCGATCAGGGTGGTGAACCTGATCGCCCTCGCTCGGTCGTTCTTCAGGACCGAGAGGTTGACCAGCGAGATCCCCACCCTCTCCGCGAGTTCGGTGAGGGTGAGGCCGCGTTCGGCGGCCAGCTCACCATCTCGTTCACGTCCCCGTTCATCGAGACCGACTACCACGCCGCGTTCGTCCGGCACCTGACCAGCGCGGGGATCCCTGTGGAGATCACCGCCAGCCGGGTCACCGCCGACGAACTGGCCGAGGTGGCCGGGCCGACAGACCACGACATGGAGGCGACGGACGCATGAGGCTGTGCGCGTCCTGCGGGGGACAGGTGGCGGGGGAGTGGGCCGAATGCCCGCTGTGCCGTGTGGAACTCGACCACGTTGAGGCGAGGCTGGCCAGCAGGGAGATCTTCCCGGCGCCCCCGCTTCGCTTCGATCGACGACAGGTCTGGGCGGCCGTGGTGGCGTTGTCTGTGCTGGTCCTCATCTTTTCATTCGCCGCACCGGCGCTGGTTCCGGGCCTCGTCGCTCCCGTGCGCACCGTGTGGCTGTCGGTCGCGGTGGTCTGGCTCGTGGTGATCGCGGCCGTCCAGCGCCGACGTAACGTCGGGAGCCTGGTGGGCTGGCTCGTCCTGCTGCTGTCCGTCGCTGCCGTCGTCTGGAACCAGTACGACGGCCCCGACTTCTGGGCCACGACATGGGTCGTCCCAGCCATCTGTACGGCCGCCAACCTCGCCCTCGGCGTCATCGTCTGGATCGTCCGCCTCGACCCGCAGGAGCATCTGGCGAAGGCGCTCCTCGTCGGGCTGATCGGCCTCGTGCCGGGGTTGTTCGTCCTCTTCGGGTGGGTCGCAACACCTCTACCGGCGTTGATCTGCGTGGGGTTCAGCCTGCTGGTGGTGTCACTCATCCTCATCATCCGGCCGCGCCAACTCGGGTCGGCGCTCCGCCGGCGGCTGCACCTCTAGACGAGCGGTTGCCTAGACTTCCTGCATGCACAATCACTTCGACGATCAGGCCGCCACGTGGGACGAGGACCAGTCCAAGATCGAGCGGGCGCGCACGATCGCCGACGCCATCGTCGAGAGCCTTCGGCTGAACGGCGATGAGCGGGTCCTGGAGTACGGCGCCGGCACGGGTCTCGTCGCGCAGGCGCTCGGGGAGGGGGTCGGCGCGCTGACGCTGGCGGACTCATCGGCCGGCATGCGGGCGGCGATGACGACGAAGGTCGAGCGAGGGACGCTTCCAGCGGCCACTCGGGTGTGGGACCTGGACCTGTCGACCGACGAGGTGCCGGCGGGGGAGGCTTTCGATCTCATCGCGAGCAGCCTCGTGCTGCACCACATCGGCGAGCTGGATCGCGTCCTGGAGGGGTTCTGGAGCCTGTTGCGCTCTGGCGGCAGCGTCGCCATCGCGGACCTCGATCGTGAGGACGGCTCGTTCCACGAACACCTGCACGACTTCGACGGCCACAACGGATTCGATCGCGACGACCTCCGCAGTCGGCTGGAAGCGGCCGGATTCGTCGACGTGAGGTTCGACGACTGCGGGGAAGTCCACAAAGCCGGGCGTTCATTCGGCCTCTTCCTGGCAACCGCGCGTCGTCCCTGACTGGGAGAGATGCACGCGCGGACACGGTTCACGACCTAGACGCGGGGGTCGGTTTTCCCTCACTAACGGCGTCGGACGAGCGAGGGGTCAGGCGGTGACCTCAAGCGACGTCGTCAGGTCGCAGACAGAGCTGCCCCCGGCGAACAGGTCGATGACCGTGGGGTCCTGCACCCAGGTGCGGGTCGCGGCGCTCCAGTAGCGCAGCTGGTCCGGACCGAGCTCGAACTCGACGTCCACCGACGCACCCGCCGGCACGTGCACCCGACGGAAGGCCCTGAGCTCGCGAACCGGCCGGGTAGAGGTGCCGTAGCGCTGGTGGATGTAGAGCTGCGCCACCTCGTCCGAGTCCACCTCAGAGGTGTTGGTGAGCGTCACCGCGACCGTGCCCGTCTCCCCGACGGCGACACTCGACGGCGCCCGCAGGTCCGAGTACTCCACCGTCGCGTAGGTGAGGCCGTGACCGAACGGGTAGAGCGGGGTGCTCTCCTCGTCCCAGTAGCGCTTGTCCGCCTCCTCGGGCTGGAACGTGCGGTAGTGCGAGTGCACCATCGGCACCTGGCCCACATGCCGCGGCCAGGTGAAGGGCAACCGGCCGGCGGGGGAGACGTCGCCGAACAGCACCCGGGCGACGGCGTCTCCGCCCCGCACCCCCGGATACCAGATCTGGACTATGGCGTCGGCGTTCGCGTCGGCCCAGCGCAGGTCCAGCGGGCGGCCCGACATCACGAGCACCACCATCGGGGTGCCCGTGGCGTGGACCCGCTGCAGCAGCTCGAGCTGGCGGCCCGGGAGGTCGAGCGTGGAGACGCGGCGATCTTCACCGCGATCGTCATGGTCACGATGTTCTATCTCGGCCCCTGGGCGTGGCAGTGCCTCGCGATCGGCATACTATCTTCATGCCCCAGTCGTACGACCGTCAAAATGTCACCGAACGTTACAGCTGAGGAGGCGTCGGATGAGCGCAGAAAAATGGGTTGTGTGCGTTGTATCGTTGATGGTGTCGGCTTTTGCGCTGTCGGCTTGTACGAATCAAGCTGACCGAGCGAGCTTGCCTGCAAGTGAGGATCATACATCGGCCGGCTCTGAACGCGGCGGCCGAGTGAGTCCAGAACCATCTGCTTCCTCTACGGTCCAGATGGTTGCGGAGGAAGTATGGTACGAGACCCTAGAGCAGATGGCAGCTAATAGCGTCGCGGTGGTGACTTTCGAATTGCTGGAGACGGAGTATGGTCTTGTTTATCCGGACTGGTCCTCTGACGATCCGATGATCAACCCCTACGCGGGGACTGACTTCACTCCGAGTCGGGAAGAGACCGCCGGACGACCGGGAACCTTCCATCATGTTCGAGTGGTTTCGGTAGCCGCGGGCGACCTCAGCCCAGGAGATGAGATTGTGATCTTGGAAGCGGGCGGCGAGGTTGATGGCGTTATGTACGAAGCGGTGGGTCGACCGGAATTGACAGAGGTCGAACTCCTGTTCCTCGACGCGACTTCTGAGGATCGATACGTGATCCTGGGGTCACAGGCACGGTTCGCGTCCGATGGTGAAGGTGGTTACCGTTCTCTAGTGTCTCCCGAGCTGCAAATTACGCCCGATGATCTTGATGAGCTCGCGGAGCTGATCCATTCTTAGCGACTATTCCACCCGGGGGCTGCCGTCGCGTAGAACGTTGCGTCTCGTCCTCCCGCACTCCATGTGCTGAAACTGACCCGATGGTCTGACAAGTTCGCCGGTAACACCGACAGACTCTGCAGGACCGGGCTGGGGGAGTGACAGGCGACACGCCGTGCTGCTGAAACGAAATGCCATCGAGCCGTCACGGATGCCACGACCGTGTCACCGATTGCCACGAGTGATGTCAAAATGCCATTTGATCTGGCACTTCACAGGGGGAGCTCTCGCGCGGCCCTTGATCGAGACAAAGTGACATAATGCAGCTTATCGGACTAGCGTAAGAGGTCTGCCTGGCGCCTAGCTCACCGCCGCTCGTGACTCCACCTGCGCAGTGCGTCAGCGATCTCACGTAGGTCGGCCTGTCCCGACGCGACGGCGATGACGAGGTCGTACGCGTCGTCGTCGGGCGCATCCACCTCAAGCCCGTTGATGTCCAGGAACACGATCGCCGCCAGCCACCCGAGACGTTTGTTCCCGTCGATCAGGGCGTAGTTGCGGACAAGCGACTCCATGATGGCCGCTGCCTTAACACTGATGTCAGGATAAGCATCGGTGCCCCAGAGGCTCGACGTCGGCCGATGCGCCGCTGATTCCAGCAATCCGACATCGCGGACCGGGCCCACTCCCAAATCGTCGATCAGGAGCAACAGATCCTCGAGTGTCAGATATTCAGTCACTGGCCGAGGCGATCCAGAAGGTCTGCGTACCGCGCCCGCGCTCTAGCGGATGCCCCGGTCATCCTGGCCTCGTGGCCACGCCGCTCGGCAGCCTCGTGAATGGCGCGCACGGTCGCCTCCTGACGGCTCACCCCTTGGGCTTCGGCCAAGGCCGCCAAGGCTCGCTCATCCTCTTCTGACAGTCGCAAGGTCATTGCCATGGCTCTATGGTATCACTGTGGTATCAACACGGCTCATCGGACGTCGACGAGTGGCCCGCGGACCCGATTAAGCTAGGCGTGTGCCAGACAGCGACGCTCCGGAGATCACCCACCAGTCCGCTGAGCACTGGTTCATCTGCGATGACTATGAACTGCGCATCCTGGAATTCGACGGCCCGGGCGGCACGGTGCCGACATTTGTGCTGGTGCATGGCATCGGAGTCAGTTCGCTCTACATGGCTCCGCTCGCGGAGAAGCTCGCCGCACACGGCCGCGTCCTGCTCATGGATCTGCCGGGCTTCGGGGGCGTTCCGCAGCCCGAGGACGACCTCGACGTCGAGGGCTTCGCCCGGGTGATCCGATCCGGCCTCGAGGCGCTGAAGGCGTCTCGAGTGGTGATGATCGGTCATTCGATGGGTGCCCAGTTCGTCGTCGAGTTGGCGCTCCTGGCACCCGAGTTCGGTGGACGCGTTGTCCTGGTGGCCCCCGTCGTGCCTCCGGGCAGCCGGGACACGCGGACCGTTCTCGCCGACTTCATCCGGTCCAGCTTCTCTGAGCGCCTCCCTGCGGCGATGCTGTCAGTGCAGGGGTACCTCCAAACGGCACCGTCGTGGGTCGCCGCCGTCTTCCCGGCGATGCTCGAGTACAGAATCGAACGTAGGATCGAGGGGCTCAAGGGTCGCCTCGCAATCCTCCGGGGCGACGAGGACGTCCTCTGCACCGACGAATGGGTCGATGAGCTCGCACGGGCTGCCCGCGGCTGCGAGGTGACGACGACGTTGGTCGAGGGAGCGTCCCACCAGGTGGTGGTGGACCATGCCGACTGGGTCGTGGCGGCCGCACTCGATGTGTGTGAGACGGCATGAGAAGGCTCGCGACGATTGCGGCGGACTGGCTCAACGTGGCCGTTCGGTGGCCACGCTCGATCCTGGACCGGACTCCCCCGGACGCCTACGACAACGGCGACCGAGTCCCCGTCATCGTGCTACCGGGGATCTGGGAGCCGTGGCGGTTCATGCTCCCCCTCGCGAAGGTCCTCCACGCTGAGGGTCACCCCATCTATCCGGTCCCAGGTCTGCGGCTGAACGGGGCCCCGCTCGATGCGTCGGCCGAGAAGGTCGCCGAGGCACTCTCCGAGCACGACGCCCCCCGTGTCGTGCTGGTTGCCCACAGCAAGGGTGGGCTCGTCGGCAAGCAGCTCATGTTGCACCCGAAGGTCGGCCACCGGGTCGCCGGTCTGGTCGCCCTGTGCAGCCCGTTCGGCGGCTCAACGCTCTCGTTACCGGTCCTCGCGCGCACGCCGCTCGGACTTTTCTCCCCCGCCAACTCGGCGCTGACCGCACTGGCGGCCGAGCAGGCTGTCAACGCCAAGATTGTCTCGATCGGCTCGTCCTACGACGAGATGGTTCCGAACGGAACCCATCTGGAAGGTGCCCACAACATCACCCTAGAGATGGCTGGCCACTTTCGCCCCCTCGTCTCCCCCTCGGCCCAGCAGCTCGTGCTGCAGGAGGTCAGACGCTTCGACACCTCGCCTGATCCCGGGCACTAGTTGGGACTGCGCGCACACGCATGGGCTCTGAATCGTATGCTCGGGTGATGCTTGAGGTTCTCGCACCCTGCCCTGGCCATGTCATCGCGATGAGCGAGGTCGACGATCCTGTCTTCAGCGTCGGGGCGGTCGGCCCGGGCGTTGGAATCGAGCCGAGGCCGGGACAGACGGCGGTGGTCTCCCCCGTCGACGGAGTGCTGATCAAGCTGAGCCCACACGCCTTCATCGTCCTCGTCGACGACGAGATCGGCGTGCTCGTCCACATCGGTATCAACACGGTCCGCCTCGACGGCGAGGGATTCGAGCTCCTGGCTGCCGAGGGCGATCGCGTGGAGGCCGGCACTCCGGTCGTCTCCTGGGATCCCGGGTCGATCACCGACCCGGACATGCGCGACACCGTCATCGTCGCGGTCATGGATCAGGAACCCGACTCGCTGAGGATCGACGAGGTGAACCACGACGTCGACGCCGGAAGGGTGCTCTTCCGTCTCGTCTGACGCGCGATCACCAGCAGCAGTAGCCGCCGTCGACGAGCAGGTCCGCTCCGGTGATGTAGCTGGCGGCGGGGCTGAGCAGGAATGTCACCGGGCCTGCGATCTCGCCGGGTTCGGCAAGGCGCCCCAGCGGCGTCGTGTCCGCGAACTCCGCCACGAGGTCGGCCACCTCAGGGCGCTCGTTCATCGGCGTTCGGGTGTAGCCCGGGCTGACGGAGTTCACCCTGATCCCCACTGGAGCCCACTCGACCGCCAGCGACTTCGTCAGGTGGATGACAGCGGCCTTGCCAGAGTTGTACTGCGCCTGGGTCAGATTCCGGTTGGCGATGGAGCCGGAGATGGATGCGATGTTGACGATCGCTCCCCCACCGTTGGCGATCATGGCCCGCCCCTCGGCCTGGCAGGACCAGAACAGGCCGTCCACGTTGGTCTCGTACACCGATCGCCACTGGTCCGGCGTGATGTCAAGAGCTGGTGTGCCCGCTCCGATGCCAGCGTTGTTGACGGCCAAGGCGAGGGGCCCGAGCTCGCGTTCCACGAGGTCGACGGCGGGCTGCGCCGCGTGCGGGTCGCGCACGTCCCACTCGACCGGGATCGCGATTCCTCCCTCGTCGGAGATCAGCCGCAGGGTCTCGTCGAGCGAACTCCTGGAGCGTGCCGTACACGCGACCAGCGCACCCGCATCGGCCAGCGCACGGGCGATGGCCTGACCGATCCCCTTGGACGCACCGGTGACTAGGGCGACCTTCCCCTCGAGCGAGAACGACACCTTGTCAGCCACAGCACGCCTTTCGTTGATTCACTGACGACAATAGAGCCCCGCGCCGCTCACTGCGGCGCGGGGCTCGAGGTTGTAGCGAGAGCTGATCAGTAGTTGATCATGTGGCCCGCGATGCCCTCGGCGGCCTCCTTGAGCGCCTCGGACAGGGTCGGGTGCGCGTGGATGTTGCGGCCGATCTCCTCGGCGGTCAGGTCGTAGGCCTGGGCGAGCGTCAGCTCGGGCAGGAGTTCGGTGACGTCGGGACCGATCATGTGCGCGCCGAGGATCTCGTTGTAGCGGGCGTCGGCGACGATCTTGACGAAGCCCGAGCCGTCGCCCAGGCCCCAGGCCTTGCCGTTGGCGGCGAACGGGAACTTGCTGACCTTGACGTCGTACCCCTTGTCCTTCGCCTGCTGCTCCGTGTAGCCGAAAGAGGCCACCTGCGGCTGGCAGTAGGTGGCGCGCGGGATCATGTCGTAGTTGATGGGCTGGGTTTCCGCGCCGCCGATCGTCTCGGCCGCGACGACGCCCTGGGCCTCGGCGGTGTGCGCGAGCATGAGCTTGCCCGTGCAGTCTCCGATAGCGAAGATGTGCTCGACGTTGGTCCGCATGAAGTCGTCGATCGCGATGGCCTTGCGTTCGGTGACTTCCACGCCGGTGTTCTCGAGGCCGAACCCGTCGATGCGCGGCGCGAAGCCGATGGCGGACAGGAAGCGGTCGGCTTCGAGGACCTTCTGCTCCCCACCGTCGGCAGGGCTTACAGTCACCTTCACCCCGGAGCCGGTGTCCTCGATCGACTCGACCTTCGTCGAGGTGAGCACCTTGATCCCGAGCTTCTTGTAGGCCTTGGCCAGTTCCGCAGAGATCTCCGCGTCCTCGGTGGGAACCATGCGGTCGAGGTACTCGACGATCGTGACGTCCGTGCCGAACTGGCTCATCACGAAGGCGAACTCGGTGCCGATGGCGCCGGAGCCGCCGACGATGACCGATCCCGGGACCTCGTCGGCGAGGATCTGCTCCTCGTACGTGACGACGTTGGCCGAGCGCTCAGTGCCGGGAAGCATGCGGGTGGTGGCGCCCACCGCGATGATGGCGTTCTTAAAGGTCACCTTCTCCTTCTCGCCGCCATTCAGTTCGACCTCGATCGTGTGGGCGTCGAGGAAGGTGCCCCAGCCGTCGATCTCGGTGATCTTGTTCTTCTTCATGAGGTAATGGATGCCCTTGGTCATCCGGTCCGAGACCTGGCGGCTGCGCTTGTACGCCTTGGCGTAGTTGAAGCTGACCTCCCCCTCGATCCCGAACGTGTCGGCCTCGTGGTTGAAGATGTGGGCCAGTTCGGCGTTGCGCAGCAGCGACTTCGTCGGGATGCAGCCGATGTTGAGGCAGACTCCACCCCAGTACCGCTTCTCGATCACGGCCACCTTGAGGCCTAGCTGCGAGGCGCGGATGGCGGCCACATAGCCGCCGGGGCCAGCGCCGAGGACAACGACGTCATATTCAGAGCTCATGGCACCACCTTAGTGCTCTTCGGAGGCGTTCGCAGACTGCGCGCCACCCGTAGAACCTGGATTTATCTCATGCATGAGATAACCTGTTGCGATGAGTGCTACGAGTGAGTCGATCGGCCGAATGATCCGCGATGCGCGCATCGCGCGCGGATGGTCGCAGCAGAAACTGGCGGACGAACTTGGTTCGGTCCAGAGCGCGGTACACCGCATCGAGAACGGCCAGCAGAACCTCTCCCTCAACATGATCGACCGTCTCGCGGAGGCGTTGGACATGCCCCTCATCCAGACCGCCACCGAGGGCAGCGTCAACTTCGAGATCCAGGGCGAGGCGCGCCTGTCGGGCCAGATCGATGTGCGTACCTCCAAGAACGCGGCCATGGCGATTCTGTGCGCCAGCCTGCTCAACAACGGTCGGACAGTCCTGCGCGGCATCGCCCGCATCGAGGAGGTCGACCGCATCAGCGACGTGCTCAAATCGATCGGCGTGCGCCTCAACTGGATAGGCGATAACGACCTCGAGATCGTGCGCCCCGCGCGCCTCAC